>CALZKB010000023.1 GCA_945787575.1 Thermoanaerobaculia bacterium | reverse complement strand
GAGGACGTGGCGTGGTGGCTTCAAGACCGGCTCCTCGAACAGGGGCTCGAGTCCTCTTTCGGCATGCCTTCGATCTACGTCACCGGTCCCGACGGCATCGAGGCGATCTCCGACGAGCGCATCATCCAGCGAGGCGACGTCCTGATGATCGACTGGGGCGTCGGATTTCTAAACCTCTACACCGACATGAAGCGGCTCGCTTACGTGCTGCGCGACGGGGAAACGGCGGTGCCGGAGTCGATCCGGCACGCCTTCGACCGGGCCCGCGAGGCTCGCGCCGTCGTCAAGGGTGCGATCCGAGCAGGTGTCACCGCCGCCGAGGCCGAGAGATACGTGTATGCATCGCTGGCGGCCGCTGGCTTCGTACCGATCGACTTCAACCAGCCGACCGAGGATCCGGCGACCACCGATGTCGCCATCGGCTGCCACTCGGTCGGCAACTCGGGTCACGGCAGCGGTCCGTCGATCGCCTTCTTCAACCCAGTGCGGTTGGAATTCACTCTGCAGCCCAGCAACCTGCTGTCGGTGGAGCTCTTCGCCTACACGGCGATTCCCGAGTGGGGCGGCAAGAAGCTCCGCGTCCCCCTCGAGGACGACGCGGTTCTGACCGAGCGGGGGATCGAGTGGCTCTACCCCGTCAACGAGCGTATCCTTCTCGTCCGATGAAGCGCTTGCCGACGATCGGGTGCGCGGTTCTCGCGCTGCTGGCGCCGGTAGCGACGAGCGGCGTGGAGATCGTGGGCGAAGCCGGGTCTGAATTCTCCGCTTTCGATCAAGGTCCGTGGGTCTTCAGAGCCTACGACTGGACGCCCGAGTCCCTTCGCGAGATCGCCTCGTACTTCGACCATGTCGGATTCGACCGGGATGGCGGTTTCGTCCGGATTCACGTCGACGATCCGGAAGAGCGCGATCGCCTGCTGGGGGTAGGCCTTCGGATCGAGGTCGATGCCGAGCTGACCCGACTGGTGCGGTGGGTCCAGGCGCAGTTCGACGCAGGCGCCGAGAGCCTCTCCCAGATCCCCGGGTTCGAGTGCTACCGGACTGTCGAGGAGACCCTCGCCACCGGCGCGGCGCTCGCCGCACAGAATCCGACGCTGGCGACCTGGATCGATCTCGGAGACAGCTGGGAGAAACTGTTTCCCGGCCACGGCGGTCCGGGCTACGACCTCCGGGTGCTTCGACTCACCAACTCGGGAGTGCCGGGGCCGAAGCCCGATCTGCTGGCGCTCGGAGCCATCCACGCTCGCGAATACACCACGGCGGAGCTCGTCACCCGCTTCGCCGAGGAGCTGGTCGCCGGCTACGGGAACGATCCGGACACCACTTGGCTGCTCGACCATCACGAGATCCACCTCGTAGTCCAGACCAATCCGGACGGGCGCAAGCGTGCGGAGACCGGGCTTTCCTGGCGCAAGAATGCCGACAACGACTTCTGCGTCGATACGAACGACCGGGGCGTCGACCTGAACCGCAATTTTGATTTCCAATGGGACTGTTGCGGCGGCTCGAGCAGCGATCCCTGTTCGTTCAGTTTCCACGGTCCGTCGGCCCGCTCCGAGCCAGAGAGCATCGTCGTCATGGACTACATGGACGCGATCTTCCCGGACCAGCGGCCGGACGACCTCACCACGCCCGCGCCGGACGATTCCGAGGGGCTCTTTCTCGACTTCCATGCTTTTGGCGAGATCATGCTCTCGTCGTGGGGCTTCACCACGACCGACCCCCCCAACGGTCCGGAGATCCTCACTCTCGCTCGTAAGTACACCTTCTTCCCGGGTTATGAGGCCATTCTCGGTAGCCTCGGCACCGTCGACGGAGCGACCAAGGACTACGCCTACGGCCGGCTCGGTGTCCCCGGCTATACCGTCGAGCTGGGAACTGACTTCTTCCAAGAGTGTGAAGACTTCGAAACCACGATCCTCCCGGGCAACCTGGCGGCGCTCCATCACATCGCCAAGAACGTCCGGGCCCCTTACGTGACTCCGAGCGGACCCGATACCGTCGATCCGACGCTTTCCGCGAGCACCGTGGAACCCGGTGAGCCGGTGACGCTCACCGCCACCGTCGACGACACCCGCTACAACACTCCGTCCGAGCCGACCCAGCCGATTGCCGCTGCCGAGGCTTACTTCGACGTGCCGCCATGGAACGGGGGCACGCCGATCGCGATGATCGCCTCCGACGGCACGTTCGACTCGACCGTGGAAGCGGTCGAGGTCGAGCTCGACACCACGGCGCTCGAACCGGGTCGCCACCTGCTCTTCGCGCGCGGCCAGGATTCGAGCGGCACCTTCGGTGCTGTCAGCGCACAGTTTCTCGATATCGTCAGCCGACCGATCTTCGCGGACGGGTTCGAGTCGGGCGACACGAGCGCCTGGTCGGTTACCGTTCCGTGACCCGAACCATCAGCTTGCCGCGGTTCGACCCATCGAAGAGCTTGAGCAGCGCTGCCGGTGCGTTCTCGAGGCCTTGGACGATGTCGAAGCGCGCCTGGATCTTGCCTTCGGCGATCCACCGCGAGATCGCCTCGACCGCCTCTCCGTAGCGGTCGGCGTAGTCCAAGACGATGAACCCCTCCATCCGCGCCCGGTTGACGAGCAGGGAGAGATAGCTCGCCGGCCCCGGCGGCGGCTCGGTGGCGTTGTAGCCGGAGATCGCCCCGCAGATCGGCACCCGGGCGCCGCGGTTGAGGAGGCGTAGGGCGATGTCGAGGGTCTCGCCGCCGACGTTGTCGAAGTAGACGTCGACACCGTCGGGGCACGCCGCTCTGAGAGCGGCGTGGAGATTCTCGGTGGTCTTGTAGTTGACGGCGGCGTCGAAGCCGAGCTCGTCGATCAGCCAGCGGCCTTTCTCGTCGCTGCCGGCGATGCCGACGACTCGGCAGTCCCGGATCTTGGCGAGCTGGCCGACGAGGGAGCCGACGGCGCCGGCCGCGCCGCTCACCAGGACGGTCTCGCCGGTCCGCGGACGGCCCACCTCCAGGAGCCCGAAATAGGCGGTCATTCCGGTCATGCCGAGCGGGCCGAGGGCGAGCGGTAAGTCGACACCGTCGGGAATCGGCGTGAGCTCCTCGGCCGGCAGCGCCGCGTACTCCTGCCAGCCGAGTAGTCCCGCGACTCGCTGCCCAGGAGCGAAGGCAGGGTTCTCGGAGCGCACCACCTCGCCGACGGCGAGACTGCGCATCACGGCGCCGAGCTCCACCGGGGGGACGTACGAGGGCCGGTCGTCCATCCACCCTCGCATCGCCGGGTCGAGCGACAAGAGCAACGTGCGCGCCAGCACCTCGCCGGGGCCGGGGAGCGGGATCGGGCCGCTGACGACGCTGAACGTGTCCTCGCCGGGGAGTCCTTGGGGGCGCTCGGCGAGCAGGATACGGGTCTGGGTATCGGCCATGAGGGCTCCTCAGCGGTTGACCGGGCAGTATAACGGCGTCGGGAACGGGCGCGGTAACGGGCTGCTAGAGTCCCGGCCGTGAGCGAGAACATCGGAGCGTACGAGGAGACCCCCGAGGCGGCGACCGCGGCCGAGGCCGGCGGCGGGCGGCTTCTCAGCGGCCTCGCGGGTCGTGGCGCGCTGCGCTGGGTGGTCGTCGATCTCGCGCTGCCTCTCGATGAGGCGAGGCGGCGACTCGATCTTTCACCGCTTTCCGCGGTCGCCCTCGGCCGGGCATTGAGCGGCGCGGCGCTGCTGCGCCGGATCGCCCTCAAGGTGCCCTCCCGAGTAACCCTCGAGATCGCCGGTGACGGGCCGCTGGGCAGGGTCGTCGCCGAGGCCGAAACCGGCGGCGGGGTCCGCGGAATGGTCGGCAACCCCCGGCTCGTGACGCCGGAAGATGGCTCGATGAGCCTCGCCCCATGGATCGGGAACGGCTCGCTACGGGTGACCCGCGAGAGTGAAGGCCGCCGTTACGCCAGCGAAGTGACGCTGGTTACGAGTGAGATCGGGCTCGATCTGGCCCACTACCTCGAGCAGAGCGAGCAGATTCGTTCCGCCGTGCTCGTCGGAGTACTGCCCGCCACGACCGGCATCGCCGCCGCCGGAGGCCTGATCGTCGAGGCGCTGCCGGGCACCCCTGAAGAAGATGTCGAGCGGCTCGAGGGCAACCTGCGGGGTCTGGAGGGAGTCAGCAGCACCCTGGCCACCGGTGGGCTCGCCGCTCTCGAGCGCACGGTGCTCGAAGGCTTCGACGTCGAGCTGCTCGAAGATCGTCCGCTCGCTTACCGGTGCGGATGCAGCCGTGAGCGCCTCGGAGCCCAGCTGACGGCGCTTGCCCGTCGAGAGCTCGACTCGCTGCTCGAAGACGACGGAGTCTGCCGGGCGGAATGCTCCTTTTGCGCCGCGCGTTACGAGTTCACGGCCGCCGAGCTGTCGGCGTAGGCCGCGATTGGTTATGGTGGCCTTGCCTTCGGTTGATCCCGTACCCCGAGAGAACGAGAACAGGAGCCCCTCATGATTCGAATCATCCTGCTCGGACTGGTTGCAGGCGCCCTCTTCGCGCCGACCCCCGTCGAAGCCGCGGACCGCTACGTACAGAAGCTGGAAGCTTCGCGCGAGGCCTTCCTGCGTCTCTTCGAGCTCGAGGATCGGAGCATCCCCGAACGATTGATCGTGGACGCGCGGTGCATCGCGGTGCTCCCCAAGGTCGTCAAGGGTGCCTTCGTCTGGGGAGGGCGCCGGGGTCACGGGGTGATGAGCTGCCGCAATGACGAGGGCTCCTGGAGTCCGCCCGCCTTCGTCAAGATAACGGGCGGCAGCTTCGGCCTCCAGGCCGGGGCGCAGGTAACCGATCTCGTGCTGTTCTTCATGTCGGAGAAAGGTGCACGGTCGATGATGCGGTCAAAGTTCATCCTCGGCGGCGACGTCACGGTGGCGGCGGGTCCGGTCGGTCGGTCGGCCGAGGCGGGGACCGACCTCCTTTTCAATGCAGAGGTCTATGCCTACGCGCGCTCGCGTGGGATCTTCGCGGGCATCTCGATCGAGGGTGCGCAGCTGTCGGTCTACCAGCGTTGGATCGAGGGGTATTACGGCAGCCGGATCTGGCCCGAGGAGATCCTCTTCGAGCACCAGGTCCCGACGCTTCCCGCGGAAGCGAAGACCTTCATGAGCGTGCTGCCCGACCCTCCGAGGCCGGGTTCGATCGCCGGCGAGGTCCCGGTCAACTGAGCCGGCCTCGCGACCCGTGAGCTGGTTGGCGCCACGACCGTCGACGCGTGGCCGGCACCTCGTGCTTTACGACGGACCGTGTGGGCTTTGCGACCGAGCCGTGCAGTTCCTACTGCGCCACGATCGCGGTCGCGTGCTTTCGTTTGCAACGCTTCAAGGATCGACGGCGGCTGAGATCCGGGCGCGGCTCGCCGTTCCGGACGAGCTCGATTCGCTTCTGTTCGTCCGCGACTATGGGGCCGAGACCGAGCAGCTGCTCGTGAAGTCGAGCGGCGCTCTGGCCGCTCTCGACGCGATCGGTGGCGGATGGCGGTTGCTCTCGTGGCTGTCGGTGGTGCCGCGCGTCGCGAGAGACGCCGTCTACGACTTCGTCGCGCGGCGGCGGCTTGCCTGGTTCGGACGCCTCGATGCCTGCCGGATCCCCGGCCCCGGCGAACGCGATCGGTTCGTCGACTGACGAGAACGGCCGATCGGCTCGATACCGATCGGCCTTCCGCGGAGCTGGAAGTTGCGGTTGCGGCAACCGCGAGCCTCTCTCACTCCGCCTCGAGCGAAACGCAGCAGGCGCGGGCAGATCGCCGGAGTGGGGTGAGTGATGGCGTCTAGAAGCTCACGACGAGCGCAGTGGTCAGAATCGTGTCGGTGTCGTCGAGCTCGAAGAGCACGGTGTCACCGGTGAGGGTGCCGGCCGGAAACTCGAGCGGTAGTGCACCGAGCGCCGGCAGGTTGTCGTAGAGCGCCTGCAAGCTGACCTTGAGAGCCAGCCTGGAGCTGATCGACACCGAGACCCAGTTGGTGAAATCACCCCGCAGGTCCTCGCCCTCGTCGAGGTTCTGGTCGAGAATCAAGACGCTTCCGAACTCGGCCGAGCCGGTGAGCTGGCGCCAGTAGTCCCAGGCAAGGCGCGCGCCGAGGAAGGCGTCGTCGACCCCGGGAGTCGGTACCAGGTCATCTTGGGTCGTGTAGGTCAGGCCGTAGTCGGTGCGAAAGCGCGAGCTGTCGTCGGCCCACCAGATGTTGCCGACGCCACCAACGCCGGTGATGCGCTCGCTGAAGCCTGCGAACTCGTTCTTCTCCCAAGTCAGACGTGCGTACCAGAAGAAGGACTCGGAGATCAGCTTGTCGAAGCGAGTGCCGAAGGAGTAGTTCTCGGCGGTGAGAAGACTCGTCGAAGTCTCCGCGATCGTGAAGTCGGCGGGCGACGGGCCGATTGCCGCGCGGCTGGTGGAGGTCGATTCGGCACGCAGGCCGTGGGCCGCGAGAGTTAGGGTGGAGTCTTCCATCGTCTTGACGAAAGCGGCGCTCAGGCCGAGGGTTTCGGTTTCCGAGTTGCCGCTCGTCGACACGAGACTGAAGTCGACGCTCTTGGCCCAGCCGAGCTCCTTCTCCTCATCCTCGGCGTTGGCGGGTGCTGCGGCAAGTGAGACGGCGACCAGGATTGCCGTCGCGAGTCCAGTTCTTCCATGAGTCAAGACTTGGTTCCTCCGATTAAGGGATCGTCCGACCGCCGGCAGGAAGTCGGCGGCAGCTCTCTCGGGTATGGACCGCCCGAGTTCGGAAAAGTCACGCGCAAAGGGACGAGGGCACCGTCCCGGACTTGCGCTAGCTCTCGAGAACCATGCGCCGGCGCAGACGATCGGCGGCCGGCGAGAAGGGCGCATGAGTGAGGATCCGCTGGATCCCGGTAACCGCCTTGGCAGCATCTCCGACGGTCTGATAGAGCACGACCTCGCCGTAGAGATCGTCGGCCAGGTGATTGAGTCGGGCCGTGACGCTCTCGGCGTGCGGGCCTTCCGGGTATGCGTCCAGGTAAGCGGCGCCGGTCTCGACCTCGCTGAAGCTCGGCGCGAGCTGCCCGAGGCGCGCACGGGCACGCCGCGCGACTTCGCTGTCCGACTCCGAGGCGAGCCGCTCCAGGGCGGCGAGACTCTCGAGTCTGCCGGCGAGAACGAGTAGGCCGCGATGGGCGCGCCGCCCCTGCTCGGTCTCGGGACCGACTTCCCAGGCGTACAGGAAACGGCTGACGGCCTCGGCCTGGCGTGACAGCCGGCTGTAGGCTTCGCCAAGCTCGAGGGCCACTTGCGGCGCCAGCTCGCTCTCCGGGTAGTTGCTGATGAAAGTCTCGAGAAAACCGGTCTCGTAGACTCGACCCTCGAGCACCTCCACGGCCCGCGGATAGAGCTCGCCGCGCCGTCGCGCGAACTCGAGAGCCTCGCGCCGCAGAGCCTGGATGAGGTCGCTCGCGGGCGAGAGCTTGTCGAGGTCCGCGATCTCCCGCTCGTAGGTTTCGATCAGGCGCGTGTAGTCTCGGGCGAGAGCAGCCAGTTCGCTCTCCGTGTCGCGCAGCTCGTGGAGCTTGGCGAGGCGGATGCCGTCGGCGGTTTCGCCGATCGGCCAGGTGTGCAACGCAACCGTGCGGGCATACTCGAGAGCGTCTTCATCGAGCTCCGCGGACGCGGCCCAGTCGAGTAGGATCCTCTGGGTGTTGGCGCGTAGGCGTCCGGTGTCGGGAGCCGTAGCCGCTGTCGTCAGATTGGCCCGCCGAACCTCCGCGTTCTGCACGCGCTGGTCGAAGAAAGGGTGAGTGAGCCAGAAACCATACTCCTTGGTTTGGGGGATCTGAACCCGCATCTTGTTCATCAGATTGCTGGTTCCGGCGGGGTCGTAGCCGGCGAGCGCCGCGAGCCGTTGACCGGTGGAATCAGCCTCGTCCTCGAACTCGCGGCTGTAGCTCCGCAGCAGCAGCTCGCTGGTGACGAGACTGGCGGCGGCGGCCCCCTGCACCCGACTCGCGGCCTGCGAGTCACTTCCGGAGTAGGGGTCGTAGTAGGGATCGTTACGACCCTCGCCGCGGTTGTTCGTCACTTCGTTGGCGAGGATACCGATCACGAGAGCCTGGCCCAGAACGTTGAGCAGCCGGGCCTTCTTCTGGGTGCGAATCCCGTGTCGTTCGATGACGTGTCCGATCTCGTGGCCCAGCAGATTCGCCAACTCGTCGTCGGTCAGGTTCATTCTCAGCATGCCGCGGGTGAGGAAGATCTGTCCGCCGGGTAGCGCGAAGGCGTTTGGCACCGGCATGTCGATGAGATGAAAAGTGAACGGATAGTCCCGAAATCCGGACACCTCGACCAACTCGAAACCCATCTGCGTGACCCGACGAAGCTGCTCGACGTCGTCGTGGGCGCCATAGAGGCGCAGCGCCTCTTGTGCGAAGTCGAAGCTCTGGGCAAACAGCCTCTCGTCGCTGATGGTCTGCGCGGCGCTCGGACGAGCGGCGGGCATCGCCAAGAGGACACTCAGGGTAGCCACCGAGGTAGCGATGCGGTGCGGTAGGCGCATGACGAAGCGTGTTTGCTGCAGGAAGTGTGCCATTCCTCGTCGGCCGGGGCAGTCGCTGATCGCGAAGGGTCGGCGCCGTGATACCTTCCCGCAGGTCTGAGGAGGCCGTCCGCCCATGAGCGATGAGAGTCATTGCCTGCCCGCATCGAATCTAGCGACCGCTCTCGAAGAGATCACCGATCGCGCCGACACCGTCGCGACGCGGGGTTCGGATCGGCCCTCGGCGATCGCCCGTCTGGCCAGCCGACAGCAGGAAGGTCCGGGCGGCAGGGTGGCGATTATCGACGGCTGCCGGACGCCATTTGCCAAGGGTGGCACCGATCTCGAGGGAATGGACGTCGTCGATCTGGCAGCGGTCGCGGTGGCGGAGTTGGTTCAGCGCAACGACATCGAGGCCGAGGAGATCGGCCTCTCGGTGTTCGGTTGCGTCGTGCCCGCTCTCAACGCGCCGAACCTCGGCCGCGAGGTGGTCTTCCGGGCGGGCCTTCCCAAGGCGATCCCCGGCACGACGGTCAATTTGGCGTGCGCCTCGGCAAACCGCGCCATCACCTCGGGGGCCGAGGCGATCCTCACAGGCCAGACCGATCTGGTGCTGGCGGGGGGAGGCGAGTCGCTGTCGAACGTGCCCATCCAGTATTCGAAGAACGCGGCGCGCCGTCTGGTCGAGTTCAGCAGAGCGAGGAGTCTGGCTCTGCGCCTCGGGGTGCTGACCAGGGTCAGGCCGAAGGATCTGGTACCGGTGCCGCCGGCGATCGCCGAGTACACCACCGGTAAGTCGATGGGCCAGTCGGCCGAGCAGATGGCCCAGGAGAACGACGTTTCGCGCCGTTCTCAGGACGAGATCGCCCTCATGTCGCACCAGCGTGCGGCGGCGGCCACTGCCGAGGGTCGGTTCGAAGGCCAGGTGGTGATGACCTTTCCGCGTCCCGGCTACGACCGGGCGTTGACGACCGACAACGGTATCCGCGAGGACAGCTCGCTCGACGCGCTGGCGGCCTTACGGCCGGTGTTCGACAAGCGTTACGGGACCCTTACCGCGGGCAACTCGAGCCCGATCACCGATGGCGGGTCGGCGGTGCTCTTGATGAGCGAGGACCGTGCCGAGAAAGAGGGTCGCGAACCGCTCGGGTTCATTCGCTCCTGGGCTTACGCGGCGCTCGATCCCGAGGGGCAGCTGCTCCAAGGTCCCGCTTATGCGGCGCCGGCCGCCCTCGACGCGGCCGGCTTGAGTCTGGCCGACATGGATCTCGTCGAGATGCACGAGGCGTTTGCCGCGCAGGTCGTCTCGAATCTGAAGGCGTTCGCCTCGGAGAGGTTCGCGCGGGAAGAGCTCGGTCGCGACGAGCCACTCGGAGTCATCGATTTCGAACGCTTCAACGTCAATGGCGGGTCGATCGCGATCGGTCATCCGTTCGGCGCGACGGGTGGCCGGGTGACGATCCAGCTCCTCAATGAGCTGGCGAGGCGGGGGCTCGGGCGCGGTCTGATCACGGTCTGCGCCGCGGGAGCCGTCGGTTTCGCGATGGTGGTGGAGCGCAGCTAGCTCGCAGGGTCGCTTCGGCCGACCCGCCGGGGGCACTGGTTCTCCGGCTACCGACCCGTTGCGGGTAGAGCCGGCACCGGTGGCCGGCCTTCTTCTTGCACCGGCTCAGCGGCTAGGCCGGAGGCGGCGGCGGAGTCGCCAAATGCTTGGCGAGGACGACCAAGGTCAGGTCGTCGGTCAGCGCTTCGGTCCCTCGGTGCTGGTCGAAGGCGATCAGCACCCGGTCGTGGATGCGCTGGGGTGAGGCGGCGTCGGCGAACAGGGTTCGCAGTCGCTCGAAGCCGAACGCTTCGCCGGCGGCGTTGACGGCCTCGGGAAGGCCGTCGCTGAAGAGGAGGAGTAGATCGCCCTCCTCGAGTCGCACCCGCGCGGGGGCGATCTCCACCTTCGGTCGCATGCCGAGCGGCAACTGGCCGGTTCCGAGCTCTAGGATCTCGCCGCCGGCGCGGCGCAGCAGCGGGAAGGGGTGTCCGGCGCACGCGTAGTCGAGCTCACCGGCTTCCAGATCGAGGAGGCCGTAGAAGAGGGTCATGAAAGCGCGGCGATCGCCGGTCCTGAACAGCGCGCGGTTGAGCAGCTGCATCACTGCCTCGGGGTCGGGGTCGAGGTCGAGGGCGGTTTTGAGAGTGGCGTTGGCGATCGCCATCAGGATGCCGGCGGCGATACCGTGGCCGCTGGCGTCGCCGATGACCACCGCGATCCTGCCGTCCGGCGTCGGCAGCAGGTCGTAGTAGTCCCCGCCGATCGTGTTGGCAGTGCGATACGAGTGCGCGACGTCGTAGCCGGCGACGTGGGGCACCTGGTCGGGGAGCAGATCGCGCTGGAGCTGGCGCGCCACTTCGAGCTCGTCGCGGACGCGAATGCGGTCGACGAGCTCCATGACGAGGATGAGCACGAGGCCGGCGATGCTCGCCAGAAAGTAGAGCGGCGAGAACTCGAACGAGACCGACCAGCCTTCGCCTCCGAAGCTCACCGGATCGGTGTCGATCATGCCGACGAGCGCCAGCAGAAGCGAGATCGCGAAGATCACCCGCCGGGTCGGATGAAGCTTGAACGACATCCCGAGGAAGAGCACCTTGGCGCGATGGAGCCAGCGGGCGAGTCCGTCCTCGGGCTCCCGCTCGTCCCGGTCGCGCGCCAGCACTTCGTAGGCGTCCGCCACGTCGCGATCGAACAGCCGGCGGAATTGATCCGCGTCCGCTCCCTCGGTGTAGTCCTTGAGGAAAGTCTTGGTCTGTTCGACGTAGCGGCGCGCTTGAGTCATGATCCTGGCGGTTGCACCGATCTCCAGCCGTTGGTACGGCTCGCGGGCTCAGGGGTTGCTATAGCGGCACCGCTCCGCCGTAGCGCACTCCGGTCAAGTGAGCGACGTCGCGTTTCCAGGTCGTCAGGTCCTCGACTCGAAACTGGCTCAAGTGGGTGTGCCCGCACGCCCGAGCAAGGACCTCCATGAGCTCGACCGAGGCGCCGAAAAAGCGCGCCAGGCGATCGGCCGCCTCGTCGACCGGCAGCCGATCGCGCAAATGCTGCTTCTGCGTCGCGATGCCGACCGGGCAGTTGTTGGTGTGGCAAGCGCGCATCCCGAGGCAGCCGATCGCCTGAAGAGCGGAGTTGGAGAGGGCGATACCGTCGGCGCCGAGAGCCATCGCTTTGGCGAAGTCGGCAGGGGTGCGCAAGCCGCCGGTCACGATCAGCGTCACCTCTCCGCTCTTGCCGCGCTCGTCGAAATGGCGGCGCGCGCGAGCGAGGGCCGGCAGGGTCGGCACCGAGATGTTGTCGCGAAAGAGCAGCGGCGCGGCTCCGGTGCCGCCGCCGCGGCCGTCGAGGATCACGTAGTCGACGCCGATTCTGAAGGCTGCGTCGAGGTCGTCCTCGATGTGCTGTGCCGAGAGCTTGAATCCGATCGGGATGCCGCCGGTCGCCTCGCGGACCTCCTCGGCGAAGTGGCGGAAACCGTCCTCGTCCTCCCATTCCGGGAATCGCGCCGGCGAGATCGCCGGTTGGCCCTCCTCGAGCTCTCGGACCTCGGCGATCTTCCCCCGCACCTTGTCGCTCGGCAGATGGCCTCCAGTGCCGGTCTTGGCGCCCTGGCCACCCTTGAAGTGGAAGGCCTGGACCCGCGACAGCTTGTCCATCGAGAACCCGAAACGCGCCGACGCCAATTCGTACAGATAGCGGCTGTTGGCAGCCTGCTCGTCGGGGAGCATGCCCCCCTCGCCCGAGCAGATGGACGTGCCCGCAAGCTCGGCGCCTTTGGCCAGCGCCACCTTGGCCTCCTCGGACAGAGCGCCAAAACTCATGTCCGAGACGAACAATGGAATCTCGAGCTTCAGCGGCTTCGCGGCGCCCGGTCCGATGACGAGCTCCGTCCCCACCGGCACACCGTCGAGCTGCGGCACGCGGGCGAGCTGAGCGGTGACGAATTGGAGGTCGTCCCACACCGGCAGCTCGGTTCGAGGCACCCCCATGGCGGCCACCGGTCCGTGATGGCCGGTCTTCTCGAGTCCGTGATCGGCGAGGTGACGAATGAGCTTCACGTAGGGCTCCGCCGGCGAGCCGTGGCCGTGATCCTGAAACGAGCCCTGGTAGCTGTCGCGGTCGTACGGTTGGGGGTGGCGGCGCTCCCACTCGCCGATCTCGTCGGCATCGACGAACACCGCGCCGTCCTCGACCCAGGACCCGAACTTGTGCAGCTTCTCGTCGTGGGCGTAGGAGCTCACGCCGGTCCGAAGCTGATAGTCCCAATCGTGCACGCCGCAGACGAGGTCGTCGCCCTTGACGTAACCGTCGGCCATCAGGGCGCCTCGATGCTGGCAGCGGCCATAGAGTACCGACACCTGGTCGTCCCACCGGACGATCACGAGATCCACGTTGGAGACCAGCGCGCGGGTCGGACTACGATCGTCCAGATTCTTCCAGTCGGCCACCTTCACCCTTCTCATCCGTCTTCTCCTGTGCTGAAGTTCGTTGCCGGCAGCCTAACGGATCGCGGCGTGATCGGCGGCGCTGGCATATCCTCGTCGCGATGACCCCTGACCGCCCCGCAATCTTGATTGCGCTCGGTTCCAATATCGACGCCGCGCGCAACCTCGCGCAGGCGGTCGAGCTCCTCGGCGAGGGTCTCGAGGTCCTCGCCTCTTCCAGCGTCTACGAGAGCGACCCGGTAGGCGCCCCGGGAGCACCGGCTTTTCTCAACGCGGTGCTTCGAGTCGCGCCGACGGTCGGACCGCGCTCTCTCAAGTTCGGGCTGTTGCGGCCGATCGAACGCCGCCTCGGTCGGCGCCGCTCGCGAGACCGCAACGCTCCCCGGACGATCGACCTCGATCTTCTCCTCTACGGCTCCGAGGTCGAGTCGGCCGTCGACCTGACGCTTCCCGATCCTGATCTCTTGCTGCGGGCGCACGTCGCCATCCCGGCCGCGGAGGTCGCCGGCGAGGCGCGCCATCCTGTGGATGGGCGGACGCTCGCCGAGATCGCCGCCGCCCTGCCGTCGCGATTGCGGCAGCGGCCGGATGTGGCGATCGACGAGTCGTCCCAGTACCGTGATCGCCGGCCGGGATGCTAGACCAGCTCCGCGTCGGTTACGATCTCGACCAGAGCCGGCCCCACGTGGGCGAGCGCCTCACCGATCGCCTGGTCGAGCTCTTCGACATCGGTCACCCGGCGTCCGTACGCGCCACACAGCCGGGCGTAAGCGGCGAAGTCGGGGTTGTGCAACTCGGTCTGCCAGACCGGCCAGCTGCCCGAGCGCTGCTCCTTGCTGATCTTGCCGAGCTCGCTGTTGTTGAGAAGAACGTGGGTGATGTTCATCTCGTACTTGACCGCCGTCGTCAGCTCTCCCATGTACTGGCCGAAGCCGCCGTCTCCGGAGATCGATATGACCTGCCTTCCCGAGAACGGTGTCGCCTCCTCCCGGGTGGCGGCCCAGGCGCCGAGTGCCGCCGGCAAGGCGAAGCCGATCGATCCGAGGTAGCCGGACATGAGGACCGCCTGCCGGGTGCACTCGAAGTAGCGGCCGAAGGAGTACGTGTTGTTGCCGACGTCGGCGGCGATTACGGCGTCTTCGTCGGCCTGGTGGGTGAGGGCGGCGAACACCGCGGCCGAGCTCAGGCCCTGGCCGCGGTCCTCCGCCAGGCGTCGCTCCTTTTCCGTGCGCCAGATCGCCCAGCGTTGCGCAACCTCGACAGTTTGGTCGACGGCTGCGATCTCGTCGCCGAGCTCGCTTAGAAACCGTCGAACCGTCACCCCGATCTCGCCCCAAACCGGTACGTCGACGGGATGGAACTTGGCTAACGCCATGGGGTCGAAGTCGACCTGGATGGTCGGCTTCTTGGGCGTGATGCCGGTGTGGTCGCTGAAGCTGGCACCGAGCACGAGCAGGCAGTCCGCCTCGTTCATGAGCCAGCTGGCGATCGGTGTGCCACTGCGACCGAGCACCCCGGCGCCGAGCTCGTGGTGATCGGAGATGAGCCCCTTGCCCTTGAATGTGGTCAACACCGGCGCCCGCAACCGCTCCGCCAAATCGGTGATGTCGGGCATCGTGAACCGGGCGCCGTGACCGACGATGATCACCGGCCTCTTTGCGCCGCGGAGCTTGCGGAGGCCCTCGTCGAAAGCGTCCTCGGGGGGAGCGATCTCATGTTGGGTGACCCGGCCTTCGGGCCCGGAGGCTCGGGCGCTGCCGGCTGGGAGAGTCTGGACTTCGTCGGGGAAGATGAGGTGCGAGACGCCTCGCTGGAGAATCGCGCTCTTGAGTGCGAGGTTCATCAGCTCGGCATGGCGGCTGCCGTGAAGAACCGTCTGGCTCCACTGCGCGACCTTGCCGAAGGCCGCCTGAAGGTCGACTTCCTGGAAGGCGCCGGGGCCGAGCACCTGGGTGTCGACCTGTCCGGTCAGGGCGAGCACCGGCGAGCGATCGACGTTGGCGTCCCACAGGCCGGTGAGGAGGTTGGTGGCGCCCGGGCCGGCGATGGCGAGGCAGGCGGCCGGCCGTCCGGTCAACTTGCCGTAAGCGGAGGCGGCAAACGCGGCGGCTCCTTCATGGCGGATGCCGTAGTAGGAGAGCTTGCCCTCGTCCGCCTGGCGCCGCAGAGCGTCGGCCAAACCGAGGTTGGAATGGCCGACCATTCCCCAGACATGGCGAACCCCCCAACGGGTCATGGTCTCGCACAGGACATCGCTGACGGTGAGCTCGTGGGTCGCCGCTTCCGGGATCGCGACGTAGAAGCCGTCGTTGCGCTCCTCGACCTCGAAGGTCTCGACGCCGTCGTCGAACTCGCCCGGCGACTTGCCGGTGATCGGGTCGAAGTCCCAGCCGTGCCACGGGCACCGCAGCAAGCCGTTCTCGATCGAGCCCTCGCCGAGTGGGCCGCCCTGATGCGGACAGTGATTGTCGAGCGCTCCGACACGGTCGCCATGTCGCGTCATGCACAGCGTCTGGTGGCCGCAAGTCACCGGCTTGACCCGCCCTTCCGCGAGCTCCCCCGGTTCGAGGACCTTGTGCCAGAGCATGCTGCCGTCGGTGTTGGATCTACTCATTCGATATCTCCTATCCGGGACGGTCCTTACGGCGTCCATATCCGGTCGAGACTGCCACCAGGACCATGCCGAAGAGCGCCCACGAGTGGAAGTTGTGCAGGCCGATCGTCCACGCCGGGAGGGTGGGTGCCGTGCCGTCGGCGGTGAGGCTGGCGGCGAGCACGGTCGGGATGCAGTAGGGCAGGATGAAGGGGTAGGTACAGACGGTGAGATCGAGCAGGTTGGCGCGGCGGGTGGCGGCGAGACCGGCGCGGCGGCCGTTGCGGTCGGCGAGCGGCCCGACGGCGAGTAGGGCGACGACCGAATGGGTCGTGATCACCGCGGCCGCCGAGATCGCAGCGAAGATCGTCCCTTCGGCCGCGACCGCCCGCTGGGTCGTGCGCTCGATCTTGGCCAGGATCGCCTCCAAGAAGCCGCCGGCTTCGAGTCCGCCGACGAGCGCCATCAGAAGCAGGGTGAAGATCGATACCCCGACGCCGCGCTCGAGGCCGGTGAGCAGGATACCTTCGGCACGGTAGCTGCCCAACTCCACCCGGAGAAGCTCCCCGCTCTCGATCAGGCCGAGCGCCAGGGCCAGCGCTACCGCCACCGCCGCCCCCATCAGCAGCCCTTCGACGAGATGGCGGCCCGCCAGCAGCAGGCCGAGGGCGGCGAGGGGAGCGAGAACCAGCGGTAGGGCCTCGGGCGAGGCTTCGAGGGCGCTCGCCACGCCGGCGTCGGTGCCGCCGCCGGTGAGCGCGTAGATCGCCAGGGAGGCACCGGCGGCGGGAAGCGCGTAGCGCAATCGGCTGCGTACCACGTCGCCGATCGCCGCTCCTTGAGTGCCCGCGGAGGCGATCGTCGAATCCGACACCGGGGAGACGTTGTCGCCGAACGTCGCGCCGCCGAGAATTGCGCCCATCAGCACCGCCGGCACGGCGCCCAGTTCGCTCCCCGCGGGGTAGAGCAACGGTGCGCAGAGAACGATGGTGCCGAGGCTCGTGCCGGTCGCGGTCGAGACTAGGCAGCAGACGAGAAACGAGGCGACGACGAAGCCGCCGCTCGAGAGACCCACCGTCTGGGTCAACCAGATGACCGACTGGACGAAGCCTCCGGCGTTGAGCAGCTGGGCGAGCAGCCCGGCGAGAAGCCAGGCGAGGATCATCAGCGCCACCAGCGGCTGGCTCATTCCCCGGACGAGCGCCTCCGAGTAGGCGCGGCGGTCCCGAGCCAGCAGCATGCCGAGACCGATCGCCGCCACCAGGAGCGGCCAGAATCCACGCTCGTCGGGGGCGCCGGACCAGGCCAGCCAGGCGACGCCGGCGAGGAACGCGGCGAAGGGGAGGAGCGCTCCGAGATGGCCGCCAAGGAATCGCACCGCTGCGCCTTTGACGTATTCTTGGCTCACGGAGGTTGGCACGTTAGCAGATCGATCGGAGCGCTCGAGGAGGTTCGGAATGGCGGGTCACAGAGACGAGTTCACCCTCTACGACTTGCGGGTCGAGGTAGTCGCCACCGACCGGCCGATGGTCTGCAACCACGCCCCGGGCGACTACTTCGAGCTCTCGGGAGAGAATTTGAGCTTGCCGCCGGGCCAGAGCTTTCCCATCTATCCGTTGGCGGCGCTGCTGCCGTTGCTTCCGGCGAAGCAGAGAGAGACCGATGCCAACGACTGGATGACGACCGATACCGAGATCGCGTGCCCCGACCCCCACTGTGGAGCGCTGTTCAGGATCACGCGGACCGGTCGGCGTAGCTTCCGGCACGGCGAGGTCACGGCGGCGCCGCTGTCCGGCGGGGGCGACTCAGCGAATTGACTCCACTCCTCGCTCCCGGCCTCGAGCTCGCGCCCGGCTACCGGATCGCACCGGTGGTTCATGGCTGCTGGCAGCTGGCGACCGATCACGGCTCGCCGACGATTGACGAGTCGGAGCTGTTGAGCCGCTTCACGGAAGCGGTCGAGGCGGGGTTCACGACGTTCGATTGCGCCGACATCTATACCGGAGTCGAACGCTTGCTGGGCCGCTTACTCCGGGGCCTTGCGGATCCGGATCTCGTTCAGTTGCACACCAAGTACGTACCGGATCGTGCGCTGCTCGAGAGCCTTGACAAGGCGCGGGTAGAGCGGACGATCGACCGGTCGTTGCGGCGGCTCGGCCGAGACGTTCTCGACCTCGTGCAGTTTCACTGGTGGGACTATTCGGTGCCTGGCTGGATCGAGGTCGGGCTCTGGCTCGACGAGCTCCGGCGAGAGGGCAAGATCCGCCATCTGGGGCTCACCAACTTCGATCTGGATCACGTGCGCCAGCTGGTCGAGGCGGGAGTCACGGTGACCGCGGTACAGGTTCAGTACTCGGTGCTCGATCGAAGGCCGGCGGCGAAGCTCGAGCCCTGGTGCCACGACCGGGGCATCGCGCTGCTCGCCTACGGCAGCCTGGCGGGGGGCCTCTTGTCCGACACCTCGCTCGGCGCCGCGCCACCCCCTGCGAGCACCAACCGATCGCAGATCAAGTACCGGCTGATCATCGAAGAGCTCGGCGGCTGGGCGACCTTTCAGCGGGTCCTCGCGGCCCTCGCCGAGATCGCCGGCCGCCGGCGAGTGTCGCTCGCCACGGTCGCCATCCGCTGGGTTCTCGATCGACCCGGCGTCTCCGCCGCGATCGTCGGCACCGGACGGCGCAACCGTTTGGAGGATCTCGGTGCGCTGTTCGATCCCGGGTGGGAGGGCGAAGACTGGTCGCCGCTCGAGCGGGCCTTGGCCCAACTGCGTGGTCCGAGGGGGCCGGTCTACGGTCTCGAGCGCGATCCGGAGAGCGAGCATCTGAAGATCCTGAGGATGAACCTCGGTGGGGAAGGAGACGGGAGTTGATCAGGGCTTGGGCCGGTCTCGTCGCGGGACTCTGGACGGTGGCCTGCGGTGCGCCGGTGGAGACTCGCAACGCGGACGTCACGGAACGAGCCAACGCGCTGATCGCAGGCTACATCGAGCGCTATTTCGATACCTTCCCGACTCGTGCCCTCGAAGCCGGTCGTCATGATTTCGCCGCGAGGTTGGAGGATTTCGCGCCCGCTCGCATCGCGGCTTGGATCGCTTACAACCGAGCTGTCCGGCAGGAGATCGACGAGCTCGAAGCGGGCGCCGAGCTCGGTCTCGACGAGCGGCTGGATCTCGAGCTGATCGACCGGCGAGCCACGCTCGCGGTGCAGAGTCTCGCTGAGCGCCAGGTGCATCGCTCTGATCCGCTCTTCTGGACCCGTCCCTTGGGCAACGCGACGGTATTCTTGTTGGTCCGCGAGGACGCGCCGCTCGAGGATCGATTGCGCGGCGCGGTCTCCCGTGCCGCGGCGATCCCGCGACTCGCTTCGCAGGCGCGAGCGGCACTCGCCGATGGCGGCGATGAGATAGCCCCGGAGATCGCCGCGATCGCGGCCCGCCAGGCCGCCTCGTCGGCCCGTTTCTACGAAACCGGCTTCGTCCGGGCCGCGAAGAGCGCCGGGGCGAAGCTCGAGGCGGAGCTCGCGGAGGCCGCCGGCGCCGCCCAGAGGGCGCTCGCCGATCTCGCCGCCTTCCTCGAGACCGTCGCCGCGGAGGCGACGGGCTCGCCGCGCCTCGGCGAAGACTACGCGGCGCGCTTCGCCGCGGTGACCGGCGAGCCGGATGTCTCGGCGGTCCTCGCGCGGGCCGAGGCCGCACTCGAAGCCAAGGTCGCCGAGACCGCCGTCTACGGGCGGGAAGTCTGGACCGAGGTCTTCGCGGATCGGCGACAGCGGCTGCAGCCGCCGGCGGCCGACGCCGCCGTCATTCGGCGGCTCTTCGATCGGATCTCGGAGGACCGCGCGGTAAGCGTCGAGGATTTCGTCGGCGACTATGAGCAGCTGCTCGAAGACTCGGTCGCCCTCGTCCGCAAGGCCGACCTCATCACCCTGCCGGAACCGTTGACCGTCCACACCGCCAGGTCGCCGTCGTTCTTCGTCGGTCAGGCCGTCGGCGGGGTCTACGCCGCCGGCCCCTACTCCCCGCCGGACGCCAAGACGCTCTTCTTTCTGCCGACTCCGCCTGAGTCGCTGACCGGCGAGCAGCGGGAAGGGTTCTTCCGCGACTTCAATCACCACTTCAACGTGATGATCACTCCCCACGAGATGGTCCCCGGTCACTATCTGCAGCTGAAGCTCGCCGCCCGCCACCCTCGCAAAGCGAGGGCCCTCTTCGGCGATGGCGTCTACATCGAGGGGTGGGGCACGTTCTGCGAGCGTTTGATGCTCGACCTCGGTTGGGGTGGACCGATGGACCGGCTCGCGCATCTCAAGAAACAGCTCGAGAACATCGCCCGTACGATCGTCGACATCCGCGTACACACCGGCGGCATGACGCGAGAAGAGGTGCTCGACTACGTCCGGGAGGAGGCGTTCCAGGACGAGCAGTTCGCCTCGAGCATGTGGAGCCGCGCGATCACCAGCTCGCCGCAGCTGACGAGCTACTTCCTCGGCTATGAGCGGGTGCGAACCCTGTTCGAGGACGTCCGTGCCGCTCGCGGCGAGGGCTTCGTGCTCAAGGAGTTCATGGACGGAATGATGGAGATGGGACCGGTGCCGGTGGCTCGCTACCGTGAGCGGATGCTCGGTGGCGGCGGCGTTGCGCGATAGGGTCGGATACGGCCCGGGCGCGTATCACCTAAACGAGCAGGACTTGCGAATGGGATCGAATCGACAGCGTCTTCTCTGGATTGCGGCGACTTGGACCGTGCTCGCGTCGGCGAGCGCGACGGCAGCGCCTCTGAAACTCGCCACCCTGGTGCCGGACGGCTCGGTGTGGGATCGGGCGCTCAAGGAGATGGGCGCCGAGTTCGTCACCGCTACCGACGGACGAGTCTCGTTTCGGGTCTATCCGGGAGGGGTCGCCGGCGACGAGACCGACATCGTGCGCAAGCTGCGCATCGGGCAACTGCACGCCGCCGCGGTGACGGTAGCGGGACTCGCCGAGATCGACGAGGGGTTCTCGGTGTTCGCGACGCCGCTCCTCTTCGAGTCCTACGACGAGCTGCTCCACGTGCTCGACCGGCTGGAGCCGGAGCTTCGCCGCCGTCTCGACGCGGGCGGGTTCGAGCTCTTGCACTGGGGTCACGGCGGCTGGGTGCACGTCTTCTCGAAACGGCCCGTCCGGACCTTGAACGACCTGAAGGCGATGAAGCTGTTCGCCTGGGCAGGCGACGACTCTAGGGTGCAGCTGTTCCGGGAGTCCGGGTTCCACCCGGTGGCGCTCGCCAGTACGGATGTCCTCACGGGGCTCCAGACGGAGCTGATCGAGGCGTACCCGACGCCGCCGCTCGCGGCGCTCTCGCTGCAGTGGTTCCGGCAGACCCCGTACATGTCGGAGATCGGCCTCGCTCCCTTGATCGGCGCGGTCATCGTGTCGAAAGGGAGCTGGGGCCGAATCGACGAGACGGATCGCCGGAAGGTCCGCGAGATCGCCGCCCGCTACGAGGACCGTCTAGCCGGGGAGATCCCGGGACAGGACGCGAAAGCGATCGAAGAGATGAGACAGCGCGGCCTCGAGGTGGTTGCGGTCGAGGATCCCGCGGCGTGGCAAGAGGCGGCCGACGAGTTCGCCGCGACCTCGCGGGGAGATCTGGTTCCGGCCGACATGCTCGACGCCGTGCTCCGCGAGATCGAGACGTTCCGCAAGAGCGGCGGAGGGGCGTCTCACTGAAGCCTCTGGATCTGGCTCGCCGGGGCGAGGAAGGGCTGGTAGCCCTGGTGCTGGCGGCGCTGCTGTCGCTGCCGATTCTCGAATCGCTCGCCCGCCTGACGTTCGGCCGCGGGATCCCGGGCTCCGGCCCGTTCGTCCAGCACTTGACGTTGTGGGTCGCCTTCCTCGGGGCGGCGCTGGCGGCGCGGGAAGGCAAGCTTCTGGCGATGGCGTCGGGCGAGCTGCTCCCCGGCCGCTGGCGGAGCTCGGCGGGAGTATTCGCGGCCGCCGTCGCCTCCGCCTGCTCGATGCTCCTCGCGGTCGCTTCTTGGGAGCTCGTCCGCATCGACCGCGAAGCCGGCAGCGAGGTCGCCTTGGGCTTCCCGGTCTGGGTGGCGCAACTGGTGATGCCGTTGGCGTTCGCGATGATCGGTCTGCGGCTGATGTGGCGCGCCGGCGACGGCTGGCGGCCTCGCGCCTTGGCCGCGCTCGGCCTGCTCGGCGGACTGCTCTTGAGCTTCTACCCCGATGCGGTCTACGACTACCCGGGTTGGATCGGTCTCGTCCTCATCATCGCGGCAACGCTCGCCGGAGGACCGATCTTCGCGGCACTCGGCGGAGCGGCGGTCTACCTGTTTCTCATCGACGGGGTGCCGGCGGCGGCGGTGCCGGCCGAGACCTACCGGCTGTCGGTCTCCCAGACGCTGCCGGCGATCCCGCTGTTCACCCTCACCGGCTTCCTCCTTGCCGGGGGCAAGTCGTCGGAGCGTCTCCTGCGGGTGTTTCGCGGGCTGTTTGGTTGGATTCCCGGTGGCACGGCGGTGGTAGCGGCGGTGCTCTGCGCCTTCTTCACGATCTTCACCGGTGGCTCGGGAGTGACCATTCTGGCGCTCGGCGCGTTGCTGTTTCAAGCGCTTCGGACGGACCGTTACGGTGAGCGCTTTTCACTCGGTCTGTTGACCGCTTCGGGCTCCCTCGGGCTGCTGTTCGCGCCGGCGTTGCCTCTCATCCTCTACGGCATCGTCGCCCAGGTGCCGATCCGAGATCTGTTCATCGGCGGCTTGCTGCCGGGGGTGCTGCTGGTGGTGCTCATCGCGTTGTGGGGAGTCCGAGAGGGGATTCGCGGGGAGACTCGGCGCCAACCCTTCGCGCTGGGCGAGGCGTCCGCCGCGGCGTGGCAAGCCAAGTGGGAGCTTCTGCTGCCGGCGCTCGCGCTGGTGCTCATCTTCGGAGGATTCGCGACGTTGGTGGAGGCGGCCGCCTTCACCGCCTTCTACGCGCTGCTGATCGTCACGGTGCTGCATCGCGAGCTGAGGTTCCGTGAGGTGGTCGAGACTCTCACCGAGTGCACGCTCCTGTTGGGCGGGGTGTTGATCATCCTCGCGGTGGCGATGGGGTTGACGGGCTATCTCGTCGATGCCGAGGTGCCGGCCCAGATCTTGGCCTGGGTAGAAGCTCACATCCAGTCGCCGCTCGTCTTCCTCCTGGCCCTCAACCTCTTTCTCGTGCTGGTCGGCTGCCTGATGGACATCTTCTCGGCGATCGTGGTGGTCGTGCCGCTGATCGTGCCGCTCGGTGCGGCGTTCGGCATCGACCCGATCCATCTCGGGATCATCTTCGTGGCCAACCTCGAGCTCGGGTATCTGACCCCACCGGTTGGCCTCAATCTCTTCTTGGCGGCGTACCGCTTCGACCAGCCACTGATCTCGGTCTGGCGAGCGGCGCTCGTGCCGCTCGCGATCCTCGCGCTCGGCGTGCTCCTGATCACCTACTTCCCGCCCCTCACCCTGGGCCTCCTGGGTCGGTAGCCCGGGCTACGGGCTCGACCTGGAGGGGCCAGTTTCGCCAGCCTACCGCAACCCCGGAATCCGCCGCGTCAGCTTGAACGCCTTGCTCAGCATCCTGGCTCGCTTCGGACTGTCGATCTTAGACAGGATCCCTTCGTAGCCGCCGCCGGTCGTCACGCTCGAAACGATGCTGTGGGTCCGGGTGAAGCGTTGGATTCCTTCGCTCCCGTGGCGGCGCCCGACGCCGCTCTGTTTGACGCCTCCCATCGGCACGTCGAACGAGTTGTAGATCAAGAGCGAAGAGTTGATGTGCACCGACCCGGTGTCGATGCGACGGGCGATCGCCTGAGAGACGGCGTCGGTGCCGGTCCACACCGAGGCGTTGAGACCGTAGGCGCTGTCGTTGGCGCGCTCCACGGCCTCCTCGGCTCCGCTGACCGGGTAGAGGGAGACGACCGGGCCGAAGGTCTCTTGCCTGCACAGCGCCATCGACTCGTCGACCCCAGTGAGCAAGGTCGGCGCGATGAAGGTCTCCCCGAGGTCGGTGCGGCGGTCGCCGCCGGTGACGATCTCGGCGCCTTTGGAATCGGCCTCTTCCACGTGGCTCATCACTTTGTCGGCGTGCTCACGACTGATCATGCAGCCCATATCGATGTCCCAGGCGAGCGAATAGCCGAGGCGAAGCCCTTCGACCTTGCGGCGAGCCCGCTCCACGAAATCGTCGAAGATCGACTCGTGAACGTAGGCGCGCTCGATCGCGATACAGGTCTGCCCGGAGTTGTAGAAAGCGCCGGTCAACAGACCGTCGACCGCCTCGTCGAGGGGCGCCCGCTCGAGGATCACCATCGGGTTCTTGCCGCCGAGCTCGAGCGAGTGTGGGATCAAGCGCTCGCCCGCGGCGACGGCGATCTTGCGGCCGGTGGCCGCGCTACCGGTGAAGCCGATGTAGTCGACCTCCGCGATGAGCGGTTCTCCGACCTCGGGGCCCTCGCCGTGGACGAGCTGTACCAGGTCTTCGTCAAGGCCGGCATGGACGAGAAGCCGCACCCCGAGGTCTGCCGAGAGTGGCGTCACCTCCGACGGCTTGATGACCACCGAGTTGCCGGCCAGCAGAGCGGGCAGGGCGTCCGCGATCGAGAGGATGAAAGGGTAGTTCCAGGGGGTGATGAACCCGGTCACGCCATGCGGTCGGCGGATCACTCTGGCGCCGGTGATGAAGGGCGTGGCCCCGGAGTGACTCTCTTCGGCGAGATGCCGAGAGCCGTGAGCCAGGTAGTAGCTCGCGGTGCCGGCGACGGTCAGCAGCTCGACGAGCGCTTCCCGGCGCGGCTTGCCGGTTTCCCGCTGGATCGTGTCTAGCACCTCCTCCTCGCGCTCGAAGAGGAGGTCGTGGAATCGGGAGAGGACCTTGGCGCGACGGTGAATGCCCGCTTTGTGCCAGTCGGGTTGCGCTCGGCGCGCGCGGGCGGCCGCATTCCGCACGTCGGCGGCCGAGGCGCGCTGGACGGAGCCGACGCGTTCGCCGGTGGCCGGGTTGTGGACGACCAGTTCGGCCCCGTCGGGTGCCACCAAGCTCGACATGGGCGTAGCCTATCCCGCCAGGGCCAGGCGGCGGCGGCGTCAGCGCGCGAGAGGGCCGAGCAGCGGGTCGCGAAGCACTTCCGCGCGCAGTCTCGGATCGGCCGCCAACGCCTCGGCGAGGGCGCGCCGCGCCGCCTCGGTGCTGCCCGCTTGCGCTTCGAGACGGGCGAGGGCGAGGCGTGCGTGCGGAAACTCGCCCTCGTGACGGCGGCTGCGCCCGAGCCACGGACGAGCCTCGTCGTTTCGACCGAGCTCGACGAGCACGAGGCCGAGCGCGCCGGGGTGCGCAAAGGCGGCCTCACCGGTAAGCCCGGCCGCGCGGAGGAAGCTGGCGGCGGCGACCGTCTTACGTCCCGCGGCGAACTGGGAGAAGGCGAGCCGCACCCAGCGGTCGGCGACCTCCGGCTCGAGCTCGGCGGCCTGTTCGAAAGCGGTGATCGCGCGATCGAGCTGGTTGGTCATGCCCAGTGCCGCGCCGAGATTGGACCAGGCGGTCACTCGACCGGGTTGCAGGCGGACCAGCTCCAGCCAGTGGGGGACGGCGGCCGAGGGATCTCCGGATTGGGTCAGAAGCTCGGCCAGCAGCCCGCGGCTCTCGGCATCCTGGGGGCTCAGGCTCGTCACCCGTTCGAGACGCTCCCGCGCCTCGATGATCTGGCCGGTCTGGATCAGAAGCGCGGCCGAGCGCGACAGGGCGAAGCGGTTGTCCGGTTCTTGCGCGAGCACCGCCGCGTAGCTCGACAGGGCATCGGCCGGACGTCCGGAACGGGCCGACTCGTCGGCCTCGGTCAACAGTTCGCGTATCGCCAGCCGGTCCTTCGGATCAGGCGCGTCGGGCGGTGGTTCCGAGGCGTCGCCACCTCCACCCAGGTAGCCGAGAGCCTCCAGCCTCGCCAGAATCTCGGGGTCGTCGCTGGTCGCGGCCGAGGCGGTAGGGCGCGCCTCGACCTCTCTCAGCAGAGCGCGCAGCCGAGTGGCCTGCTCTCGCCGTTCGTCGACGATGTTCTCGAGCTCGGCGGAGTCGCGTTCGAGGTCGTAGAGCTCCGGGCGAGGCGCCACGACGAGCTTCCACCCTCCGTGCCGCAGGGCTTTGAGCGGTGACCAACCGTAGGACGTCCACGGCTGCCTGGTCTCGAGAAAGGCGGGCAGCTCCGGCACTGGACCGCCCTCGAGCACAGCACGGAGGCTGACGCCGTCGGGGGCGTCGAGAGGCGCGAGGTCGAGCAGGTCGAGGAGGGTCGGAGCGACGTCGATGAGACGGGCGGGGGCATCGGATCGGCCGGGGGTGATCGCTCCCGGCCAGGCGATCACCATCGGGACGAGCACCGTGGAGTCATAGATGAAGAAGCCGTGACTCGCCTCGCCGTGCTCGCCCAGACTCTCGCCGTGGTCGGCGGCGAACAGAGTGAGCAGATCGCTGGAGCGTGATCGAGCCGTGGCGAGCAGCCGTCCAGCCTCGCGATCGACGAGTGCGACTTCGCCGTCGTAGCTGCCACGCCGGTCGCTGCCCGCCAGTTCCGCCGGCGGTTCGTAAGGTAGGTGGGGGTCGTAGTAGTGAACCCAGAGGAACCAAGGCGTGCGTAAGTCGCTGCTCTCGAGCCAAGCGAGCGCCGCATCCGTGGTGCCCGGAGCCCGTCTCTCGAGCCAAGCGCCCTCGCCGGCGTCGAGGGTGTCGTCGTAGCGGTCGAAACCGCGAGCAAGGCCGAACTGAGACGAGAGCGGAAGGCCGCTCACGAACGCGGCGGTCGACCACCCGGCCGCTTGCAGCCGCTGGGCGAGGACGGTTACGCGGCCGCCCACGACCTGGCCGTTGTCTCGCACGCCGTGGCGGCGAGGCACGAGGCCGGTCATCAGAGAGGCGTGGGAAGGCAGGGTCAGAGGAGTCGGAGCGACCGCCGCCGGGAATCGGAACCCCCGCTCCGCCAAGCGGTCGAGATGCGGCGTGCTCTGGCGCCCGGAGACCCAACCGAGGGCGTCGGGTCGCAACGTATCGACGGTGACGAGCAGAATATCGGGTCTCGAGTCCGCGGAAACAGCCGTGCAAGTGCCTAGAACCAGCGCCACGACGTAGCCCGAGGTTCTGCTTTGCGACCTCCGCGGCTTTTGGGTCGTGCCGTGTGGTTGCTTAGTCATCACTCTCTCCGACCGCACGGCATGATGGTTGCGGCAGTCGAAGGTGTCAACCGTCCGTTGGTCCTGCCGCGGCGGACACGGGATCTCGCGGTGAACCGCAGTCGCCCTGGAGTCAAGGCCTCGGGGGGGACGACTCGAGCTCGACGCAAGTCGCGCCCCAGCCGCCCGCTTCGCGAGGAGCGTCGGCGAAGCTCCTGACCCTGGGGTCGCGGCCGAGGATCGTCCGGACGGTCCGGCGCTGCGTACCGGTGCCGCGTCCGTGGATGATGCGCAGATTGCAGAGGCCGGCATCCGCCGCGGCATCCAAGTACGACCGCACGACATCCGCGACCTCGCTCGGCCGGAAAGGATGAAGATCGAGGACGTCGGTGATCTCGACCTCGATCGGCTCGCGGGGGAGAGCGGCGTCATCCGATTCGTGGTCGCGCCTCATTTGAACAGCTTGAGGAAGGCGAGGAAGAGGGTGAATCCGTCGTCGTCGGGCCCGGCGACCGGTACCCCCAGGTCGAGGTTGACGAACGTCTGCCACGGACCGATGAAAGTGCCGGCCACGCCGACACCGCCGAGGAGCTCGTTGTCGAGCCCGGTCGCTTCATCGGTCGCCCAGGCCGCGTCCCCGACCGCCTCCAGCCGGAACAGCTCGCCGATTTCGAGGCCGTAGCTGGCATGAAGTGCAGTGGCGGAGTCGGCCTGCACCAGGCCGCTCTCGTAGCCATGAACCTGGGCGTCGCTGAAGTAACCGAAGCTGTACTTGCTGAAGCGGTCGAGATTCTCGCCGTCGAGATACTCGATCTCGACACCGATGCGCCGGAACTTCTCGAGGTGGAAGTTCTTGGCGAGTCGCACGTTCCAGAGCGTGAATTCCTCGGTCGCGGGGTCGAACGTTTCCGACGGCAATCCCCAGGGCTTCCAGTCCGAACGCTTGTTGAAGCTGCCTCCGACGCTGAACCGGTAGCCGTTGCGAGCGTAGCGGGCGCCCAGCTGGACGGAGTGGCGAAGATGGTCCTCGGGAACTCGGAACTCCTCGGCGGTGTCGTCGGCTCGACCGAAGCGGCGCGCGGTCAGCTCGTACTCGGCGCTGATCTTGACGTAATTGCCGATCGGTCGACCGAGCGTGAGGCCGAGGTTCGCGGTCTGGATGTCGACGTCCTCGTCGTTGGCCTCGAGGCCGTCTCGATAGATCGTATTGGTGAAGGGGATTCCGAGCACGAACGACTCGGCGCCGGCATCCCAGCGGGAGCCGAGAAACTCGGGATCGGAGATCGTGCCGTTGGCGATGACGCCCGCGAAGAAGACGTTGGCCTGGGTGCCTCTTCCTTTGAAGTCGAAGGAGAACCAGTTGATCCCGGCAAGCGGTAGCGGGAAGTCGAACGACTCGTCGTAGAAGGTCCCGCCCACGAGGAACAGCCGGCTCTTGTCGAACTCCTCTTGCACGACTCGGGTGCCCGTATCGCGATCGGGGACGAGGAAGCGGAGGCCGCCCTGCGTGTCCCGCACCATCGTCGTTTCGCTCGCGAAGGTCGCGGCCCGGCGCTCCTCGAAGCCTTCGCGGTTGACGGCCAACCGGGTCAGGAGTGTCTCTTTCTCGACGTTCACCGTCGCATTCAAGACCGAGAAGATCTGCTGACTGACGACGCGCAGCGGAAGGGTGAAGGCAGCCTCTTCCCAGGGGGCCTCGGAGCCGTCTTCGGCCAGCGCCGTGTAGTACAAGGTCTCGTCGTTGGAGATCACTTC
>CALZKB010000022.1 GCA_945787575.1 Thermoanaerobaculia bacterium | reverse complement strand
CCGATCGGACCTCGAGTCAACCTCGCTTCTGGGTTTTCGTCTGGCTCCACCCGGTAGTAGCGTCGCCGGAAGAACAGCGAGACCCGGACCAGGCCGATCAGCACCGGCACTTCGACGAGCGGTCCGATGACCGCCGCGAAGGCGGCGCCCGAATCGATTCCGAAGACGGCGACCGCCACCGCGATGGCCAGCTCGAAATTGTTCGACGCCGCCGTGAACGAGAGGGTGGCGGCCTTGCCGTAGTCCGCACCGATCCTCCGACCGAGCCAGAAGCTCACCAGGAACATCAGCACGAAGTAGACGAGCAGAGGGATCGCGATGCGCAGCACGTCGCCCGGGATCCGGACGATACGGTCACCCTTGAGACTGAACATCACGAAGATCGTGAAGAGCAGCGCCACCAGGGTGATCGGCGAGATCTTCGGGATGAACACCCGCTCGTACCACTCCTTACCCCTGCTCTTGACGAGGATCAGCCGGGTCAGCATGCCGGCTAAGAACGGCACACCGAGATAGATGAAGACGCTCTCCGCGATCTGCCCCATGCTGATGTCGACCACCGATCCGCTCAGGCCGAAGAGCGGCGGCAGCTTGGTGATGAATACCCAGGCATAGACACTGTAGAAGAGCACCTGGAAGACGCTGTTGAACGCGACGAGCCCCGCCGCGTACTCGCTGTCGCCCTCGGCCAGCTGGTTCCAGACGATCACCATCGCGATGCAGCGCGCCAGGCCGATCATGATGAGACCGGCCATGTACTCGGGCCGATCGCGGAGGAAGAGAATCGCCAAGGCAAACATCAGGATCGGCCCGATCACCCAGTTCTGGACCAGCGACAATCCCAACACCCGCCAGTCACGAAAGACGTCCGGCATCTCCTCGTAGCGCACCTTGGCCAGCGGCGGATACATCATGAGAATCAACCCGAAGGCGATCGGCAGATTCGTCGTGCCGACCGAAAACCGACCCCAAAACTCCGCAACTCCCGACGACACCGATCCCGCGCCGACGCCCAATCCCATGGCGAGGAAGATCCAAACGGTCAGGTAGCGGTCGAGAAGCGATAATCGCCGCGCGACGCCGTGGCTCATCGTGTTGACTCCTCTCGAATCCCGGTAGTCCCGACGGCTCGAGGCACACCCTCTGCGCTACGGATGCCGGCTCGCCCCCGGTCGACTGTCATTCTTCCTTACCTTTGGCGGCAAGGCCAGCGCCCCGCAGGCCTGTCGCGTCATTGTCAGGCGCGGTCTCGGTTAGTCTCGGTCTGGAGGTCTCGAACTGGGGTCTCGGTGGAGGATTGAAGGAAGCCGCCGGCGCATCGCCGGCGCCAAGAGCGCTCGAGCGGCGCCGCTCCAAGGCGTGGACGTCCGAGTAAGGAGGCTTTGAAAGCGTGGCTAAGAAGATGCGCGGTACTCATTGGCGAGAAAGACTGTCGAGCAAGATCACGACGGCGGAGGAAGCTTCCGTGGTCGTCCGCGCCGGGCAGCGGGTCTTCATCGGCTCCGGCGCCGGGGAGCCGCAGACGCTCGTCGAGGCTCTTTCGGCACGCGAGGACCTGCGCGACACCGAGATCGTTCACATCCTGACCCTCGGCGTCGCCACCTACGCCGAGCCCCGCTTCGATGAGCGTTTCCGTCACAACGCCTACTTCATTGGTCCCAACGTGCGTCAGGCCGTCAGCGAGGGGCGCGCCGACTACACGCCGGTCTTCCTCTCCGAGATTCCCCGCCTCTTCCGTTCCGGCCGGGTGGTGATCGATGTGGCGATGATCGGGGTCAGCCCGCCCGATGAGCGCGGCTACTGCAGCTACGGTGTGTCGACCGACATCGTCAAGTCCGCCGCCGAGTCGGCCCGCTTCGTCATCGCCGAGGTCAACGAGCGGATGCCACGGGTGTCGGGCGACTGCTTCATCCACGTCGACGAGATCGACCTGTTGGTCCCGAGCGACCGGCCGGTTCTGGAAGCCGTGCAGGGCCGGCCCGACGAGCTGGCACAGAAGATCGCCCGTCACATCGCCAACCTCGTCGTAGACGGCGCCACCCTGCAGCTCGGGATCGGTACGATCCCGGACGCCGTGCTGCACTACCTGACCGATTTCCAGGATCTCGGCATCCACACCGAGATGTTCAGCGACGGCATCATTCCGCTGGTCGAGCAGGGGGTGATCAACAACTCGAAAAAGACCCTCCACCGAGGCAAGATCATCGCGAGCTTCGTCATGGGCTCCCGCAAGCTCTACGATTTCATCGACAACAACCCGCTCGTCGAGTTCCACCCTACGGAATACGTCAACGATCCCTTCAACATCGCGCGCAACGACAGGATGATCTCGATCAACTCGGCGATCGAGGTCGACCTCACGGGGCAAGTCTGCTCCGACTCGCTGGGCACCATGTTCTACAGCGGCATCGGCGGCCAGGTCGACTTCGTGCGCGGCGCTTCGCGCTCCAAGGAGGGGCGACCGATCATCGCCCTTCCGTCGACAGTGGAGAGTGGAACGAGCTCCCGGGTGGTGCCAACCCTCAAACCGGGCGCCGGCGTCGTCACCAGCCGCGGCGATGTCCACTACGTGGTCACCGAGTACGGCTCCGCCTACCTGCATGGCAAGACGATGCGCGAGAGAGCGGTGGCGCTCATCAACATCGCCCATCCCAAGTTCAGGCCCTGGCTGATGGCCGAGGCCAAGGAGCGCCGCCTGGTCTACGCCGACCAGATCGAGCTGCCCATCCATCCTTCGGTCTATCCCGACGATCTCGAGCAGTGGGTCGAGACCAAGGGAGGAGCGAGGATCTTCCTGCGCCCGCTCAAGCTCACCGACGAGGCGCTCCTGCGCGATCTCTTCTACAAGCTCTCGGCCGAGTCGGTGCACTACCGCTTCTTCCAGCTGATCCGGACGATGCCGCACAAGAAGCTGCAGGAGTTTCTCCGCGTCGACTACCAGGCCGACATGGCGCTCGTGGCACTGACCAGCTCGGCCGAGGAGGACACCGAGATGATCGGCATCGCGCACTACTTGAAGGATCCGGCGACCAACTTCGCCGAGTCGGCCTTTCTCGTCCGCGACGACTGGCAAGGCCGAGGAGTCGGTGCCCACCTGATGAGGGCGCTGACCGACGCCGCCCAGCGCCAGGGCATCGCCGGCTTCACTGCCGACGTCCTCAGCGACAACCAGCGGATGCTGCGCGTCTTCCACAAGTGCGGCCACGCCGTCGAGAGTCGGCTCGAAAGCGGCGTCTACACGCTGAGGATCCCGTTCGGCCACGTCGGCTAGCTGCCGAGGCCGTCCCTGGGTTGACGACCCCCCGCTACGGGCCGGCCGCTTCGAGGGAGGGCGGCACGACGATGCCGCCGGAGATCACCATCTGGACCCCTTCCTCGACGGTCATGGGTAGATCGCGGGTCTGGCCGCGAGGCACGAGCAGCAGATAGCCGCTGGTCGGGAGGGGCGTGGTGGGGAGGAAGACCATGACGAAGTCGTCGATGCGTTCGTCGATCTGCGGCCAGCGACCGCTTCCGGTGACGAACGCCACGGCGAACATGTCCTTGCGCGGATACTCGATGAGCACGACCCGCCTGAAGACGTCGTTCTGATCCCGGGCCAGAGCCTCCAGGACGCCCTTGGTCGCCGAGTAGATCGACCCTCCCACCGGCACGCGATCGATCAAGCGCTCGATGGCCATGACGATACGGCGGCCGACGATATTGCTCGACAGCCAGCCGAGGAGAAAGACGACGAGCAGCGTCAGCATCAAGCCGAGACCCGGGATGTAGAGACCGGGAAAGTAAGGGTCGAGCCACACCTGGATACGCGGCGCAAAGATTCCGTCCATGAACTGGAAGAGCCGCACCAGGACGTAGCCCGAGAGCGCCACCGGGACGAGGATCACGATCCCGGTGAGGAAGACGCGGCGCAGGCGCTTCCGCAGCGGTACATCGATCGACATTGGCACGGCTTGGTATCCGCTCGTCGTCATCGTCTCGCTCGCCTCGGGAGGGTCGGACTCGCGGCGCTGCGCCGCGGGCACCGGTGCAAGACTCTACTCGATTCCGCTTTCGCACCGCTTGCCGGGGGCACCCTTCGCCGGCCACCTCGCCGAGGTCGATCGACGACTTCTCGAGGATCTGCGGCTTCGCGGCCCTCTACAGGAAGAGTCCGAGCAGGGTGAAGAGCCCGATCAGCGCCAGTGCCATCAGAATCAGGCACCCGCAGGTGCACCCGCAACATCCCCAGCAGTTGCCTTCGTCGCCCCAGATCATGTCTCTAACTACGCAGCGGCGGACCCAGAGATTCCGCTCACTACCTTACGCCGAGGGCTCGAGCGCGCAAGGAAGCGATCGACAAGACCCAGTCCGTCCGGGAACTCCCTCTACGCTCGCCGGCCACTCCTTGCCTTCGAGCCGGGAACGTATTCCAATGAGCCTCAGAGAGAGACTCAATCCGGCGTACACGCGTAGGCAGGCTCAGAGAAACACTCCGCGGAGGAGGTCGCAGTCATGGGCAAGTCCAAGAAGACAATCCTGAGGGCGCTGGGCATCATCGTCTTGGCCGGTGCGGTGTTCCAGGGGGAAGAGTCGCGGTGGGGCGCCGGCCAACTCGACGTCCTGCGCAGCTTCGATCGCGCCGGCATGGACGAGGCCGCGGCAGTCGAGGTTCACCGCGTGCCCGAGTTGCGGCAGGCCACCGCGCCCGGCGCCTTCCACGACACGCCTCCGTTCGACGGCTCCAGCGCCGGCCATCACTTTCAGCTGGCGCTCGCTCAGGATCTGACCGGGGTGCCGGCGAATGGCGCGCTGCCGCTCTCGATCCTCGAGCAGCAGGTCGCGCGCTGGTTGGCCGAGCGCGGCGCCGATCCCGGCTCGAAAGGTCGAGGGTAGGCGCTCGAGGAGCAGCGCGAGGATATCGGCATGCTGGGAGTGGTCGTTGTCCAGGTCGGTCTCGCTGTGGCGGTGGCTGGCGGCCTTTCGCTCCTCAAGCCCCTCTCGTCTGTCGGCGTCAGCACCAGGCGTCGAGGTGCTCTCACGCTCGCAGCAGGTGCGGTTCTGGTCGCCTTTGGCATGTTGCTGCCGGCCGTCGAGACGCGGGTCACGGTGAGGCGGACTCACCTCGACGAGTTCTCACCCGCCTATCAGTTCAGCGAATCCCATCAGATTCGCATCGATGCGCCCAGAGAGCAGATCTATCGAGCCGTCAACGAAGTGACGGCCGACGAGATCCTGTTCTTTCGAACGTTGACCTGGATCCGTCGGTTCGGGCGCTCGGGTCCCGAGAGCATTCTCGACGCGCCAGGGGGTCGGCCCCTGCTTCGCGTCGCCACCGGCACGTCCTTCCTGGCGCTGGCGGAGGACCCGGGGATCGAGATCGTAGTGGGAACCGTCGTGCTGGCTCCCAAGGAAGCGAGAGCGACGCCGCCTCCGACTCCCGAGGAGTACCGAGCGCTCGACAGACCCGGCTACGCGAAGGCGACGATGAACTTCCGGCTCGAGGACGCTGGATCGCAGCGGCTCGTCCTGACGACCGAGACCCGAGTGCACGCGACCGATGCGCCGACACGACGCAAGTTCGCCGCCTACTGGCGAGTGATCTATCCCGGCAGTGCGCTGATTCGGCGGATGTGGTTGCGCGCCATCAAACTACGAGCGGAGGCCGCGGACCGAAGAAGCTCGCGGCAGTGAGACTGAAGGTCCGCCGGCGTCACCGCTCGGACCACACCGCGAGCTCGTTTCCACTTGGATCTTGAAAGTGGAACCGGCGACCGCCGGGGAAGTCGAAAGGCTCCGTTACGATCCGTCCGCCCGCTTCCCTCACCTTCGAGAGAGTCATGTCGAGATTCTCGGAGTACAGAATGACCAGCGGGCCACCCGTCGATACGCTCGACTCCAGACGCATTCCTCCGGCTTCGCCTCCCTCTTTCCGGATACCGGCGTACTCGGGCCCGTAGTCGTTGAAACTCCAATCGAACGCCGCTCCATAGAAGCTCTTGGCCTCGGCCATGTCGAGCACCGAGAGCTCGATGTAGTCGATCTGGTGGTGAATGTGACCCTCGTCTGCCATCTCTTCGATCTCCTTGGTGCTTGAGTTCTGCGGTGTTCGCGCCGGTTGGTCCGCGCACGAGCAAACGACCGCTGCCGTGAGCAGGAGCGGCATGCTCTTCTGCGACATGGTCGCTGACCGGTGCGTGGTCATTCCCCGTGGGCGAAAATGGCCCTACCTATCCGGGTGTGGATGGCAGAGAGTCATTCTGCTATCCAACAGGAGTCCCACTGGTCTTCGACGCCTGCGAGCACTGGGTCTCAGACCCCCGGGGACTCGGAAGCTTGCCGACCGAACCGAAAGGAGAACAACCTGGTCTGGAAGAGCAGGTGAACTCGGGAGGCGATTGAGCTGATTCACGCAGTGGCACCCATCGGCGAGGATAACGGCTTCACCACGTTGACCCATGGCGGTCGTCGAGGTCACTCGACATCCTCTGGCAGCGCCTCGAACGTGACCGCTGGGTCGATCTCACGAGCGACGAGGATGTGCCGTGCGGCGCGCTCTCGAGCGGCGCTCCCGACCCTAGTAGCCCGCTACCTGGGTTGAAATGAGTTTCCTGTCGGCGCTTCTTCGATCGACGCGAACCGGTCCCGCCCTCGGCCTGCTGCTCCTCCTCTCCCTCGCCTACAACGGGTACTACCTGCGGCTGGGCTTCCAGGCGGACGACCTCGTCTTCCTCGGTCTCGTCGAGCAGGAGCCGCTGCCCTACTCGCGCTGGCTCGGCATGTGGGCCAGCGACCAGGTCTCGGTCATCACCAATCTCTGGTGGTTCGAAGGGCGCAGCACCGGGGCCTTCTTCCGTCCCCTGCCAAGCCTGCTGTTCGAAGGATCGGTGCGGGCCTTCGGCAAGCAGGCGGTGCCGCTCCACCTGCTCTCCATCATCGTTCACGGCCTGGTGGCCGGATCGGTCTACCTGCTGACTCGCCGGCTCACCGGCAGGCCCGGGCTGAGCCTGCTGGCCGGCATCTTCTTCCTCTCCTTCGAGGATCACTCGATGGGGGTCGCCATGATCACGATGGTGACCGATCCGCTGTGCGTCCTGTTCGTCAATCTCGCCCTCTTGGCCCATGCACGGTGGCTGGCGACCCGCACGCGCTGGCTGTTGCTCGCCTCGATGGCCGCTCTCGTACCGGCGTTCCTGTCCAAGGAGAGCGCCGCTCTGGCGCCCCTCGGGATCGTCTTCATGAGCCTCTTTCTGCCGGTCGGCAGAGACGAGGTCTCCGGCCGGGCGGCCTCGCCCGAATGGCGGCGGCGCGTGAGTGGCACGCTTCGCGATTGGCCTTCCTGGGCGCCGGCTCTAGCGATGCTCGCCGCCTACCTGGTGACCTACCGCATCCTAAGCTTTGGCGGCCTCGACAGCGGCATGTACGTCGACCCTCTGAGCCACCCGCTACGCTACGTTGGACGACTGGTCGGCAACCTGCCGGTGATGTGGCTCGCGACGCTGTCACCGGTGCCGCCGAGCCTCACCTGGTTCTCGCCGGCCCTCCACATACCCTTCGCCCTCGCCGGGGTGACGGCATTCGGACTCTGGCTGGCGGCACTCCGCCCGCTGAAGAGGGGCGGCTTGGTGCCGTGGGCCATGGCGTTCTACCTGACTGCGCTGCTACCCCAGATGAGCGCCGGGGCCAGTGAGCGCGCCCTCTATCTGCCGGCCGTGGGCGCGAGCATCCTGCTCGCGGTCCTGGTCGACCGGATCGGCTTCGTCGCTCGCCGCGTGGCTCCGGGTCGCCCGCCGGCACCGCGCTCGACCCGCGTCGGCGGCTGGCTGGCGCTGCTGGCCGTCCTCGTTCCCGGCGCTTTGCTCTCGGCCACCCTGCCCTTCGCCTACACGCCGAGCTTCCGGCGACCCGCGACCGACGCCGTCGGAGCGCTCCCCTACCTCCGGCAGCGAGAGCCGGAACACCTGGTGATCCTCAACACTCCGGGCAGCCTGCACTGCTTCTACCTGCAGCCGGTCATCGAGCACCACCTCGAGCGCCCGATCGACGTACGGGTCCTGTCTTCGATGAACGGGGTGCTGAGCGTCGAGCGCGTCGACGCGAGCGGCTTTCTCATCCACAGCGACCGCCCCGGTTGGCTCACCAACCCCTTCGCCGGCATGTTGCGCGAGTCGGGTCCGCCGCGAGTGGGCAAAGAGTACGCCAAAGATCTGTTCACGGCGACGATCGTCGAGCTGACGGCCGATCGTACGGACGTCGGCACCGTGCGCTTCCGGACGAATGTGCCCCTCGCCGATCCCTCGCTGCTCTTCCTCGCCTGGAACGGCGAAGCCTTCCTGCCGCTCGATCTGGCCTCTCTGCCGGTCGGCGAGCCGCGCCGTCTCGCCGACACTTCCGACGTCTGGGCCAGCATGTGGTGAAGCGGTGCGCCGTGCGGCTTTGCCCGCCTCACCAGGATCCGGAGCCTCTGGTGGCGGCTGCACTGCCGAAGCTGGTTCCCGCCTGGACCGCCGCCGTCGACCGGGCGGTCGCCGACTTCAACGCCGGCGACTTGTCCGCCGCACACCGAATCAGCGAGTTGATGGCGGTGCGCCAGGCTTGGTCACCGCTCGGCAACGCCACCAGTGGCGTCGATGTCCTGGGGCAGCTCGATGTCTCGGTGGAGATCACCGACATCGTCGCGCCCTCCGAGGTCGTCGGAGGCGAGGAGGTGACCGTGACGGCGCGCGTGATCGAGAACCTGCCCGACGGTTCGACCCGACCCGCGGCGGAGGCCAGCGCCTGGCTGACGGGGCACCCGATCGTCGGGGAGTTCCTTTCGACCAAGGCCGACGGGGACGGCCGGATCACGTTCACGTTCCGCCACGGCGTGCCACCGGAGGATTTCGACGGAGTCCACCGCTTTCAGGGCTGGCTCGACCTGGAGATCTATCTCTCCGCCGTGTCGAGCTTCTCCAATTTGTTCTCGGACCAGGCCAGCATCGTCGTGCCGGGCAAGCTCGCCGTGACTCTGGAGTCCGCGACCCTGGAGGACGGATCGGACGTCTTGGTGGGCTCGATCGTGCACGCGCGGGTCGGCAGCCTCGTCGCGCTCGAGTTCCGGGCGACGAAGGGTGGCCAGGCCGTCCAGGGGCACCCCATGACGACCGCGGACGTGAGCCTCAACGGCGACGGCATCGTCGACGGCGTCACCTCCACGGACGTGACCGGTCGCTTCACCGTCGAGTACATGGCGCCCGGCGGCTCCAGCGGAATCGCCTACCTCTCGCCTATCGTGAAGCTCTCCGCCACGAGCGAGCAGGCCGGCATGGCACAGATCCAGATCATCAGCCCGTGAGTCGGTTCAAGGGATCTTCGCACCGAATTCGCTGGGCGCTCGAGGCCGCCGGATGTCCTGGTCATGAATCGGCACCGGTGCCAGGGCGAGTCCGCCGGGGCCATCTTCGATGAGATAGACCGCCGGCTCGTTATCGCCCGGCACAAGTGCGTGATCGCCGACAAAGACGGAGAAGAGCAATTCCCCGTCGACCTCGCGCAGCTCCGTCGTCGCTCGCACCCGGCCGCGGCTGGCAAGCGCCAGGCTGGTCTCAGCGGGCAAGGTGCTCTGGCAGCGCAACTGGCCGGTCCATTGCGCCGGAGCATAGGCGCGCATCGGATCGTGCCCCCTGAGCTCGGGGAGCTGATCGAGAATCGCGTCACACGATGGTGCCGGCGCGCTCGCCTGGCCGGCCGCCGGCTGGCCGATCAGCGCCCGGTAGGGGCCCTGGTCTGTCCAGCGCTCGTCACCGCGGGCCGGATCGAAGAGCACCATCTTGCGGCGCAAGGTCGCGCGGTCGAGAGCGAGCTCTCCATCGATGCTCGTGCACCCCGCTTGCGGTCCGCACAGCGTCTTGCGCGCCGGCCGAGGCACCGCTGCATCGCGAGTCGACCGACCGGTGGTGGACCACGGCAGCTCGGCCGCCAGGATCTCGGCGACGGTCGCAGCCAGGTCGATGGTCTGGACGTTGTCGTCGCGGGTGCTGCCAATCGTCTGGCCGGGCGCCTTGATGAAGAGGGGGATGCGCAGGATGTCGTCGGGATGAGCCGTCGCTCCGGGGACCCGGCGATCCTCCCCCGGCCAGTAGCTCGCACCATGGTCCGAGGTGATGATCAACAGGGAACGATCGAAAAGACCGGTCTCGTGGAGCCGCCCCACCAGATCACCCACCAGGCGATCGACGAAACCGACCTGGAGCAGGTGCCGCTTGTACACCTCGAGCGTGTACTGCTCGTCCTCGAGCCACGCCCGGCGAGGCGGCTGATAGACCGACCGACCGCCGTAGACCCTGCGCGACGGCAGGAACCGAAACGGCAGATGCGGCAGCATGACGTGCTCGAACAAGAACATCGGCGGGCTCGACGGCTGGATCCGCGAGAGGAAGTCGGCGAAACGACGGCCGCGCCCGTCGCCCATGGCGACCAGCCAGAACCTCTCGACAGTCGCGGCTGCCCTCGGCTCGCCGAAGTGCCCCCAGCGGGTGTCGACCGGCGGGAGATCGGCCGCGAGAGTCGGCGGGAGCACTCGATGGACGTAGATCAGGGCGACGTCGAAGGCGAGAGCTCGCCAGCGCTTTCCCCGGGACGGTGGAGGCTCGCCCGACTCGCGAACCGTCGCGCCCGCCAGCCTGGTCACCAGCTCTGTGGCGTGGACCGCGTGGCTCTCTCGCAGCCAGGTGAAGAGGTTGTCGGGATAGAGGGCACGGGTGGGGGCGCGCTCGGGATCGGCGAGGCGACCGGTGAGCATCGACGTGATCGATTGCTCGGTGAGCGACCAGACGGTCGTGGCATTGCGAAACCAAGTCGCGGTCGTGCCGAGCGCGGCGAAGTTCGGGTAGAGCTCGGCGTCGATTCGGCCGGCATCGTCGAGCAACGAGGCGAGGGGCAGCTCGTCGAAGACCACCCAGACGATGGGATGGGGCGACGCCGGCCGCGCCGGAGGCGGGAGGGAAGTCGCGGTGAGTCGAGGAGGTGTAGGGACGGTCGACGAGGACGCCCAGAGGCCCGCGGACGCTGTCTGCCAGACAAAGAGGCCCGCGGCGAGCGGCATGATGGTGGCCAGAAGCGCGACCCCGTCGCCGAAGGTGCCGCTCTTCGTCCATACCCCGCACGAGACCAGACCGGCGGCCGCGGCGAGGGCTATCGCCCAACCGGCCGGGAGTGGATCGTCGACCGAGCGCAAGAGCGCGAGAAACGAGAGCGAGGCGAGCATCCCCAAGATCAGTAGCGCGGCAAGTGCCCTGAAGCGCGCACCGAGCACGCCGGCGGCACGAGTCGCTACGACCAGGAAGACCGGCAGCAGCAAGGCCAGGCTCAGCACGAAGACGAGGAGGTCGAGGCGATCCAGACGGTGGGTGATGAAGAAGCTCGCCTGGTTGCCGAGTAGCTGGAAGATCGGCTGAGTGATCGCCACACCCGCGAGCCCGGCCAGTGCCAGGGGCAGGCGCATACGGCCTCGAAGCGGGGCTTGTCGCGGCCCGTCGAACCGTCTCATCGATACCGCGCCGGGGTGAGGAATCGGAGGCGCGCCGTCTCTCGGGGCATCGCTAGGGAACCGCGGTCGACCAAGCGGACACGTCGCCGCTCTCGAAGCCGTCGGCGAAGATGGCGGCGTCGAAGATGTCGTCCTCGGTTAGCGACAGCAGGAACAGCTCGGTCCCGGTCTCGTCCACCACTCGCACGTCGAGGGCGGCCGGACTGAGGGTCGTGTCGGCATCGATCGTCAGGAAGGCCCGGCTCGCGTCGCCGAGGAACGAGGTCTCCGAGTCGGGAGGCGGTGCTTCGTCGACGAGCGCGCCCAGAGGGGAAGAGCTGAACTCGTACAGAAAGTAGGGAGCCACCGCCTCGTGCCGAAAGAGCGCCATCCAGTGTCGGTCGCCCGAGAGGAGGACGACCCCGCGGATTCCGTTGGTCCGAACGAAATCGAAGATCTCGCCCCGCTCGGCCGGAAAGCCGAACCAGGTGTCCGCGTTCTGACTGAGGGTGCTCCACTGCACCGATGAGACGATGAACTTGAAAACCGCGGTCGAGGCGGCCAACCAGCTCTGGAGCTCCACCAGCTGAGTGCTACCGAGCATGGTTGCCGTGCTCGGGTCGCGGAAAGTGCGGGTATCGAGGACGAAGAAGTCCACCTCGCCGACGGTGAAGTCGTAGTAGAGCTGCCCCGGAACCCTGGGTTCGGGGTTGTGGCCGGCGACGTACTCCTCGAACGCCGGCCGGGCTTCGAGATACAGGCCCGTTTGTCCCTCGTCCCAGTTGTTTTCGATCTCGTGGTCGTCCCAGATCATGAACGAGGGGATCTCTCGCATCAGTGCTCGCCAGTTGCTCTCGTCGAAGTTGAGCTTGTAACGAGCTTCGAACTCGGCCCGTGAGGTTGCCGGCGGCTCTCGGTCCGCGTAGATGCTGTCTCCAAGGTGGAGAAGCACCACGACGTCGTTCAGCAACAGTTCGAACCAGTGATCGGTCCCCGACTCGAGGCCTGCGATCTCGACCGTACCAGTGAAGTCCCCTTCCTCACTGAGCGTGACTGACGAGCTCGTCGAACCGGTCGGGTCGCCGACTTCGCCGTACTGCGCAGCCAAAGAATAAGTCAGCGGTGGCACGCCGCCGACGCGAGCCCAGATCTTCACGCCGACATCGCTGACCGCGCCGACCATCGGCCCGTGGCTCAAGGTCGCACCCGCAGCCAGAAGGGGACCGGCACAGATCACCCAGACGCCGAGGAGGGAGATCATGGTGCCAGGTCGGCAAGATGCAACTTGCTCGCGGGTCCCGCGGCCGAGCCCCGGCCCCCGTTTCTCTCGAGCTCCGATGGTGGTGGTGCCGGTCATCTCCACCCGCAGGTTCGCTCTGGCGCAGGCGTCTAGAGCGCCAGAATCAGTTTTACCATGTCGTGCTGTTCGCCGTCGGCGTCGGTACCGTATCCGGGAATCGGAATCTGGTCGAAGCCGAGCCCGGTCAGCGTCGCCACGGCGTCGGCCTCGAGATCCGAGATCAGCAAGGTCGTCAGACGGCGCAGCCCCTGCTCGCTGGCGATGCCGATGAGAGTGTTGACCAGGGTGGTGCCGAGGCCTTGCCCGCGATACTCCGGATCGAGCAGCCACTTCAGTCGCCCGACGCGCCGCAGGGGCCCGTGCTCTCGGCGATGCAGCGTGGCGTCGGCCACCACGCGTTGGCCGTCGAGGGCCAGCAGAGGCAGCACCTTGCCGTAGTCGATGTTGCGGGCCCAGCGCTCGACGACGGTTGGGTCCTCGATGTTGTCCCAAGCGAAGCGACGGACGTCGCTCGGCAGGCGTTGAAAGAAAGCCCAGAGGCCGCGGGCGTCGTTCTGGGTGAAAGGCCGGATCAGCAGACGCCGGCCATCGCGCAGCGCTGCCTCTTGGGGAAAACGGTAGGGCATCAAATCTCCTCGGGTCGGTCGGTGAAGCGCCGGTCGCGGCGCGTTGTCATCGCACCTGGATTCTCCCACAGGACAGAACCGGTCTCCGAGGGCCGGTCACCGGAGCGCGGCCCCACCAGGGAGAGGGTCTTCGCTAGAATGACTACCTCGGCACGGAACCGGGTCCACCCGCCCCACGGAGTAGAGGAGGATGAAGAGTGAGTAACCGAAAACTTTGTTCGCTTGCGTTGTTTGCTCTAATGCTGACGGCCCTGCTCGCCCCCGCGTCTGCGGCGAGCGCGGCCGACTCGAAGAACGGCACCGAGGCACCCGGATCATCCATCGAACCTGCGGGCGGAGGCTGGCAGGATTCCACGACGCCGCCCTTCCCCGGTGAGCAGCACCTGCGCTGCGGCACGCCGAGCCGGGAAGTCCGCGAAGCGCTCTACGGCATCGCCACCGGTGACCCCTCGGACTGTTCCGCCAACCTGACCAACCCGACGCCGGAGTACGACCCGGGGCCGACCTACACGATCGACGTCGTGGTCCACATCCTCATGAACGACGCCTGCACCCAGGGAGTCATCTCGGACGAGCTGGTCGAATCGCAGATCGACATCTTGAACGAGGACTTCCTTGCCTTGCCGGGCACCAACGGCTCCAACGGCACCGATAGCGCCATTCAGTTCCGGTTGGCGACGGTCGATCCGGACGGCGACCCGACCGCCGGCATCACTCGGGACTGCAACACGACTTGGTTCGACGACAGCGGGGCCTACTGGAACTCGCTCGCCTGGGACCCGAACCGCTACCTGAACATCTACACCAACCTCGCGAGTGGCTTCCTCGGCTACGTGCCGTTCTTGCCGGCCGACGGAGGTGGAGGCCAGGTGGGGCAGCCTCACGACCGGGTCGTTATCCTCTGGGACGCCTTCGGACGCGATGCCCCCCGCGGCCCGCCCTACGACCAGGGGCGCACCGCCACACACGAGGTCGGGCACTACCTCGGACTCGAGCACACTTTTAGCGGCGGCTGCGCGTCGGAGACGCCGCCGACCTGCTACTCGACCGGTGATCTGATCTGCGACACCAACTCCGAGTCGGTCCCCCACTTCGGGTGCAGTCCGAGCAGCACCTGCGGCTCGGAGGACCCGATCGACAACTACATGGACTACACCGACGACCTGTGTATGGAGAAGTTCACGCTCGAGCAGTCTCGGCGCCATCGCTGCACCCTGCCCAACTACCGATCGGGACTCGACACCGGAGTGATCTTCACCGACGGCTTCGAGTCGGGCGACACGACAGCTTGGTCGACGAGCGTTCCGTAGGAACGGTGCCAGGGCTGCAAGACGCGAGTGGCCCTGCGAGGGCCGTGCGCTCCGGAAGCGCGACCAAGACGCAAGCATGCTCGCGACGCCTCGTCGCTGCATGCGCACTCACCGCACTGGTCTTGGTAGGCGCTGGCTGCGACGACCAGAACGGTGAACAGGCACTGGACGATCCCTCGGGTCAGCCCCCGGTCTCCGCAAAGAACTACGCAGTCGTCCAGGTCTTCTACGGCACTGACCGTAACTACACGGGGGCTGCGCATCCACGCGACAAGTATGGCCCCGACCGCGGCGAGCAGGTGCACTTTGGAAAGTGCGAGGTCAGCATTCCGCGGGATCATCGGATGGGCGAGCTCGAGTCACCCTCAATCTGGCGCCTCGAGTTTCGTGAGGACCCAGAGAAGCACGTTGTCTTGCTGGAAGGTGTGCGCTACGACCGTGCTTCTTTTTTGGCCGATATCTCGGCCGAGATCGCTGCGTCCTCGGGCAACAAGGCTCTGATCTTCGTCCACGGCTACAACGTGACCTTCGAGGATGCGGCGCGTCGCACGGCCCAGATGAGCTATGACCTGGCTTTCGACGGCGCGCCGATCTTCTTCAGTTGGCCGTCGAACGGCACGACCGCAGCCTACTCGGCCGACGAGAGCGACATCGAATGGGCGACGCCTCACCTTCGCGATTTCTTCACCGAGGTCGCCAGGGAGAGTGGCGCGGAGGAGATCTACCTCGTGGCTCACAGCATGGGGAATCGTGGGGTAACACGGGCGCTGATCGACCTCGAGCCGGAGACTCGACGAGTCTTTCGCGAGGTCATCCTCACGGCACCGGACGTCGACGCCGATCTCTTCCGGCGCGACATCTTGCCCGCCATCCGGGCGGAGGGGAGCCGGATCACGCTCTACGCCTCCGCCAACGACCTGGCGCTCAAAGCGTCGAAGAGCGTGCATAAGACGCCTCGGGCCGGCGAGGCGGGCGCCGATCTCATCGTCGCTCCCGGCCTCGACACGATCGACGCCTCGAGCGTCGAGACCAGCTTCCTCGGTCACTCCTACTACGCCGAGCAACGGTCAGTGATCTCGGACCTCTACTACCTGATCAACGAGGGCAAGGCCCCGTCCGCCCGGTTTGGTCTGGCCCCGGTGACCAAGGGCGATCAGACCTATTGGGAATTCAAGCCGTAGGCCCGCGGGGTCCCACCCATCCGGGCGTGGCCAGAGGTCTCTAGCAACAGTAGTTTGAGGCTTGCCCCGACAACCGGCACAACCGGCAAGAGCCGGTGCCGCAAAGCCACGGGTCCTCGGTTGATGTTCTACATGTATGGTGAAGCTTCACTGCAAGGGTGCGACCTCTGGAGCGCGACGACGGACTGGGACATCTACTCCTTCGACGAAGGCGTGCGAGCGGACCCGTTCGTCGACGGTGCGTATGAGTTCACTCTGCCTGGCGTCGGGTTGACCTGCAAGAGGATGCCGATGGAGTTCCCCGTCCCTTGATGCGACAGTCTCAGAACGACTCCCGCTAGGGCTCGACGAAGATCTGGGTCAACCAGTAGCTCTGGCCGTCCGTGGCGACGCCCGTACCGACGACCACAAACCGGGGGTCGAGGATCGTCTGGCGATGGGTGGGGCTCGCCATCATGTGATCGTGGGCCCAGGCCGCAGGATCGGAGCTGGAGTCGATCCGCGCCAGGTTCTCGCCCGCGCTGCGGAAGGAGATACCGGCCTCGTTCAGCCGCTTGCCCACGTCGCGCCCTTGCGGATCGTGATGAGCGAAGAAGTTCAGATCACGCATCCGACGGCTGTGCTCGCGGGCGACGCCGGCTACCACCTCGTCGTGCTCGAGCGGCGGTTGGACTCCGTTCTGCTTCCGGGCCTGATTGACCATGCTGTAGGAGTCGAACTCGATCTGGACGACGGAGGGACCGGCCGGCGGAGCGGTGGGGCTCGCGCCGTCGCCACCTCCACCCGAGCAGCCGGCGAGAAGGACCGCGATGCTCGAAGCGATCAACGTTCCATAGATGAGTCTGGCTGTCTTCATGATGCCTCCTTGGCTCCCTACTCCACTCGACAGCAGGATTGGTGCCATCCGAGCACGGAGACGTAACTCCCAATGGGGGCAGTAGTTTGAGAGCCTCGATCGGGAGTCCACTCACACCGTTCGACCGCCGTTTCTTCCGGTATTCTCCGAGGGACTGTCGCAAAAGTCCGCGGTGTGGAGTCTTGTCCGCCCACCACCGAGCGCCGACGGCGGCGCGCCCCAGGCCACGACCACTGCGGAGACTCTCGATGGCTGTCGCCTACTAGATGCAGGGGCGAGCGGGTCTGCCGTTCGATCCCTCGAGAAGGAGGCCCAGTCATGAACAGAAGATGCTCCGAGGGTTGGCGACTCCGGCGCGCGGGCGGGGCCGCGCTGTTGGCGGCGACGAGCCTCGTCGTCACGAGCTGTGACGGACCCCGCGTGACCGCTCCAGACCAGCCGTACAATGAGCATGAGTGGATCGAGGTGAGCCGGTTGGTATCGGGCGTCCGTGTCGTCATTCTGGCGATGCCGGGACACCTGCGGATTACCCAGGGACCGAACGAGGGAATCACCCTTCGGGGCGAGATGGCGCTCCTGCCGTTGGTGGCCACCCAGGTACGCGACGGGGTCCTCGAGATCTCCCTCGAACCCGGTTTCGTGCCGCATCCCGGCCGGTCGACCGAGTTCGTGCTCTCGGCGCCGGCGCTTGAGAGTGCCGAGCTCGCCGCCCACGGCTCGATCGACTGCTCCGAGTTCGGAGGCGAAGCTCTTGCGCTGCTGGCGTCGGGCACAGGAGAGTTGGACTTTCGCGAGGTGAGCGCCCAACGGCTCCAGGTCACCGCGACGCAGGGCGCGGGCTCGATCCGCGTTGCTGGACAAGTTGCCAGCCAGGACGTCGAGCTGGCCGGGTTCACCGACTACGAGGCTCGGGAGCTACCGAGCTCCGAAGCTCGTATGACCGTCTCGGGCAGCGGCTCCGCGACCGTCAGAGTTGACGACCGCCTGACGGTGAATATCACCGGTTCGGGGTCCGTCTTCTACATCGGCGACCCGGAAGTCGAGAGCACGATCACCGGTACCGGTCAGCTCGTAAGGATCGCCGGTTGACCCGGTGCCCGCTCTGCAAGATGCAAGTCGGCTCGATATTCGACCTCGGTCTGACCAGCCCAGGCGAATTGGGCCGGTGACCGCCTCAACCCTTCGAGCAGCCGCCGGTGATCCGCCCCCGGCCGAGCACCATGAAGTAGCGCACGCTCCCGGGCGCGTGGCTCGACAGGACCGAGAGCACGAGCGCCGTCGCAAGTAGCGTGGGAGCCCACCCAAGCCACGGCAGGGTGGCGAGGAGCGCGATCTTGGCGAAGACGACGAGACCGCGAATCTGGACCAAGAAGGCACCGCTCTCGTGCAGATCGAGCAAGACCAGAGCGAGGCCGGAGATCGCCGTGCCGGCCGCCCAGGCCGAGCTCTGGCTTGGATCGACCGCCAGCAGGGCGCCGCCGACCAGCACCGAGGCGCACAGCGCGTGGATCGCCCGCAGGCCGATCTTGATCCAGCGACGCCAGCGGAAGGCGCGGGGTGGGTCGGGGAAGAGGAATGATCGCAGCCGGCCCATGGCGCGATTATTCCAGAGCCAACCGCATTCAAGCGGGAGGCTCGAGCAGCGGCTCCTCCGCCAGGTAGATCAGCATCGAGCCAGGCTCGACGCTCTGGCTGCGCGGTGGGTTGATGATCTCCTCCCCGTCCGGGGTGCGGATACCGATGACCAGGCCTCCGCGCGGGAAGAGCTGCGCTCGGGCGAGCAGTTCGCCGAACGGCAGGGGCTCCTCCGCGACCCCGGGCACACGGCCTATGTAGACGTTGTGCGCGCCTGAGAGCAGTACCTTGCTCATCGTCGTGGCGGTACCGTGGAATCCGACCGCATGCGCGATCATCGAGTAGCCGATGCGGCGGGTCTCGATCACCTCGTCGGCGCCCGAGGCGCGCGCATGGTCGACATTCTCCGCATCCAGGATCTCGGCCACGACGTAGAGCGGGCGGTGGCGCTGGGCCCGGCGCTTCTCGTCGCGGCGCAGGTACGAGCGGATCGTGAAGATCGTGAGGATGGTCCTCGCGTCGGCGAACTGGGGGCTCGTCTCCCGCGATCCGGACACGATCGCCGCCGCGGCCTGGGTGATCCGCACCTTGTCGAGCTCACTCTCCTTCGTCGGGTCGCCCTGCACCCAGTGAAAGTCGGGAGGCAGCTCTCGCGGCCGCTGCCGGTCGTCGAAGAGAACCACCGAGGTTTCGCTGAAATCGATCTCGCGCGCCAGGGCGTCGAGCAGCAAGTGAGTGCTCTCATCGTAGCCGCACACAACGACGTGATTGACGTAGTCGCTCATTCGAAACTGCTCCTCCCGGATGCTGAGCATCCCGCTCACCAAGCTCGAGCCGACGATGCCGGCGAAGAGCGCGAGGGTGAACATGCCCGCCATCATCAGAACGGCGCCGAGGATTCGGCCAAGCCCGGTCACCGGCGTGATGTCGCCGAAACCGACCGTGGTGAGGGTGACGAGCGACCACCACATGCCGTCGAAGACACTGTTGATCTCGGGGTTGGCTTTGACCTCGACGAGGTAGAAGCTCACTCCGCCGAGCAGGGTCGCGACCCCGAGAACACTGAAGGCAAAAGTGAAGAGGAGCCCGTTCTCCTCGAGCGCCCGCAGCACGATGGCGAACGGGTTGCGGTATCTGAACACCCGGCTGGTGCGCAGCAGACGCAACAACCGCAGAGCCCGGAGCCCCCGAAGCTCCGGGAAGAGAGCCAGCACGGCGAGGATGTCGATCAGCTGCAACGGCCGGAACGCGAAACTCAGACGTGCCAGGAGGTGTGCCGGCAGCCGTCCGATCGGTGGCCGCTTGAAGACCTTGAGAGCAGGCGGCCGAAAGCTGCCGACCCGCAGCAGAATCTCGATCGCGAAGATGATCAGCACCGCGCGGTCGACCGTGCCCAGAAGCGGTGCTACCGAGCTCCCCCTCGGTAGTAGGGCCTCGACCACGAGCAGCGCAATCGAGAGCAGGATGAGCCCCCAAACCGTCCCCTGGACGACTCGGTAGATGCGAGTGTCGGGCTCGTGAAACGCCGCGTGGATACTCACCTCCGCGAGGATATCGGACCGGAACCGCGACCGGCTCGGTCGCGGACGGTCTTCCCCTTACCGGTCAGTAGAGCGGCGTCGGAATGTCGCCCCAGACGACGCTCGCCGGCGGGCTTTCGACCGCCGTCACCTGCTTTCGTTCGAGGTCGACCGTGACTCGAAGCAAGGGTTCGCGGCCGTAGGCGGCAGTGACGATCTCGCGACCCCGACTGTCGGGTCGGTGGGTCCTCGCCCTCGTGAACAACACCTTGTAGAGTCACCGATCGAAGTCGCGCGGCGTCGTGTGCCCCCTGCGGTGCTCCGCGGGGATCTCCTCCCAGCTCTCGAGCGGCAGGTCCGGCAGATGCCAACTCGCAGGCACGACGTAGACCAGCAGACAGCCGCCGTGGCCCGCTTTCTCCAAGCGATTCCGCACCGCGAGATCGCCGACCGCGAGCTCGTAGGCACGCTCGAGATCAGCCGCCTCCAGGACCGCCGGAGAAAGGATCGCCGCGTTACCCGTGTAGAACGAAGAGACGTGTGAGAGGGAGTAACCGCGCAGGGCTCCGGCCACTGCCACGGCTACGAGCAGGACGAGGCCGTATGTCGCGATGATCGCGACCGGCCGCCTCGTCCAGGCGGGAGCCGACGGGATCCACGAGGTCAGCCGGGCCGGGCCCAAGAAGCCTACCCTGCTCATGTACTCCCGATAGCCGTCGCCGTACTTCTCCAGGCAGCGCTGTTCCTCCCAGCGCGCCAGCAGGAAGTACATGAAGAGCATCGTGACCAAGCCGACGAGCACCAAGAAGCGCGGCCAGATCAAGAGCACGCCGAAGCCGAGAACGGCGAGGGCCAAGTACTGTGGGTGCCGGCTGATCCGGTACAGACCACCCGTGACCTCGCGGCGGAGAAAGAGCTTTGCGCCGTAGATCTGGATCGCGCCGAGAACGAAGAGCGCGAGGCCCAGACCGGCGAGACGGAAGCCCCACGGCTTGATGGAATCGAGCAGCGGGCTCGTCGTCATCGACACGTGCGGCAGGAAAAACCCAGTGAGCCACGAGGTGGCGGGCCAGCGGTGGAAGAAGTTCAGCACGTCGCCGTACGACGAGTAGAAGTAGAGCGCGAACGGACTGATCATGAACAGGAACTCGAGGCAGATGATGACGTAGAGCCCCCAGACTGCGGGTTTCAGAAACTTGCGGTAGGCCAGCATAGCGGTGGTCTCCTGAGTGGAGTTCATGAACGACAATCTAGTCTTCCTGACGAGAACTCACGGCCGTTGGTTCCGCCGCTGAGGGTTCGCGTTGAACGGGTGCCGGCACCGGGATTGGCGGCGCACCAGGGCCGGAGCACCAGGACCGGACGGCCGCACGGCTCACCCACGGCCAACATGCATCTCGCAGCCCTGGCACCAATCCCACCCGTTCGGGTGTGGCCATAGCGACAAGTAACTGGTATGCAACGAGTTGCCTCGACAAGCTGCGCGGCCGGCAACATCGGCAGCGCAAGGCCACGGGTCCTCGCTCCCAAAGCGACGCCCACGCGACGAGGATCCCGAAGACCATGGGCGGCCGAAAGGCGGAAACCCGAGGAGAGGGGTTCTTCGATCGCCCCCCTCTTCACAACGTTGAAGGAGGATTCTGATGAGGTCCCTGTGCACAAGGCGATGTTTGCCCTTTCAGGCGGTTCGAAGCGTCGCGCTGGTCGTCTCGACACTCGCTCTGCTGGTGGGCCTCGCCCCGCTTGCCGCCGAAACCGAGTCTCCATACGGAGACTCGAGCTGTGTCGAATACGACCGAGAGGGCGAGATGTATCTGGTGAGAAACGACTGCGAGAGCCCGGACAGTGGCTGTACGAGGCAGCTCCTCGACCTCGAAGAGGCGATCGAGGCGGCGAGGAGATATCGCTGGATCGACGTCAGCGCCTCGATGAAGCGACCCGGTCATGCCCTGTGGGAGGCCGAGCTCAAGCTTCTTGGAATCGGAGGCCGGGGCCTGGTCATGATCTACCTTCCGCAGGGGGTGGACGAGATCAACTGCGGAGGAACGGGCCTCTCCTGGGTGATCGAGGCGATCAGGCTCTACGGCTGGGAGCACTATCCGGTCGACCACGACAGCTTCCAGGAGGTGTTCAGCGAGCTGATCGGCGGAGCCACCGAAGGGGGTCGGCAGATTCTGGTGACGACCAAGAGCTACGGGGCGCACCAAGCCCTGGAGGTGTTCCACGACAACCCCGACGTCTTCCACCTCAGTATCGGCCCGTCGTTCGGCATCTTCAAGGACACTACCGGCGACCGCCGAAACCCTCACGTCGACACCTACCTTTCGAACCTCGAGGACGCTCGCTGCAAGATGTGCATCGTCTCATCGTTCAACGACTGCTGGAGCCTCTACGCCTTCGGCAGCGCCTTGGATCGTCAGGACGAGGCGGTCTTCAGGTGCACCGACTCGTACAACCCCGAGCATCCCAACAACGAGTTCCTCGCGGAGGTGCCGGAGTACTGCTACGACAGCATCGCGAATCGGCATGACTGTGAGACCCGCGGCCTGCTCCCACCGCCCAGGGCGCCGATGCCGACCTCGACCGACTGCCTCGACGGCGATTCGAGCTGCTATGTCTACGGCAACCTCGACACCCACGAAGCGATCTACGACAACCGCGAGAACATCGAGACCGTGCTCGCCGCGGGCGCGGGCCACTACACACCGAGCTACTACGATCACGGACTCGTCAATGCCATGCGGAGCTGTCCCGAGGTGCATGGCCTCGCGGACAGCAACCCGATCGCGGATCTGCTGCGAGGCGGCTCCAACTACCTCTGCCGGGACTATCCGTCGGAGATCGTGGTCGACGACCTCGTCGGGCGGGACGTGCGGTGCGGCAACTCGCTCACCTTTCGGGTCGAGAACTTCGAGTGTCAGTTCCCAACCTGTGGCGACGTGGACGTTCAGGTCTTCGTCGACGGGGTGCTGCGAGAGACCGTGCGCAACCTCGAAGAGGGCGAGGAGGGCAGCGTCACGGTGAGCGGGGAGCGGGTGAGCCTGAAAGCTCGCTGCGGTTCGAGGCAGCTCGAGAAGCGGGTCTTCCTGGATACGGAAGCGCCGACGTTCGCGAGCGTCAACGTCGTGCCCAACCGGCGCCAACCGGGATCGTTCACCCTCGTGGCGGAGGGGGTCGACGACGACGGCTACTGGACCGACACCGACTACACCACGGAGTTCAGCAGAACTCGCAGCCGGAACCCGGGGACTCGCCGGCGGAGCCCGCGGCCTTACAGTGACACCGGAAGGTCGATCACCCTGGAGAACCTGAGCCCCGGCGTCCAACGAGGCTCGGTGTGGATCGTTGACGGGTGCCGTCGGCGCAGCCTCTCGAAGAGCGTCTCCTTCACCGTGGACGAGGCGGCGCCCAGCCTCTCCTTCGTCCTGCCCGCGAACAACGCCCAGGTGACTCGCGGCCGCGATCTCGCGATCGAAGTGGAGGCGAGCGCGGGCAGCGGCATCACCGACGTCGCGATCTACCTCGACCGGATCTCCGAGGACGAGTTCGACTTCACGAAGATCTGTCACCTCGCGGGCGTCTTCGGCCGGGGCCGAGCGGAAAGGAAGCGGTGCGCGCCGGTGGAGGCAGCCTGGAGCCCAGGCCAACACACGTTGATCGCCGTCGCGCGGAGCGGCTCCGGACTGCAGACGACCGTTAGGAGGACCTTCAGGGTGAGGTGAGCGCACCTTGACGGCCTGGCAGCGTTGACCCACCCGAGTGGGTGGCAGCAGGCGTGCGCGGTCCGCCTTATGCTTTCGTCACGTCATGGAGTGCTTGAGCCTCGCCCATAGGAGAGTTCTGTTTGCCACTCTGGCTCTGCTGGCGATCGGCCCTCTCGGTGCATCGACCAAACAGGCCTCGACCGAGGCCACTGCGGTCGGGATCGACGAGAAGCTGGGCCACGCCGTGCCCCTCGATCTGACCTTCATCGGCGAGGACGGCACGCCGGTACGGCTGGCCGATCTCATCGACCGTCCGACCATCCTGGTGCTCGTCTACTATCGCTGTCCGGGCATCTGCAATCCGCTCCTGCACGGCGTGCTCGAAGTGGTCGGCCGGGTGAATCTCGAGCCCGGGGTCGACTTCCGAGTGCTCACCGTGTCGATCGATGAGACCGAGGGCTTCGAGGACGCCCGGCGCAAGCGGGACAATCTCTTGCCGTCACTGGGGCGTCCGCTGCCGGCGGACGGCTGGCGCTTCCTCACCGGTAGCAAGAACGAGATCTCCAGGCTGGCGGACGCCGTGGGATTCCGCTTCGTGCGCGACGGGAAGGAGTTCCGCCACCCGGGCTGCATGACGCTGCTGTCTCCAGAAGGCAAGGTCACCCGCTATCTCTACGGCCTGACCTTCTTGCCTTTCGATCTCCAGATGGGGGTCGTCGAGGCTGCCGAGGGACGGGTTGGACCGACCATCAACCGGGTTCTGAGCCTGTGCTTCACGTACGACCCTGTCGGCCGCACTTACGTCTTCTCGATCCTGCGCATCGCAGGCACGCTCACCCTGATGTTCGCTGCCACCTTCGCGATCTTCTTGGTGGTCTCCACGAAGAAACAGAGAAGGGAAGTCGACGCGCATGGCAATTGACATCGGCGCCGCGGAGGTCAGCTACCTGGAGCACCGCGGCGTCCACCGTGGCATCGCCAGTTGGGTCCTGTCGACCGATCACAAGCGAATCGGCATTCTCTACCTGACGTCGCTGCTCTCCTTCTTCGCCGTGGGAGTGCTGATCGGCATCCTGATGCGGCTCGAGCTGATCGCGCCCGGCGAGACGCTGGTCTCGGCCCGGGTCTACAACTCGATGTTCACCCTGCACGGGATGATCATGATCTTCCTGTTCATCATTCCCGGCATCCCGGCCGCCTTCGGCAATTTCTTTCTGCCGATCCTGATCGGCGCCAAAGACGTGGCCTTCCCGCGTCTCAATCTCCTGTCGTGGTGGGTCTACGTCGCCGGAGCCACCCTCGCTGTCTTGTCGCTGTTCTCCGGCGGCGGCGCGCCGGATACCGGCTGGACCTTCTACGCGCCCTACAGCCTGCGCACCGGCACCAACGTCACGTTGGCGGTGTTCGCCGCCTTCGTCCTGGGCTTCTCGTCGATCTTGACCGGGATCAACTTCGTCACCACCATCCACCGGCTCCGGGCGCCCGGGATGAGCTGGTTCCGCCTGCCACTCTTCGTCTGGTCGCTCTACGCGACCGCCTGGGTCCAGGTGCTGGCCACGCCGATTCTCGCCCTCACCCTCATGCTCGTGATGTTGGAGCGCATCGTCGGCCTCGGCCTCTTCGACGCGGCTCGCGGCGGCGACCCGCTCCTCTATCAGCATCTGTTCTGGATCTACTCACACCCGGCGGTCTACATCATGATCCTGCCGGCGATGGGCGTCGTCAGCGAGATCATCCCCACCTTCAGCCGGCAGAAGATCTTCGGCTACAAGGCGATCGCCTTCTCGTCGCTGGCCATCGCCTTCGTCGGCTATCTCGTCTGGGGCCACCACATGTACACCAGCGGGATGAGCGACACGGCGCGTTGGGTCTTCTCGCTGCTGACTTTCCTCGTCGCGGTACCGAGCGGGATCAAGGTGTTCAACTGGGTGGCGACCCTCTACAAGGGGGCAATCGACCTGGCGCCGCCCCTGCTCTACACCCTGTCGTTCATATTCCTGTTCATGATCGGCGGCTTCACCGGCCTGATCAGTGGCGCGCTGGCCACCAATCTGCACATTCACGATACCGCCTTCGTCGTCGGGCACTTTCATTACGTCATGTTCGGCGGAACCGGCTTCATGCTTTTCGCGGCGCTCTTGTACTGGTTCCCGAAGATGTTCGGGCGCATGGTGCCGGCCCGGCCCATGTGGCTCGCCTGGCTGCTGATGTTCATCGGCTTCAATGCCCTTTATTTCCCGATGCTGATCCTCGGGTGGATGGGTATGCCGCGGCGCTACTACGACTACCTGCCCCGGTTCCAGCCGCTCAACGTGGTGTCGACGGCCGGCTCCTGGGTGCTGGCCCTCGGGCTGGCCGTCTTCTTCGTCACCTTGTGGCGGGCGCGCCGGCACGGCGAGATCGCGCCGGCCAATCCCTGGGGCGGCAGCACCCTCGAGTGGCAGATCGCGTCGCCCCCGCCGGTCGAAAACTTCGAACGGATCCCCGTGATCGAGCGGGGACCTTACGAGTACGGGGAGATCCCACCTGTTGAGTGACGCCGCACTGGGCGCCGTCGCCCGGGAGCACGAGCACCACGACGCCACCGGCGCCAAGATCGGGATGTGGCTCTTCTTGTTCACCGAGTTCCTCCTCTTCGGCGGGCTGTTTCTGCTCTACGCGGTGTACCGGACCAAGTTCCCGGCCGACTTCCACTTCGCGGCCACTACCCTCGACGTCCGGCTGGGAACCGTCAACACCGCGATCCTGCTCACCAGCAGCCTGACCATGGTGCTCTCGGTCGCCGCTCATGAGCGAGACAACCGCAAGCTCAGCACCGCCTTTCTGGCGTTGACCATGCTGCTGGGGCTTGCCTTTCTCGTCAACAAGTACTTCGAGTGGTCGACCAAGATCGACCACGGGCTATTTCCGGGCGCCGCCGAGCTGGCCACTCACGCTCCGGGTGAGAAGCTGTTCTACGGCCTCTACTACGCCATGACCGGCCTGCACGGGTTGCACGTGCTGATCGGCATCGCGGTCATGGCGTTCGTCCTTCCGGTCGCCGCGCGCCGCCCGCGCCGCCGCGTGCGACTCGGCACCCAGAGCGCCTCCCGCCTCGCCTTGACGGCCGAGGCCGGTGGTGAGCTGTGGGCGGAGACTCCGGAAGACGCCGTCGACGAGATCGAGGTGTCGTTCCTCTACGAACACAACGAGGAGCTCGCCAAGCGAGACCGAATCGTGGTCGAGAACACCGGTCTCTACTGGCACCTGGTCGACATCGTCTGGATCTTCCTCTTTCCCCTCTTCTACCTGATTACCTGATGGGAGGCCGAGAACCGTAGAGATGACCGCCCTCGGAACCTACGTCAAAGTCTGGCTGGCGCTGATCGCCCTGACCGGGCTCACGGTCACCGCTGCAGGCCTGCATCTGGGCTCTCTGTCGGTGCTAGCGGCAATCCTCATCGCCAGCGTCAAGTCCAGCCTCGTCCTTTCGTTCTTCATGAACCTCAGATCGGAAGAGCGTGTCTTCAAGGTCATGCTCGGCGTCGCCATGGCGACCATGGCGGTGATCATGCTGCTGACCTTCGTCGACGTCTGGTACCGCTGACATGGGTCCGGTCACTAGCTACAGCACGGCAGCGGTCGACAGCGTCCTCGTGTTCATCGTCGCGGTGTCGATGGTCTTCCTGCTGGGCCTGACGATCGCCATGGTCGTCTTCGTGGTGCGCTACGGGCGCCGACGCCACCCACGTCCGGAGGAGGTGCGGCAGAGCATCGCTCTCGAAGTGACCTGGACCCTGATCCCGACAGTCCTGGTGCTGGCGATGTTCTTTTACGGTTACGCGGGCTTCACCCTGATCCGCTCGCCGCCCGCGGACGCGATGGTGATCAACGTTCTCGGCCGGATGTGGGATTGGTCGTTCGAGTACGAGAACGGCAAGCAATCCGATCTGCTGCGGGTGCCGGTGGGCGAGCCGGTGCGCCTGGCGCTCCACTCGGCCGACGTGCTCCACAGCTTCTTCGTACCCTCGTTCCGCATCAAGGAGGACGTCGTACCGGGACAAGAGAACTTCCTCTGGTTCAAGCCGGAGGGGCTGGGCACGGCGGACGTCTTCTGCGCCGAGTACTGCGGCACCGAGCACGCCTTCATGATGTCGACGATCGAGGTGATGGAGGAGGCCGCCTTCGAAGAATGGTACGCGACCCTCGACCGGCTGGAGGATCATCCGGCCTATCAGGTGATGGACGACGTCGGCTGCTTCTTCTGCCACACGGTCGACGGCACGATCGAGGGCGGCCCGACGTTCAAGGGCCTCTTCGGCAAGGCGCGACGGGTGGTGCGCGACGGCGAGGAGGTCGAGGTGATGGTCGACCGCGACTACCTCCGGCGCTCGATCCTCGACCCAGCGGCCGAGGTGGCGGTCGACTGGGACGCCGATATGCCGGAGGACGCCGCCGAGGACCTCACCGCGGAGCAGCTCGAGGAGGTTCTCGACTTCCTGGAGATAGTCCGATGATCGGGCAACTGATCGCTGAGCCGGCGCCGGAGCACTACCAGGTCCTCGGCCTCCTGGTCTTCGCCATGGCGATGATTTTCCTCACTTTCAGCTCTCTGCTGCTCGGCTCCTCCACGCTCTCCTTGCTCGTCAGCCGACGGCCCGTGGGCTCGGCGTCCAGGCAGCTCTTCGCCGCGGTCGGTGGCTCGGCGGCGAGCCACCTCACCCTTGGCGTCCTCCCCTTTCTCAGCCTCGTCGTGCTGATCGGCCAGTCGACCTACGGATTCGGCCTCGAGCTGCCGTCCCAGCTGCTGAAAGTCCTCGCAATCCTGGCGATCGCTTTCGTCGTTCTCTACCTCTACGCGCGCCGCGGCGACGCGGTACTCGGCGTCGCGGGTGCGATTCTGCTTGCCGCCGCCTTGTTCTTCTTCACCAGCGTCATGAGCTTGCTGCTCGATCCACAGAGCTGGGAGGTGGCCGGCACCGGCCTGCCCGGCCTCCACTCGGGCGCCGTCGCGGTGCACTTCCTGATGCTGCTCGCAATGGCGGCCCTGATGACGGGAGTCGGGCTCCTGTTCTTCATGTTTCGCTGGCCCGAAAGCCGGCTGCCGCAAGACGCCGGCGAGCGGCCGGCGATGCTGCGCATTGGCAACGCCATGACTCTGGCGGCGACGCTGGCGTTGCCGGCACTGCTCGCAGCCGAGCGGTGGGCGCTGCCAGCCGCGCTGCGCGAAGAGGCCGGAAACCGGCAAGTGATCGCCGGCCTGGCCTTCC
>CALZKB010000021.1 GCA_945787575.1 Thermoanaerobaculia bacterium | reverse complement strand
AGTCGAGGTCGCAATCCTCTCCATGTCGGCGGTGGCCGTCTCTCTGGCGGACTCCACGGCGACGTTTCTCGCCTCGGCGAGGTCCAGACGGGCGACCGCAAGCTGCGACGTGAGGGTGGCCCGCTCCTCTGCGGCCGACTCGAGCTTCGAGCGCAGGTCCGCGAGCTCGGCAACGGCGCCCTGAAGGCGATCGGCCTCGGCTCGCGCGGCCGCCTCGGTAGCGGTCGACCGCTCCCTGTCGCTCTCGGCCTGGTCGAGGGCCGATCGCAGCGACTGCAGCTGCCCCCTCTCCACATCGGCGGTAGCCGTCTCTCCAGCCGGCTCGGCAGCGCCTCTTCTCGCCTCGGCGAGCTCGGCTCGCAACGCGTCACGCGAGGCTGTCACCTCCTCGAGTGTGGCCGTCAGGGCGGCACGCTCTCCGTTGGCGACCGCCGAGATCTGGCTGGCGCCTTCCTCGAGCGCGGCGATCTGTCGATCTCGATCGGTCAGCGCCTCCCGCAGATCGTCGAGCTCGGCGATCAACGCCGGATCGGGCGCGGGCGGGAGTGGCGACCCGGAGCGCAGAGCCGCCAGCTCCTCTTCGAGCTTCTCGACCCGCAACAGCGCCACGCTCTTGGCGAGCTCCGCGTCCCGTAGCGCCTTGGAAACGTCGCGGTCCGCCGCTGCGGCCTGCCGAGTCTCGATGTAGTCGGAGTGCACCCACCCTTCGGCGCCGGCACCGCGAACCCTGAGCCAGACTCCTTGCCGGCCGAGCACCTCGAGGGGTTGACCGCTTTCTAGAAGCTGCACCTTCTGACCCTCGGTGGTCGGCTCCTGACGGAGGTTCAGGCGGCTGGTGGTCCACACCGTCTCGGCGGCCAGCGGCCCCACCAGCATCAGCCCGATGAAGGCGATCGAGATTGCGGTCCGATGTCGCATCGAAGAGTCCCCCTTGCCACCACGAGACACGCCGAGATGTTAGCAGTGACCGAGCGCGGTCAGACCCAGAGCGGAACGATCTCGAACCGGTCGACGTCGACCAGCCCCTGGTCGGTCAGCTTGAGGCTGGGGATCACCTCGAGCGCCATGAAGCTCATCGCCATGAACGGGTCGTCGAGGGCGGAGCCGCGGTCGGCGGCGGCAGCGATCGCTCGGTCGAGACCGTCCCTCACCTCGCCGACCGGCCGGTCGCTCATCAATCCGGCGAGCGGCAGCGCCACTTCGGCGACGACGCTTTCCCCCTCCGCGACGACGATGCCGCCGGCGAGCTCGGCGGCGCGTCGTGCTGCGGTCTTCATCGAAACGTCGTCGGCCCCGATCACCACCAGGTTGTGATGGTCGTGGGCGACGGTCGAGGCGAGCGCCCCGCGTTCGAGGCCGAACCCCTTGATGAAGCCGAGTCCGACCGCGCCGCTGGCATGGTGCCGCTCGATCACCGCCATCTTCAGCTGGTCATTCTCCGGGTCGGCCTCCGCGCGGCCGTCGATGACGCGGAGCGACTCGACCAGCGACTCGGTAACCAGCTGATCGGGGATCGAGCGGATGACGCGTGCCCTCTCGGCGGCGGCCGGGATCGCGAAATCGACGGCCTCCCAGTCGACGTGCACCGAGCTGGGAAGCATCCCGGAGCGAGCCTTCGATGCCCCCTCGCGCAGCTCGCCTTCTTCGGCCACCACCTGGCCGCCGCGCACGACGAGGTGGGGTCTCGGTGCTTCGAGCTCGCCGAAGGCGATGAGATCGGCACGCCTCCCCGGCGCCACCGCGCCGCGGTCCCACAGCCGGAAGTAGTCGGCAGTGTTGAGCGTCGCCAGCCGGATGGCGACGATCGGATCGAGCCCCTCGGCGATCGCGGTCCGCACCATGTCGTCGATATGGCCGTCGTCGAGCAGATGCGCCGGCGTCCGGTCGTCGGTGCACAGACAGATTCGGTGCATCGTCTCGGTGGTGACCAGCGGCAGCAGGGTCTTCAGGTTGCGAGCGTTGGTCGCTTCCCGAATCAAGATCGTCAGGCCAAGTCGCAGCTTCTCTCGCGCCTCGTCGAGCGTCGTGCATTCGTGGTCGGAGCGAATGCCGGCGGCGGCATAGGCGTTGAGCTCGCGGCCGGACAGTGCCGGGCAATGCCCGTCGACCACGAGATGTGCGAACGCTTCGAGCTTGGCGAGCACCTTCGCGTCGCCGTGGACGACTCCGGGGAAGTTCATCACCTCGGCGAGACCGAGCAGCCAAGGGCTCCCCTGGAGGGTTGCCAGGTCCCCGGCCTCGAGCGCCGCCCCGCTCGTCTCCATGTGAGTCGCCGGCACGCAGGATGAGGCCATGATGTACATCGACAGCGCCCCGTGCCGGGCGCTCTCGGCCATGAAGCGGATTCCATCGAGGCCGTGCACGTTGGCGATCTCGTGCGGGTCGGTCACCACCGTCGTCGTTCCCATCGGCACCACCGCGCGTCCGAACTCCGAGGGGGGCACCATCGCACTCTCGATGTGCACGTGCGCGTCGATCAGGCCGGGCGCGAGATAGGCGCCCCGGAGGTCGATCGTTGCCCGCGCCGGGTAGTCGCCGAGGCCGGCGATCCACGACCCGACGATCGCGACATCGGTCTCGACGATCTCGTGCGAGAAGACATTGACGACCCGCGCGTTGGTCAACAGCAGATCGGCCGGCTCGTCGCCGCGAGCGTGGCGGACGATCTCATCGAGTCTCATCGAGCGGATCCTAGCAGCCCGGTGGCAGCCGCTTACTCGTCGACCAGCACCCGCTCGACACGTTTTCCGAGACCGCAGATGATCTCGTACGGAATCGTGGCGGCGAGCGCTGCCAGCCGCTCGAGGCAGTGCGGCGCCCGCGGATCGCGCGAGATCACCTCGACCTCGTCGCCGACGAGCGCCCCTTCGACGGCGGAGAGATCGACTACAACCTGGTCCATCGACACCCTCCCGCACACCGGCACGTCGGTGCCGCCCACTCCCATCATCGCGCGACCACCGAGCATCCGCGGGTAGCCGTCGGCGTAGCCGACCGACACCAGTCCGATCGGTGTCTCGCGGCTGAAGGTGTGGGCCCCTCCGTATCCGGTGCGACTGCCGGCCGGCGCGAGCTTGACCTCGAGGAGGCGCGCGGTCAGTCGCAACACCGGGCGGAGGTCGAGCGGTCGCCGCATTTCAGGACTCGGGTAGCAACCGTAGAGGGCGAGGCCCGGTCGCACCATGTCGTAGTGTGAGTCCTCGAGAGCGAGCATTCCGGCCGAGTTGGCGGCGTGGAGGACGAGTCCCTCGCGGTCGGCTTCCACGCGATCGAACAGCGCGAGCTGATCGCGCGCCGAGGTGAGGTCGACGGCGTCGGCGCTGGCCAGCTGGGTGTAGAGACCGGTGGTGCGGATCGACGGCGATCGGCTCAACCGCGCGAGCAGGTCGGCGGCCTCGCTGGCCAACACCCCGCTGCGGGTCATCCCGGTGTCCACCTTGAGGTGGACTTCGGCGTCGTGCCCGGCGCGAGCGGCCGCCGCTTCGATCACCGAGAGGTCTTCGACGCCGGTCGCGGTGAGGGTCACCCCCGCCGCAACCTGCGCCGCGAGCACCTCGTTCAGCTCATCCGCCGGAGCCGCGCCGGCGGCTCGAAAGAAGGTCAGGATCGGACCCTCCCAACCGAGCTCCCGCAACCGCAAGGCGCTCGGCGGCAGGGTTACCGCCAGCCGATCTACCAGCGGCGCGAGCACCGGCACGACCTCGCTCATGCCGTGCCCGTAGGCATCGGCCTTGACCACCGCGCAGATCTCGACGTCCGGACCGATCGCTCCGCGAATGCGCTCGACGTTGTGGCGCAGGGCCGCCGCCGAGATCTCAGCTCGCAGAATCCCCGCCATCGGGCGATCATATGCGCCGCGGGCAGGCTCGCGCCCGGGAGGGCGCCGCTATACTGCGCCGGCTGGACAGCCGCTAGTCCATCTTCCTCGCGAGACCTTCATCGTGCGCCCGATTCATGGGGTCCTGGCTTCCGTGCTGCTCGTCGCCGGCTTGATCGGCGTCCTGGCCATTCAGCCCGAGCCGGCCGACCTCGGTGGCGTCGCTCACCCGCGCTTCCAATCGATGCGCCACGGCTCAGAGAGCACACCCTGGCGGGGGAGCACTCTGGGATGGGCTTGGGCGCTCGGCTGCGCGGTGATCATCGTCTTCGGCTCGCTCCTCCATCTCGGTGGCGGGCGCGCGGCGGGCCGCCGCTCGCTCCAGCTGCTGCTGCTTCTGACGGTCGTCCTTCATCTCGCCGCTTGGACCTGGATGATCGTCGAGTTCCGTGCTTATCAGCTGGGCGCCTTCGACGCCCGGTTGCTCGGGCTGCCGCGGCCGACGGCGGTCCTGCTATTCGTCTTCTGGCCGATCTCCTTGGCTTACAGCGCCTTGTTCGTGGCCGGCTTCGACCGCTGGGTGCTGACCGAGGACGAGCGCCTCCGCTTTCGGGCGCTGGTCGCGAAGCGCCGCGAGGAAGACGCCTGATGGAGGCGCTGCGCCAACCGATCATCCTCGGCAGCCTCGGCGCCTACATGCTGCTCTGCCTCGGGGTCGGGGTCTGGGCGCTTCGTCGCACGGAGTCGACCCGCGAGTTCTTCATGGCCGGCCGCAACCTCGGAGTGATTGTCACCGGCGTCGCGATGTTCTCGAGCACGATGAGCGGTTTCGGCTTCGTGGGAGGACCCGGCCTCGTCTATCGCATCGGCCTGAGCTCGATCTGGATGCTGGTCACCGTCGGCGTCAGCAACGCGATCGCGGATTTCTGCCTCGGCAAGAGACTGCGGATGTTCGCCGAGCTCACCGATTCGCTGTCGCTACCCGATGCGGTGGGCGCCCGTTACGGCGCCGAATCCACCCGCGGCCTGACCGCGCTCGCCATCCTGCTCGGCATCCTCGGGTATCTGGCGACCCAGATCCTCGCCATGGCAACAGTGCTCCAGAGCCTGCTCACCGGCACCGAGATGTTCGCGGGGATCAGCCTCGTGACCTGTGTCGCCGTCTCCTCTTCGGTGCTCGTCTTCTACTGCGTCACCGGGGGCATTCTCGCTTCGGTCTATACCGATCTCGTGCAAGGGACGGTGATGGCCCTGGCGGGAGCGCTCGTCTTCGTGACCGCGCTCACGACTTTCCCGGGCGGCGGCGGGGCGATGATCGACAGTCTCGTCGCGGACGACCCCGCGTCGGTGAGCCCGTGGGGCACTCTCGGGATCGTCGGCTGCCTGTCGTGGTACTTCCTCTTCGCCGTCGGCGTCTCCGGCCAACCCCATCTTCTGACCAAGGGGATGATGATTCGACGATTGCGCGATTACCGCTTCCTGCCGGTCGTGGCGATCGGCGGCTATCTGCTGACGGCACTCCTGTGGATCTCGATCGGGCTCGTCATGAGGGCGCTGGTCGTGAGCGGCGCCCACCCCGAGCTCACCAGGGCCGACAGCGCCGCGCCGGTCTTCCTCGAGACCTACGCCCATCCGCTGCTTGCCGGAGTCGTCTTCGCCGCGCTCTTCGCCGCGATCATGTCGACCGCGGACAGCTTCCTCAACATCGGCGCGGCGGCCCTGGTGCACGACATCCCCAAGTCTCTCGGGCGCTCGCTCGGCAACGAGCTCTCTCGGGCCCGCTGGGCTACTGTGGGGATCGCGCTCGTCGCCGCGCTCTTCGCTCTCTACTCGCACTACGAGAACGAGCGCCTGGTCGCTCTGCTCGGCGTCTTCGGCTGGAGCACCTTCGCCGCCGCGCTGGTGCCGACGGTCGCCGTCGGCTTCAACTGGAAGCGCGCCACCCCGCTCGCCGCCAACGTGGCGATCGTCACCAGCCTGGCCGTCAACTTCGGCATCGAGCTCTTCGACATCGGCCTGCCTTGGGGAGTCCACGGAGGCATGGCGTCGCTGTTGCTCTCGCTCACGCTGTTCATCACCCTGTCGATGGCCTCGAGACCACCGCGGCTCGCACCCGAAGTCGCCGCCGTGATGGACCTCTAGAAGCCCCTTGGCGGAAGCCCGGCTGGGGCGAGATAGACTTCGAGCGGCGCCGAGCGGCACTCGCACGGAATCGGCCCTCCGACGTGACCCTCCATGCTGATCGATCTTCGCGAACTGGCCGGTAACGAGCGCTTCGAGGCCGACGTCTGCATCGTCGGTGCCGGTGCCGCCGGCATTTCCCTGGCCCGCGAGCTGGGGGCCGCGGGCCGCTCGGTCGTGGTGCTCGAGAGCGGTGGGTTCGAGTACGAGCAAGCGACCCAGGCTCTCTACGACGGCCCCGAGTCCGGAACCCTGATCCGGCCCGGCAGCAAGTACCTCGCCTCGACCCGTCTCCGCCTCTTTGGTGGCACCACCAATCACTGGAACGGGTGGTGCCGGCCGCTCGACCGCGAGACCTTCACTTTGAGGCCGTGGGTCGACGATGTCGGTTGGCCCCTGACTCGTGAGCAGCTCGACCCGTTCTACGACCGCGCCGCTCCGCTGGCGCAGATCAGCCCTTTCGACTACGACGACGCGACCGCGAGCCAGAAGCTCAGGCTCGACAACGTCATCGAGACGGTGTACTTCCACGTGAGTCCGCCCACCAGGTTCGGACTCCTCTACCGCGAAGAGCTCGAGCGCCGCCCCAGGGTCCAAGTGCTCCTCCACGCGAATCTGAGACGATTCGAGACCGACCGAGAGGCGCGGCACGTGACCTCGGCCGAGGCGCGTAGGCTCGACGGCGCCGCCTTCACGGTGCGGGCTCGCCACTTCGTGCTAGCCGCGGGCGGCATCGAGAACGCCCGTCTCCTGCTCGCCAACAGCGACGTCCGGCCGGAGGGTCTCGGCAACGATCACGACCTCGTCGGCCGCTACTTCATGGATCATCCGCACGTGCGAGTCGGCTACCTGACCTTCCCTTACTGGGACCAGCTCGTCGCCCGCATCTACGATCCCGTCTACGTCGAGTCGCGCCGGAATTCCATCTGCGGGGTGATGAGAGTCGACTCCGATCAACAGATCAAGCGGCAGCTGTTGAACGCGGTCGTTGTTCTCGACCGCTTGACGAAGACCGACATCCGGTTCCTCGACGCCGACATCGCGCGCTCGGTCACCGACCAGCTGATGTTGGGGGCGAACCCGCCGGAGAACCGTGGCAAGACCTACTTCGGTTGGGCGACCGTGCACGGCGAGCAGACGCCCAACCGCGACAGCCGAGTGACGCTCGACGACGAGGTCGACGCCTTGGGGATGCGGCGGGCCAAGCTCGACTGGCGGCTCCGCGACCGCGACGCCCGCAACCTGTTGGCGACCGCGCGCCTGCTGGCGGAGCGGCTCGGCGCCAACGGCCGCGGGCGGATGCGCTTCGTGGCCAGCGAAGACGACCTCTGGGAACGGACCCAGTGGAGCTACCACCACGCCGGCACGACTCGCATGCACCCCGATCCCAAGCGCGGGGTGGTCGACGCCGATTGCCGGGTGCACGGCATCGACAACCTCTACGTCGCCGGCAACTCGGTCTTTCCCACCTGCGGCAGCTCCAATCCGACTCTGACGATCCTCGCCCTCGCCCTGCGCCTGAGTGACCACCTTCAGGGCCGGCTGGCGAACTGACTGATCTCCCGGCCTCGCGCCGGCCGCCCGAATCCGTTCATTCTGGCGAGGGGGTAAGCTGGGTCGTCGTAGAGCCGTGATGACGAAAGAGAGCACGACCGCAATTGGGGTCTTCGTCTTGGTCGCCGCCTTGGCGGGCTCGACGCTCCGTGCCGAGAGCGAGACCACGATCGAAGAGCTGTTCGCCGAGGCGTTTGCCCTCCTGCTGGCTGGATAATCCTTGGCGGCGCTCGCGGGGGCGCGATAGTGCTGGCAAATTCACCTAGCCGCAGAGCAGTCCGACGTACCCGACGGGAGGGCCTGTGCCGCGCTGCTGGGCCACGTCTACCGCGCGAACGGCGACCTCGACCTCTCCGCGAAGCACTTCGAGATCGCCCTCGTTCATACCGAGCGCGTGCTCGGCCCCGATCATCCGATCACGGCGGACGCTCGCTCGGCGCTCGCGCAAGTTCTCTGGCAGCAGGGGAAGCTCGCCGGCGCGGCGGCGCTCTACGAGCGAGCCCTAGCCTCCTTCGAAGCCGAGCTCGGCCCCGACGATCCGCAGACGCTCGTGACCCTGACGTTCCTCGGTTTCACTCTCCAAGAGGCGGGTCGTGCGGCGGAGGCACTGCCCCACGTCCGGCGGACTCTGGAGGCCTACGAGCGCCTCTTCGGACCCGACCACGAGGAGACCGCGGCCCGGCGCCATCTCGTCGCCAGCCTCCTCTACGACCTCGGCGAGTGGGAGGCGGCGCGAATCGAGTTCGAGCGGGCGCTCGCGGTTCGCGAAGCGGTCTTGGGGCGGGCTCATCCGATGACCGGGGTCACCCTCAACGCCTTGGGAATGCTGCTCGGTGATCTCGGGCGCCTGCGCGAAGCGCGAGAGCTGCTCGAACGCTCGCTCTCGATCTCCGAGCGCGACCCCGATACCACCGCCGCCAATCTCGGAGTGAGCTACGACAACCTCGCCTCCCTCACCTGGCGACTCGGCGACTACAAGACGGCGCGCAAGCTGAGCGAGAAGGCCGTGGCGCTGCTCGAGACCGAGGTCGGACCCGACGCCATCGACACCGCCATCGCTCGCTCCATGCTAGCCAACATTCTCCAGGCTCAGGGCGAGCTCGGCGCGGCGCGAGCCGCACTCGAGCGAGCGCTGCCGGTTCTTCTCGACCATCCCGATCCGACGAAAGCCGCCACGGTTCACGGTAATCTTTCTTCTGTCGCCTGGATGGAAGGCGACGTCGCCGACGCGAAAGCCTACGCCGAGAAGGCGCTCGCCGACCTCGAACGGGCGCTGGGCCGCGACCATCCCGAGACTTCGACCGCTCTCCAGAACCTCGCGATCCTCATCGGCGAGGCGGGCGACCTCGCGAAGGCCGAAGAGCTCCTCGAGGAAGCGCTCGCGGTTCAAGTCCGAACCGGCTCGCAGCTCGAGCGGGTGACCCTCGCCAATCTCGCCCTCTTTGCCCACCGAGACGGCCGGACGGACGACACACTCGACTATCTCGAGCGCGCGCTGGAGGCCGAGGAGCGGCTGCTCGTCGACGTCCTGGCGACCGGTTCGGAGCGCGATAAGCAGCTCTTCATCGAGCGCGATCGCTCGACCGCCAACTGGGCGGTTCAGTACCAGGTGCTCGACGCACCGGACGACCCCCGTGCCCTGCACATCGCGGTGACGTCGGTCCTGCGCCGCAAGGGGCGGGCGCTGGACGCAACGGCAGCGGCGCGCGGCGCCTTACGCCGCAATCTCGGCGTCGAAGCTCGCGATCTCTACGACCGGTCGAGAGATCTGCGCGAGCGCCGCGCCCGAATGCAGGGAGCGCGCACGGCGCCCGACGACACCGCCGGCGCCGACCTCGAAGAGCTCGAGCGTGAGATCGAGTGGATGTCGAAGGAGCTGGTGTCGCTGGCGCCGCTGGCGGGAGATCACCGCCCGGTCACCGTGGAGGCGGTCCGGTCTCGGCTGCCGCCCGACGCGGCACTGATCGAGATCACCAGCTACTGGCCCCATGAGCCGACCGCACCGGTCGGCCGCCGCCACGGCGAGCGCCGCTACGCCGTCTACGTGCTCGCGAACGATCGGCCGACGCGCTTCGTCGATCTCGGTCCGGCAGCCGTCGTCGACGAGGCCGCGCTCGCCTTCCGCGAAGCGCTCGCCCGGCGGCAGACCGATGTTCTCGCTCGCGGGCGGGCGCTCGACGAGCTCACCTTCGCCCGCATCCGGCCACTGCTGGCCGGCGCCCAGCGCCTGGTCCTGGCGCCGGACGGCGAGCTCAACCTGACGCCGTTCGCCCCTCTCCCCAACGCCGACGGGCGCTATTTGATCGAGGACTTCGAGCTGAGCTGGGTCACCAGCGGTCGCGATCTCCTCTCCTCTTCCCCGGCCGGTCCCCTCGAACCGGCGCTGCTCGTCGGCGACGCCGCGTTCGGCGAGCCGGCGACGCGTACCGACGACGACTCGTTGGGTGGCCTGACGTTCGGACCGTTGCCGGCGACCGGTGCCGAGGTCGAGGCACTGGCCGCGACGCTCGGCGTCTCCTCGACTCGGGTGCTGACCGGAGAGCGGGCGACCGAGGCGGCGGTCAAGGCGGTGCGCTCGCCCCGAGTCCTTCATCTCGCGACTCACGGTTTCTTCACGGGCGAGATCGAAGCCCAGGCACCCGCGGCCCCCGGGACCCCGCTCGCCGCTCGAGATCCTCCTCTCGACTCGCTCACCTCCGCGGGGCTGGCGCTAGCCACCTTCAACCAACGGGTCGCGGCGGCCGACGGCAACGACGGCGTTCTCAGCGCCCTCGAAGTCATCGACCTCGAGCTCGCCGGCACCGAGATCGTGGCGCTCTCGGCGTGCGAGACGGGCCTCGGCGCGGTGCGCGACGGTCAGGGCGTCTTCGGACTGCGCAGGGCGCTGGTGCTGGCCGGGGCGAAGAGCCAGCTGATGACGCTGTGGCAGGTCGCCGACGAGGCGACCAAGGAGCTGATGGTGGCTTGGTACGGTCAGCTGGCGGCGGGAAGAGGGCGAGCCGAGGCGCTGCGTGCCGTCCAGCTCGCCGCCCTGAGGGGAGAGCCGCTGCCCGCCACCGGTGAGGCGTTGACTCGGGGCTCGAGCCGGATCGGCGCGGCCGAGGTCTCCGACCCTCGCCTGGCGGGGAGTCGCCATCCGTTCTACTGGGCCGGCTTCATCCTCTCGGGAGAACCGGGTCCGCTGCCGGAGCTCCTCAGGTAGCCACGGCCAGGAACGAGGCGCACCTCTCCTGCTGCGAGTCCTCGCCTGCCGCCGGATAGCGCTCGCAGGCGTCGTGGACTCGAGCCCGAATCCCGCCGACGGCCTCCGCGTGGGCGCCCTCCGCGTTCCACTCCGTGTAGGCCTTCTCGAGCTGGCCCAGCCGCAGCCAGTTGCCGAGTGCGAACGCGTCATCGTGTGCCAGGAGCTCGTCGAGGATCGCCAGCGAGTCGCTCTCGATCGCCGCCACGCGATCGGGAGCCAGCTCCATCAGCCTTCTCAGGTAGGTCGAGCCCCAGCGAAAGCGGGTGTAACGACCGGTCGCCGACTCCCACGCCTGCCGGTAAAGGGTCAGTGCCTCGTCGGTCTCCCCGGCGTCGTTCTTGAGGCCCGCGAGCCACGACATGAAGTAGTAGGGGGCCTCCGCCTCGTCGAGCTTGTCGGTCAACAGCCGCTGAGCCTCGTCGGCGAGACCGACCTCGTCGAGCAGGAACGCGGCGGTGTTGAGCAGGGTCTGAAGCTCGCTGCCCCCACTCGCCTCGCCGACCGCCCAGGCGACTCGATCCCGGACGTGCGCGATCAGCCCCTCAGGTAGCTCGCTCTCTTCGGCGACGTCGAGCCGGGCGAGCTCGATGCGAGTCAGCGCCAGGGTCAGACGGTCGTCGGTCGACAGGCTTTCGTCGGCCTCGAGGCGCTCGGCGGCCGCGTGCCAGCCGGCGACCACTTCGGCTCGGCGCGCACCGGCCTCGGGCTGGAGAAGATCGATGGTGCTCGCGGCCGTGTAGGTCACGTCGAAGAGGTTCTCGCGGCTGAGCTCCTCACTCGAGAGCATGGCGAGGGTGGCGGTCGTCAGCTCGTCGCGTCGATCCTCGTCGAGGATCGGCGGATCTCCCTCTTCCGCCTGTCGTGCCAGCCGCGAGGCCTCACCGAGGTAGAGACCCAGGAACCGGGCTCGTACCCCCGCCAGGCGGGCGGGGGTTTCTTCCCACAGCCGCTCGAAGGTCTCCAGTCGCGCGTCCTCCTCGAGGTCGATCTGGCTATCTTGGCCCCAGGAGTAGTAGGCGAGCACGTCGAGATCTTGTTCGCTCGCCTGCGCCGGCCCACCCTCGAGCACCGAGGCGAGGATCTCTCGCACCGGCCGATCGAGGTTGAGGGCGCGCTCCATGACGGCGGCGTAACGGCCGACGGGAACGTCGCTCGGCATCCTCAGCAGCTCGTCACCCGAGGAGCTGAAGACCATGACCGTCGGGTAACCCTGGACGTCGAGCTGCTCACCGAGGATCTGGGCGCTCTCCTCGTCGCCGTCGAGGTAGACCGCGACGAAGCGCTGCGAGCGCTCTACGAAATCGGCCTGGGAAAAGATCTTGTCTTTCAAGTAGTGGCACGGCGGGCACCACTCGGCCCCCCAGTAGAGGAAGAGCGGCTTGCCGACTGCCAGGGCGTGGGCGAACGCCTCGTCGGGGGTGCCTTCGAACCAATCGATCTCGACAGCGGCCTCGGCCGACATCTCTTCCATCGGTGACTGCGCGCAGCCGAAGAGCGATGCAGCGACCAGCAAGATCAGGAGACTCTTCGGTGTTCGATCGATCATCGGTTTCCTCGTTTCGTGGGCGTTCTCGCTCACCGGTCGAGTGAGTCTAGTCGAGGCCGGCCTGCTCCCGCGGCGTCGGCTGCTACGATGCCTCGATCCTTTCGATGCACCGATGACCGGAACGTCCCCAGACGTCGTCTACGGAATCGACGACCGGCCGCCCTTCATCGAAGCGCTCCCGCTCGGCCTCCAGCACCTGGTGGCGATGATCCTGAGCAACGTCACCGTGCCGCTGCTGATCGCGAGCGCGATCGGTGTGAGCGCCTCCGACACCGCTCTCCTCGTGCAGATGGTGCTCCTCATGGCGGGGCTCGCGACGGCGTGGTCGTGATGCTGATCGGCCTCACGCTCATTCCGGTCGGCATCGACCGCCGCTCTCGTCTTCCTCGTCATCATCGCCCTCAATCAGTTCGGGCGCGGTTTCGTGAGCTACGGCGCTGCCACAGCCGCTCGCCTTCGGGCTCGAGTTCCACTGGGGGCCGATTCTTGTCGTCGCCTTCGTCTACGTGATCTCGACGATGGAGACGACTCGTTGCGATCGCTCTCTGGCGACCGATTGGTGCTCAGGACCGTAGGCCCCGGCGAGAGAGGGATGAGAGCCCAGGGGGCTTGAGCCAAGCCCTCTGAACCGCCCAGCTTCAGATTGCCGTCCGGGGCGAAGGCGAATGAGCGCGCGTCGCCGCTGCGTAGTCCGAGTACGCGCGACGTCCCCCTGGGGCTCATCTCTCTCTCGCAGGGGCCGGAGAACAGGGAGCGACGGTGACCGAAGAGCCAAGAAGGGGCGAAGCGTCGCCCGCTTACCCGATGAGTAGGGCCGGTCGGATGCCGTGACGCCTTCGGCCGTATGAGTCGCTACATCACGCCGCGCAGCCACCAACCGAGCACGGCGCCGAGGGCGAGCCACAGGGCGATCTCGAGGGCGCGGCGCACCGGGGCAGGGACCATCTCCTTCCACAGTCCGCCGGCGAAGCGGGCCGCCATCTGGCTCTGGCTCGGTGGCGCCGGTCGTACCACCGCCGCCGCCTCACCCGGGACGGCCGCCTCACCCGGCGCCGCTCCGACCTCGACCTGCGCCGCCAGCCCCTCGAGCCCCTGCTGGGTGACGACCTTCGCCGAACTGTCGAGCAGCCGCTGGCCGACGGCGGCGATCCGGCCGCCCACCTGAGCGTCGAGGTCGTAGGCGAGCTCGGTGCCGTCGTCGACCGTTCGCAGCTCGATCTTCCCCGCACCCTTCATGAAGCCGGTCGGTCCCTGGCCCTTGAGAGCCATGTGGTAACCGTTGGGGGGATCGAGATCGGTGAGCTCCAGAGTTCCCTGAAACTGGCCCTTGACCGGACCGATCGCGATGTTGAGCGCTCCGCGGAACCGGTTCTCGTCGACCCGCTCGAGGGACTCGCAGCCCGGCATCGTTCGAGCGAGAATCTCGGGGTCGAGAATCGCTTCGTAGAGGCGCTCCTGGGCAACCGCGAAGCGGTGGACACCTTCGATCTTCATTCTGCCTCCTCCGCGCCCTTGGCGGCGCGCACCAGCTCCCATAGCCGGCTAGGGTGCAACGGGATCTCGCGAATCTCGAAGCCGGGGATCGCCAGCGCGTCCTCCAGCGCTTGCACAAACAGCGCAGCGGTGGGGATCGCTCCCGCTTCGCCGGCTCCCTTCGAGCCCAGTTCGTTGAGCGGCGACGGCGTCTCGAGGTGGCCGACCTTGACCCGCGGCACGTCCAGCGACGTCGGCAACAAGAAGTCCATGAACGAGGCGTTGAGCAGTTGGCCCTCGTCGTCGTACACCAGCTCCTCGTAAAAAGCGTTGCCGAGACCCTGGGCGACACCGCCGTGAACCTGGCCGTCGACCAGCAGCGGATTGAGCACTTTGCCGCAGTCGTGAACCACCACGTAGTCGAGGACCTCTACCAGCATCGTCTCGGGATCGACCTCGACGATCGCGGCGTGGACACCGCTGGCGGTGGCTCCCCGATAAGGCCCGAAATACTGGGTCGCCTCGAGCCCCGGCTCGGTTCCCGGCTCGACGGCGCCCCGCAGCGGATTGGCGAGGCTCGCGAGTTGCCCGCGATCGATGTGCCGCTCCGGATCGGCGATCAGACGGACCCCGCCGTCGGCCACTTCCAGTTCCTCGACCGGCGCGTCGAGATGCTTGGCCGCCAGTTCGAGCATCCGGTGTCGCACCTCTTTGGCCGCGGCGTGGACGGCGTTGCCCGCCACCACCGCCCCGCGGCTCGCGAAGGTGCCGCTACCCCAATGGAACTGATCCGTGTCGCCGGTCACCACCGCGACGTCCGACACTCCCACACCGAGCTGTTCGGCGGCGATCTGGGCGAGCACCGTGTAATGGCCCTGGCCTTGCGTGCCGACCCCGGTCACGACCGAGACCCTGCCGGTCGGCTCGACCTGAACCCGGGCACCCTCATAAGGTCCGATGCCGGTCCCTTCGACGTAGGCCACGATGCCGATGCCGACGTGCCGGCCTTCCGCCCGCAGCCGCGGTTGCTTCTCGGCGACGAACTTCTCCCAGCCGATCATCTCCTTCGCCTTGTCGAGCAACGGTTCGTAGTTACCGCTGTCGTAGACGAGCGGCGCCGCGTCCTGGTAGATCACTTCGTTGGCATACGGAAAGTCGTCCGGGCCGATGAAGTTGCGGCGCCTGATCTCGATTCGGTCGATCCCCAGCTCGCGACTCGCCGCGTCGAGCAGCCGCTCGATGACGAAGACGCCGTGCTGGCGTCCGGCCCCGCGGTAGGGGGTGACGATCGTCTTGGTGGTGAAGACCGCACGGAACTCGCTCTCGTAGGCCGGAACGTCGTAGGGGCCCAAGAGCGTGCACTGACTGTTGAGAGGTACCGTCAGGCCGTAGGGGTCGTACGCACCGGTGTCGTGCAGAAAGGAGTCCTTGACCCCCAAGATCCTGCCATCGCGAGTGAGGGCGATCTCCGCGTCGTGGATCTGACCGCGCTCCTGAGTCGTAGCCACGAAGTTCTCGGACCGGTCCTCGATCCACTTCAGCGGTCGATCGAGCCGGATCGCGGCCCACGGCACGAGCACCTCCTCCGGGTAGAACATCATGATCTTCGGTCCGAATCCGCCGCCCACGAAGGGGGCGACCACCCGAACCTGCGATTCGGAGAGGCCAAGCATCGAGGCGAGACCGTTTCGAATGGGAATCGGCGCCTGCGTCGTGTCCCAAATCATGAGCCGCTCGGTGAGCCGATCCCACTCGGCGACGACGCCGCGATTCTCGATCGCCGCCGACGCCCCCCGGTCGTAGACGAGCCGGCGACGGATCACCACGTCGGCACGCTCCCGCGCCGACGCATAGTCGCCTTTGCGTTGAGGCACCAGGGCGGCGATGTTGGAGTCGAGGTCGTCGTGGACGAGCGGCGCACCGGGCTCGAGTGCCCGCTCGAGGTCGACGACCGCATCGAGGGGCTCGCAGTCGAGGAAGATCCGATCGCTCGCGTCCTCGGCGAGCGCCCGGCTGTCGGCCACGATCATGGCGACCGGCTCGCCGAGATGGCGGATCTTGTCCTTGGCCAGCGGTACCTGGGTTCGCTCATGGAAGACCGACCCTTCGACCGGCGGCGGCGGGACGAGCAACGGTCCGGGGCGCCAGTAGTCGCCGAGGTCGGCGGCCGTGTACACCGCGTGCACGCCGGGGAACTCGCGCGCCATCGAGACGTCGACCTCGTTGATCCGAGCGTGCGCGAACGGGCTGCGCAGGAACGCGACGTGCAGCATACCGGGCCGCTGGACGTCGTCGACGAAGAGCGCTCGTCCGGTCAACAGCCGGGGATCCTCGTTGCGCCGGACGCGGCGACCGACGAGCCTCATCGCCCCGCCTCCCCCGGCGACAGGTAGCGCTCGGCAAACGCTTCGAGCGCCTCCTCGAAGAGGCTCATCGGCGGCCGCACGAGGCCGGCGCCAACCTGCCCGATGCCCGGCTCGCGGTGAGCGATACCGGTGTTGACCCGTGGTGTCACGCCGAGCTCGACGACGCTGCGCAAGTCGATCCCCACCGGCGTGCCGCGGAAGCCGAGGGACGGAATCGTGAAGTGCTCGTGCTCGCCGACCGTGATCTCGTACATCTCGAGCGTCGCGTTGCGAGCCTCCTCCGGCTCGCCGCCGACGAAGCTCACGATCGCCGGCGCCGCCGCCATCGCAAAGGCCCCGATGCCCACCGTCTCGGTGATCGTGCTGTCGCCGATGTCCGGATTGGCGTCCGCGCTCGAGAAGCTCGGAAAGTAGAGACCGTCGGGCACCGGCGCCGGGGCGGTGAACCATTGGTCGTCGAGCCCGCTGACCCGGATTCCGAAGTCGGTGCCGTTGCGCGCCATCGTCGAGACCACCGTACTACCTTTGACGCCATGTCCGGCGTCGGCCATCACCTTGCACGCCGCCATCACCGGATTGAGGACGCTCAGCGCGTTGTCGCCCAAGAACTCGATGACCGCGGCCGCAAGCTCGCGATCCTCGGCGGTCTTCTGGATCGCCGGCGCCAGATGCTTGGTGAACAGTAGCGAGCCCGCCTTGTTGCGGTTGTGTCCCTCGTCGCCCATGTGCAGCGCTTCGGCCAGCAGCGTCCGGAGATCGATGCCGCCGCATTCCTCGAGGGCGACAGCCAGCAGGGGCGCCATCTCCTCGTTCATCCAGCGCAGCTTGTCGAGCACCTCGGGCGCGAAGGCGCCGTAGCGCAGGACCTTGCCGTAACCCTCGTTGAGCGTCGAGAACGCCTTGCCTCGCCCTTCCTCGTCCTCCACCACGTAGACCTGCATCGAAGCGGAAGTGACCCCGGCCATCGGTCCGACGGCATGGTGATGATGACACGGCGAAAAGGCGATCTCTCCCTGCTCGATGAGATGGATCGCCGCCTCCCTCGAGTCCGCCAACCCCTCGTAGATGAGAGCCCCGATGACGGCGCCGCGCAGCGGTCCCGACATTCGCGACCACTCGATCGGCGGTCCGGCGTGGACGATGCGCTTGGCGTCCAGCCCGGGCACCACGTCGCCCGCCACCGCCACCGTCTTGAGCACCGGGCGGGTGGCCATCATTCGCTTGATCGCCCGTTGATTCGCTTTGTCCACGTTCATTCGCTTTGCCTCAATCGCGCCAGGATTCCAGCCAATCTGTCGTTGCCTCCGGCCGGCGGCCGCCAATCGACCTGCAGCGCCGCGACGCCCTGGTCAGCCAAGCTGTCGCGGAAGAGCTCGACCCCCACGTTGATCGCCGCAGCGGGCCGCACCAGCGCTCCCGCGTCGACGCCGGCACTCACGTCGGGCGCCGGCAAGGCGCGGCGAACGGCTGTCTCGAGAGCCTCCCCCAGCGACTCCACCACCAGGGCACCCGCCGCTTCGATCTCGGCGCGCTGGCGCGCGACCTCCTGCGGATCTTCGTCGGTGCCGACGATCACCGCGACGACGGCGAAGTCGCCTTTGCGACTCTCGAGCGCGGCCTTTATAGCCGGCGCGAAGATAGAAGCCGGATCGGGGTGCGCACCGTCACCGAGCACGACGTCGAGCATCACCGTCCCGACCTCGGCATCGGTGGCGCAGTGCGCCAGATGATCGACCACGAGCCGAGGATCGATCATCGGATGGGGGCGACCTAGGGTGAACTGGTCGGCTCCGAGATCGAGGATCGCGTGGCCGGTGACGTCGGCGAACTCGAAGACCCCCGACCAGCTCGGCCCGTCGAGATTGGAGGAGATCTCCGGCAGCAGCGGTTCGAGTCGAAGCAGCGCTTCGCTTGCCAGCGTGCCGCCGGAGAACAGTCCTCGAAGAGCACCGACGAAATCGGTTTCGAACGGCTCTTCGGTCCGCTTCGTGAGGTCGACCGCGAGATCCGCGGCGTCCTCCAGATCGGCGGCGAAGTGCAGCGGCCCGAGCCGGCGACCGGCTTGGCCCTCCCCCTGGAAGTGGACGACCACCGGTTTGCCCAGCGAGGCCGCCGCGGCGAGCAAGCGGGCGACGACTTCCGGGTGCGGCGGTTTCGAGACCAGCACGATGACCCCGGTTTCGGGATCGGCCGCCAACGCTCGCAGAGCCTGCAGGGCGGTCCGGCCCGCGACCTCGCGCGACAGGTCGCGTCCGCCAGTGCCGATCCCGTGGGAGATGCCCGAGCCCCGGGCGTGAACCCGGCAAGCGATCATCTGCAGACCGGTGCCCGAGGCGGCGACCACGCCCACCGGACCGCGGCGGACCCGATTGGCGAAGCCTAGGCCGACTCCGCCGACCAGCGCCGTTCCGCAGTCGGGACCGAGCACCATCAGGCCGCGCTCCGTCGCCCGCTGCTTGAGGGCGACCTCATCCTCGATGCTCACGTTGTCGCTATAGAGAAAGACGTGGCGGCCGCCGTCGAGCGCCTGCCGCGCGACCGCTGCCGCGTACTCACCGGGAACCGACACCAGCACCCACTGCGCGTCCGCTTGTTGCACGAAAGCCGTCGCCAGGCTCTTCGGGCGGTAGTCGACCGCCGCCGCCGATCGCCTGGACGCCGCCAGCTCATCGAAGCGAGCGAGGGCGTCGCGAGCCGCCGCCGCGGTCTTGGCCTGAACGGCGATCAACAGATCGTCCGACCTCGCCTCGGCTTTCTCGACGCGGAGCCCGCTTTCGGCAAGCAGCGCGAGGTTCGCGGGAGTCGCCATCACCACCCCCACTTGCTCGACTCCGTCGAGCTCGCCCAACTTCCGCTGGAGCTGCATGAGAACGACCGAATCGTGGTAGGCGCCGCGCTTGACCGAGTGCCGTACGACGCTCATCCGTCAAGCACCTCTTCGATCGCCGCCGCCCACGACAGGAGCTGTTCGTCGGCCCGCCAGCGGCCGACCAGCTGAAGGCCGAACGGTAGTTCGCCGGCGGCCCGCGGGGTCGGCAGACCGATGCTGGGCAGGCCCGCCTGGCTCCACGGCAGATTCATCACCGGATCGCCGGTCGATTCGAGCCCGAGAGGCGCTACATCCTGCGACGCCGGAGTCACCCAGACGTCGACGCCCTCGCGCTCCATGAGCTCCATGAGCGCGGCGCGAAGCGTCAGACGTCCGGCGCGGGCGGCGGCGAGCTCATCGGCCGAGACCGCGTGACCGGTCTCGATGAGCTCGCGGGTCTTCGGGTCATAGCTCTCGCCGTACCGTCGGTACCAGTGGGCGTGCACGGCCGCCGCCTCGGCCGCCACCAGTAGCCGATGCCGCGCCTCGATCGCCTCGAAATCCGCCAATGCCGGGACCTCGCGGAGGGGAAGGCCGCGATCGACGAGGAGCCGGCTCGCCGTCTCGAAGCGCCGGCCGCCGCCCGCGAGCAGTCGATCGAGATAGGGACCGTGCGGCAAGCCGAGTCGCGGCTTGGCATCCGTGGTCTCGTCCGTCCAGTCGTGGATCAGCACGGCGGCCGCCTTGCGCGCCGCCTCCACCGTCGGCGTGAAGGTGCCGACGTGATCGACCGACGGCGCCAGCGGAATGACGCCGGCGCGCGAGATCCGCTCGTAGCTCGGCTTGAACCCGACAACCCCGCAGTACGAGGCCGGCCGGCAGATCGAGCCGATCGTCTGGGTGCCGAGCGCCAGCGGGCAGAGCTTCGCCGCGACCGCCGCCGCGGAGCCGCTCGACGAGCCCCCCGGCGTGCGCTCCGGATCCGCGGGGTTGCGGGTGCCCCGCGGCGCGAAGTAAGCGAACTCGGTGGTCACCGTCTTCCCAAGGACGAGCGCTCCCGCCCTCCTCAACCGGCGGACCGAGGCGGCCTCGGAACCGGCCAGCTCGGCGGGAGGGACGCTGCTCCCGGCTCGCGTCTGCAGGCCGTCGACGTGAAAGATGTCTTTGACCCCGACGGGGACGCCGAAGAGAGCCGGCCGCCGGTCCTCGGCGGGATGACGTGCGAGAAGCTCGCCGGCCTCCCGCGCCAACCGGGCGAAACGTTCTTGCTCGGGAACGAAGGCGCCAACCCGAGCCTCGATCGTCGCGAACCGCCTCTCGAGCGCCGCAACCCACTCGGCGACCGGTTGGCCGGCGGCCAGGGCGCCGGCGGGTGCCGCGGCGATCACGCTCCTCCCTCGTCCGTCTTCTTCTTGGCCGCCAGCTGCACCGCATCGACGATGTGCTGATATCCGGTGCACCGGCAGAGGTTGCCCGAGAGCGCCATCCGAATCTCATGCTCGGTCGGGTCGGGATTCTCCTCGAGAAAAGGCACGAGAGTCATGAGGAAGCCGGGGGTACAGAAACCGCATTGCAGGCCGTGCGTCTCGCGGAACGCCTCCTGCAGGGGATGAAGGTGGTCGCGACCGTCGGGAGCCAGGCCCTCGACCGTTTCGATGGTGCGGCCCTCGGCCTGCACCGCGAGCAAGAGACACGACCGAACCGGTTCGCCGTCGAAGAGGATGGTGCACGCTCCGCAGACGCCGTGCTCACAACCGACGTGGGTCCCGGTCAGGCCGAGGTCGTGGCGCAGGAAATCCGACAGCAGCGTCCGCGCTTCGGTCTCGGCGACCCGCGGCTCGCCGTTGACCGTCACCCGCACCGTGTGTCGATCGCTCACGTCGTCTCCCCTTCGCCGTTCGCCCGTTTCGCCGCAGCCGCCAACGCGCGGCGGGTGAGGACCCCGACGAGATGACGGGTGAAGTCCGGGGTCGCGTGAATGGTGCCGGCGGGATCGACCTCCGCGGTCGCGGCGTGTCGGGCGACGGCTTCGAAGAGCGACTCGCTTGGCGCCTCGCCCGCCAACATCGCCGATGCCTCCGAGGCCACCAGCGGGGTGTCCGCAACGCTCAGGAAGACCAGTGAACCTTCGTCGATGCGGCCGTCGGACGCAAAACGCAGCGAGGCCGCCACCCCGGCCATCGCGTAGTCACCATGCCGGCGGGCGATCTCCTGAAACGAGGTTCCGGTGCGCTCGCGCGGCGCCGGCAGCTCGACCTCGACGAGAATCTCGTCGGGCTCGAGCGCGGTGTCGAAGAGCCCGCGAAAGAAATCGGCGGCCGGCACCCATCTCTCTCCGCCCTTGCGGGCCAGCCGGAAACGAGCCCCTTCGACCAGGCAGACGGCCGGCACTTCCGCCGCCGGATCGGCGTGCGACAGCGTTCCGCCGACGGTGCTGCGGTTGCGGATCTGGGGGTGGGCGACCCACGGCAGCGCCTCGGCGAGCAGCGCCGAGTGACGGGGCAGGTCAGCCATCCGTTCGACCTGGCGCAGGCGGGTCAGACCGCCGATCCGGAGCGAGCCGTCGTCCTGTGGGCGCAGATAGTCCAGCGCCTCGATGCGATTGAGATCGACGAGGATCGCCGGCTGCGCCAGTCGGAAGTTCATAACCGGGATCAGACTCTGACCGCCGGCGAGCAGCTTCGCCTCGGAGCCGTGCTCCGCCATCAAGTCGAGGGCCGCTTCCAGCGACTCGGGCGCCCGGTATTCGAACGGTGCCGGTTTCAAGTCCTGGATCTTACTACCACCGGCAGCTGCTGCGGGCGGCGGCGCCTACTGATTGAAGGTCGCCGCGGTCTCGCGAGTGACAAAGAGGAAGTCACTCGATCCGACGTTGTTCGAAAACGGCCCGGAGCGCGGTTCCGGGTCTATTTTCTCGAGGAAGCTCTCGAGCTCGTTCAGGGTGAGGATCCCATCTTCACCCGGTAGCTGGAGAGCGTTGAGCAGCTCGGCCGCGAACGGCGAGTGCGCGCCGGCCCGCCATCCAGTCCCGCGTTTCGAGGATCTCCCACCAGGAGTCGACCAGGTGCTGCGGTCCGAGATCCTCAGCGACGGGGAAAACCGCCCACGATCCGCCGCCTTCTTTCGCCACCGGTCGCCAAGGCGGCCTTCCGCCAAGGCGAGGGTTAGCATCTGCGGATGGAGAGCCTCGACATTCGGCGTGCTCGGCGTCTCGCACTCGTCCGTGCCGGTCTGTTGAAACCGGAGTGGACCCGCCTGCCCCGGCGGGCTGCCGGTAGCGGCAAGCGGGCGCGCGATGCCGCCCACGCCGTGCTGCGCCGGTTCGGCTATCTCCAGCTCGACTCGGTGGCGGTCGCCGGTGCCCGCAGTCATGGGCTGGTCCTGCTGTCGCGCATCGAGGGGTTCGAGCCAGCGCTCGCGGAGGCGCTGCTCAAGCCCGGCGAGCCCCTCTTCGAGTACTGGGGGCACGAGGCAAGCTGGCTGCCGATGGAACTCTACCCCGTTTTCGAGTTCCGCCGCCGGGAGTACGCCGTCGATCCCTGGTGGGGGGACGTCCTCGGTGAGCACCGCGAGGTCGCCGACCGGCTGCTCGAGCGAATCCGCACGGACGGACCGCTGCGCTCGCTCGACCTCGACGGTGAGACGCCGATCGGCGACGGCTGGTACCCGAAGATCGCCAAGCGAGTCGCCCGTGCGTTCTGGTCGCGAGGAGATCTCGCGATTCGCGAACGTCGCAACTTCCAGCGGTCCTTCGACCTCGCCGAACGGGTGATCCCCGAAGAGCACCGAAGCCGTCCGATGGGTCTCGCGGAGTCGATGCGCACCCTTCTCGAACGGGCGCTCGCCGGCCACGGCTGGGCGACGACCGGCACGCTCGCTCGGACCTGGCGTCTGCGGAACCTGCGAACCCAGATCGACGCCGCGCTCGGCGAGCTCGAGGCAGCCGGGGCGATCGTCCGTTGCGCCCTCGTCGGTACCGACCGCCGGAGCACCGCCGGGTGGATCCGCCCCGCGGACCTCGAGCTGGCCGAGCGGGCGGCGACGCTTCGACCCCGCCGGGAGCGCGGGGTGCTGCTCTCCCCTTTCGATCCGGTGCTCTGGGACCGGCAGCGAGTCAAGACCCTCTTCGACTTCGATCAGGTGCTCGAGATCTTCAAGCCGCCGCAGGACCGGGTGTGGGGCTACTACTGTCTGCCGGTGCTCGCCGGTGATCGACTCGCCGCTCGCGTCGATCTCAAGGCCGACCGCGGGCGCGGTCGACTGGACGTCCTCGCGCGGCATCTCGAGCCGGGAGCCGCGGCCGCCGATCGAGCGCTCGAGAGCGCACTCGACCGCTACGCGCGAGCCGTCGAGCTCGCCCTCTAGGAGTCGCCTCGCGCGAGAGGCGCGGCCGAGCGTTCCTGCTAGTAGGAGACCACCGCGTCGCGGTCGGAGTGCACGATGAGCAGCACGAGATCGCCGGGCTCGGCCCAGTCGAGCGCCGCCTTCGCCGTCTCGAGCTCGCTACCGGTGTGCGCGAGATGCTCGTCGCTCGCTCCCTGGGCCCGCAGCTCGGCCTCGAGCAAGGCCGCGACTTCGCCCTCCTCCCGCCCACGCAGGTACTCGGTCATCGCCTTGATCAGGACCTTGTCGGGCCTCGCATCCCAGGTCGAACGTGCCAGTTGGCGAATCGAAGCGTCGTCGCGGTCGCCCGCCTGGCCGATGGTCACGAGCCGGCGACGCCCGGGTATCGCCGCCGCCATCTCGAGCAGAGCCTCCACTCCGTGCGGGTTGTGGGCGAAGTCCAGAATCACCCGGACGCCCTCGACGTCGAACTCGTTCTGCCGGCCGGGATTCGTTTCGGGTGTGCTCTCGAATCGCCGCAGGCCGTCTGCGATCGCCTTGACGCCGAGCCCGAGATGTTTCGCCACGGCCACCGCCGCCAGCGCGTTCGCCACGTTGTTTCGCGCGGCGCCGACCAAGGCGATCGGCACTTCGGCGATCTCTAAGATCGCCACCTTGCGCTCGCCCGTCGCCAGGATGATGCGGCCGCGCTCGAGCACGCAGACCTCGCCGCCGGCGCCGCGATGGGCGACGATGAACGGGTCTTCGGCAGTAAGCGAGAACCAGGTGGTCGGCACATCGATCGCTTCGCCATGGCGACGGACCACCGGGTCATCGGCGTTGAGGACCAGACGGCGGGCGGCACGCGCCACGACGAACTTGCAGGCGGCGAGAGCGTCGAGATCGTGGACCCCGAACTCCCCTAGATGGTCCTCCGCGACGTTATTGACGAGCGCCGCGTCGGTCTTCTCCACCGCCAGACCACGGCGCAGCATCCCGCCGCGCGCGGTCTCGAGGAGCGCCCGCTCCACCCGGCGGTCCCGCAGCACCTGCCGGGCACCGCCCGGTCCCGAGTAGTCGCCGTGATCGAGCACTTCGTCGCCGGCCTCGATCCAGTCGGTCGACGACACGCCCGGCACCAGTCCCGACGCGCGCACCATCGCGGCGAGCAGCCGGACGGTCGTCGTCTTGCCGTTGGTGCCGGTGATCTGCGCCACCGGGACGTCGTGGATCCGATCCCAGGGAATCTCGTCGTTGGTCGGGATCGCGTCGACCGCCCACGTTCTCGACCCCCGGCCGAGGCCGACCGACACCCGATCGTCGTCCCACAAGAACGCCACGTCGTGATCGGCCGCCAGCGCCTGGAGCTGCAACACCGCCGGATTGACCTCGCCGGCGATCTCCTCCCGCAGCCGTTGGGCCGCCGTGTCGAACTCCGCCTCCTCCTCGCCGGCGAGCTCGGCGACGGTCGCCGCCCACGCCCACTCGTTGACCTCGGTCGCCGCGTAGAGCGCATCGATCGGCGCGTGAAACGCCAGGCTCATGCCGCCGGGAAAGATGCGACTGAAGAGCTCGGCGTCCGTCCAGCCGACCGCCTCCAGCATCCGCGCGAGCTGTCGGCGCCAGACTTCCGCGGCGCCGGCCCCGTCGTCACCGGCGGTCACGACGATGTCGAGCACCACCCCCGGGCCCGTCGTCAGGAGGTTCGGCCCGGTCAGCCGCCGGGAGTCACGGACCTCCATCACGACCGCTAATCCCCCTCTTCCTCACGTGCGAGTCGAACGCCGCGCTCGTCGCGAATCAGGTGATCGATCGGTGGCAGCTCGAGGTCCGGCAGATCCTCGACCGGTGCCGCGAGCTTCGACGGCGCCACCGCTTCTTCGGCCGGCGCCGTCTCGAGCTCCGGCGAGAACTGGGTGATCTGCTTCCAACAGCGACTGATGTTGTCACCCAGGACGAGTAGCAGGTCGCCGGCCCGGGCGCGCTTGAGCGCGGCGTGCACCGCGTCCCGTTCGTCGGGGATGACCTCGATCTCGGACTCCTCGACGCCCGCCGCGACCAGCGCCGCGCGCAGGCGCTCGGGCACCTCGTCGGGCTCACGCCCTCGCAATCCGTCGTCGCGCCGACAGAAGTAGTGGTCGAAGTGACCGGCGCAGAGCTCGGCGATCTCGTCGATGTCCTCGTCGCGGCGATCGCCCGGCGCGGCCAGCACACCGATCCGCGAGCCCTCGGCCTCGAGGCTGTCCGTCAGCCGAATGATGGCCTGGACGGCGTGGGGGTTGTGGGCGTAGTCGAGAACCACCTTGAACGGGTGCTCGCCGTAAATGTTGAGTCGGCCCGGTGCCTGGAAGTAGCTCGCGTCGAAGGTCCTCAGACCCTGCCGGACGTCGTCGAGCCCGACCTCCATGCTGAACGCGATCGCCGCCGCGAACATCGCGTTCTGAACGTTGTGGATCGCCTTGCCTTCGACGGTGGCGGGAATCTGATGAGTCCAGACCAACGGGATGTGGGTGCCGCCGTCATAGATGGTTATCATGTATCCGTTCATCCCCTCCTCGAGCACGACGGCGCGGCCGTCGGCGTTGATGTGCTCGCGCACCAACGGGTGCCGGGGATTCATCGTGACGTAGCACAGGTGCGAGGCGTTGGTGTAGTCGGCCATCTTGAGACAGAGCGGGTCGTCGGCGTTGAGCACCGCGGTGTCTCGAGCGACCTCGACGACGATCCGTTTCACTCGGGCGAGCTCCTCGAGGGTGTCGATGCCCTTGAGCCCGAGATGGTCGGCGGCGATGTTGAGTACCGCACCGACGTTGCAGCGGCGATAACCCATGCCCGCTCTCAGCAGCCCGCCGCGGGCGGTCTCGAGCACCGCGACGTCGCAGGTCGCGTCGCGCAGCACCATGCGGGCGGCGGTCGGGCCGGTCATGTCGCCCGGCACGGTCAGGTGACCGTCGATGTAGACCCCGTCCGAGCTCGTGAGCCCGACCCGCTGACCGGCCATCTTGAAGATGTGGGCGACCATCCGGCTGGTCGTCGTCTTGCCGTTGGTTCCGGTGATCGCGGCGATCGGAATTCGCGACGGCGTGCCGGGCGGGAAGAGCATGTCGATCACCGGCCCCGCGGCGTCACGCGGCTCGCCCTCACTGGGAGCGACGTGCATCCGGAAGCCCGGCGCCGCGTTGACCTCACAGATCGCACCGCCGGTCTCGTGGAACGATTTCGAGATGTCGTCGGTCAGGAAATCGATGCCGGCGACGTCGAGGCCGATCGCGCGCGCCGCCCGGGTCGCCATCTCGCGATTGTCGGGATGGACCATATCGGTGACGTCGACGGCGGTACCCCCGGTCGAGAGATTTGCCGTCGAGCGCAAGTAGACGATCTCGCCTTTCGCAGGGACGCTGTCCCGAGTCAGCCCCCGAAGCGCCAGCAGGCGGTCTGCTTGGTGATCGAACTCGAGTCGGGTCAGCACTTTCTCGTGACCAATGCCGCGGCGTGGGTCGGAGTTGATCACGTCGACCAGCTCTTCGACGGTCCGCTCGCCGTCACCCACGACGTGCCCCGGGACTCGCTTAGAAGCGGCGACGAGATCGCCATTGATCACCAGCAGCCGATGGTCGAGGCCGGTGATGAAGCTCTCCACCAGCACCGTCCGGCTGTGTTCGCGGGCGTCTTCGTAGGCTGCCCTCACCGACTCCCCGTCAGCGAGGTCGATCGAGACGCCGCGTCCATGGTTGGCGTTGAGCGGCTTGACGACCACTGGATAGCCGATCCGTTCGGCGGCCCGCACCGTCTCCCGGTCGCTGTAGACCAGCCGCTGCCGGGGCACCGGCAATCCCAGGTCGCCGAGGATCTTGTTGGTCTCCTCCTTGTCCGAGGCGAGCTCGACCGCGATGTGCCGGGTCTGCCCGGTGACCGTCGCCTGGATCCGCTTGCCGTAGGTTCCGTGACCGAGTTGAACGAGGCTGTATCGATTCAGACGTAGCCACGGGATCCCTCGCTCCTCGGCCGCCGCCACCAGAGCCGCGGTGCTGGGACCGAGTGCCCGGCGTTGGGTCGCCTTGATGAAGCGATCGCGCTCGGCCTGCCAGTCGAAATCGCCGGCTCTCGATTCCGGCTTCAGCTCCTCGGGGAGAAGATGCTCGACGAGAGCGATCGCCAACCTTCCCGCCTCGAGGCCGACCTCCTGATCAAGATACTCGTAGACGACGTCGTACTCGCCGGGATTGCCCGTGCCGCGGGTCTTGCCGAAGGTGACCGCCGATCCGGCGATGTTCTGAAGCTCGATCGCCACGTGCTCGAGGATGTGGCCCATCCAGGTGCCGTCACCCTCGGTAAGGCGGCGGACGAAACCTCCCGGTTGGCGATAGGAGCAGCCGTGCTGATGAAGGCCGGGAAGAGCCTCGAGCAGGCCGTCGCAAAACGAGCTTCCCAACCGACCGCTCGGCCACTCCTCGAGCTCCTCGAGGTCCAACGTCAAGCGGATCACCCGAAAGTGGGCATAGAGGCTCGGTCCCAGATAGACCGACCGCGAGACGACTCTCACGACGCCGCCGCCTCTTCGACCGAGACCGGCGGCGACGACGCCTTGCGAGCTCGAATGTCGTAGCTAGCGCCCTCGATCAAGATGTGCAGCCGCACGTTGAGCATGCAGACGGCGTCCGACTGTTTGGCCGAGTCCATCGACGAATACTCGAGCTCCGACGGATCGACCACCGTGATCGCGCCGGTGCCGTGCACTTCGAGGGTGTCGTCCGGCCCGATGAACGCGGCCGTGTCCTCATCGAGGCCGATCCCGATCGGCCCCGGATTGAAGGCGAGCGCGGTCAGCAGCCGCCCCAACCGGTCACGTTGTCGGAAGTGCTGGTCGATCACCACCATCCGGGTGAGGCCGATGCCGGGCGCCAGGGTCACCATGTCCGCGTGCGGAGTCGACCCCTCGTCACCGAAAGCGATCATGTGCTCGGAGAGAATGGCGGCGCCCGCCGAGGTGCCGGCGACGTGCAGTCGGTCCTCTGCGTTGCGGCGGCGGATGATCTTCGCGACCTCGGTGCCGCCGACGGTCGTCGACAGCTTGAGCTGGTTGCCGCCGGTCAGGAAGACGCCTTCGGCGCGCTCGAGCCGGCTCAGCCACCGCGGATCGTCGCAGTCCTCCCGGCTTTCGAGCGGCAGCGAGCGCGCCGCCCCGACGCCGAGCTCGTGAAAGACCCGTTCGTAGGCCGGGCCGGTCTCCGGCCGGCTCGAGGCCGTGGGGATGATCGCGATCCGCGCCTCCCGGCCGCCGCAAACGTCGACGAACTCCTGAAGGATGGCGGGATCGCGCATCCGGTCTTCGGCACCACCGATGGGAACGATGAATCCGCGACTCATTTCATACCTCTGCTGGCGATGTCGTTTCGAAAGTACCGCGTTCGATCAGGCCTCCGCCACGGACGTGCCAACGGCCGCGAGCCATGACGTCGCCAACGCCTCCGTCCTCGTCGAGCACGACGAGATCGGCATCCGCCCCCACCGCCACCCGACCCTTGCCGGGCAGACGCAGAAAGCCGGCGACGTTCGAGGTGAAAGCCGGCAGCACGTCGGCCGGCGACCGCCCCTCGGCCAGCAGACGGCCGAAGCAGTCGATCAGGGCGCTCGAGTCGCCGACTTCCATCTCGACCACCCGCCCGTCCTCGTCGAAAGTCGGAAGGCAGCCGCCACCGTCGGAGCTGATCGTCACCCGCTCGCCGGGCAGACCGGCATCGAGATAAAGGCCGAGGGCGATCGCCGCCGACAGGCCGTCGTCGTCTTCCGCC
>CALZKB010000020.1 GCA_945787575.1 Thermoanaerobaculia bacterium | reverse complement strand
CGATCGTCTACGACCCCACGGCCGAGTCGTACTACGCGCTGTCCGACGATCCCGGCCAGTTCGCCCCACCCCGGCTCTATAGGTTGACCTTCGACCTGACGGATGGCGCCCTCACCGAGGGCGAGATTCGAGTCGTCTCAGAGGTTGAGCTAAGGACGGCTCGCGATGAGCCGATCCCGGCGCGGCGAGTCGATCCGGAAGGGCTGGCCCGCAGTCCGAGCGGCGGCTGGTGGGTCGCCTCGGAGGGACATGCCGACGCCAAGGTGCCGCCGGCGCTTATCGAGTTCTCCGCCGAGGGGCGCTGGCTCGGCGAGATGAGGCTGCCACGCCGACTCCGGCCACGCCGAAAGGCAGGTGTGCGGCACAACCTGGCGCTCGAGAGCGTGACGATCTCGCCCGATGGACGATGGCTCTTCACGGCGACGGAGAGCGCCCTGAAACAGGATGGCGACCCCGCGGGGTCGACCTCGGGCAGCCCCAGCCGCTTGCTGAGGTTCGACCTCGAGCGCCGGCGACACGACGCGAGCTTCGTCTACTGGACCGAGCCGCTTGCCACGCCTCCGGCCGGCGATGAGTTCGCGGTCAACGGGCTGGTTGACCTGCTCGCTCTCGGCAACGGGCGACTGCTCGCGCTCGAGCGCTCCTACACCGCCGGCCACGGCAATACCGTGCGGCTCTTCGAGGTCGATCTCACCGGCGCCGACGAAGTGTCGAGAGTCCGGCGATTGGGGAGGACGCGCCGGTCGCCGGTCGCCAAGCGGCTCCTCGTCGACATCGGTACCTTGGGCGTCCAGCCCGACAATCTCGAGGGGCTGACCTGGGGGCCGGAGCTCGAGGACGGTCGACGCACTCTGGTGCTCGTCGCCGACGACAACTTCAACCCTCCGGAACAGCGCAGCCAGGTCATCGCCCTCGCCTTCGGCGATGCGCCCAGCCGCTAAACTCGACCGCGTATGCGATTCTCCGTGGGCGGCGAATCATCGCCATCTCGAGTCGAACCGTCCCAGCGTATCGGAGCCGTGTGGGCGCTCCTGGCGGTGGTCTGGGCGGCAGCGCTGCCCGGCTGCCGCGGACTGGGTCAGCAGGAGCCCACCGAAGCGCTCGCCACCTACCGGGACGGCGCGGTGACCCGAGCGGAGCTCGAGCGGTTCCTCGCGACCCGCGCGTCGAAAGGCCCGCGAGGGCGGCGACTCGACGCCGCCACCCGCAACCGGACTTTGAGAGAGATCGGCGCACGGGAGATCCTCCTCGCCGAGGCCACGCCTCCGGGCGAGGTCTTGCGGCGGATCGGGGAGGCTGTGGCGGACGAAGTGTACGAGGAGGCGATGCGGGAGCGTCTCGGGTGGAACCGGGTGGAGATCAGCGACGCCGAGGCGCGAGCGTACTATGCCGAGCACCGCGCCGAGCTCGGCCGTCCGGAACGGCTGCGACTCCAGCACATCTTCCTGAGAGCCGAGAGCGAGGCTCTGGACCCGTCGGCCCGAGAGGCCGCGCGAGCGCGGATCGAGGCGATTCGGCGACAGGCTCTTGCCGGTAGGGACTTCGGCGATCTCGCGCGTCAGTTCTCGGACTCGGCCGACGGGAGCGCGGGGGGGTGGATGATGCTCGAGCGCGGCGCTCGCGCCGTCAAGGCGTTCGCCGATGTCGCTTGGAAGCTCGAAAAAGGCGAGATCGGAGAGGTCGTCGAGTCGGCGAGCGGATTCCACCTGGCGAAGTTGGACTCGCGCACGCCGGCCATCGCGCCTCCGTTCGAAGAAGCTCGCGAAGCCGTCGTCGATCGATTGCGCGCCGCTTCGAGTGCGCGCATGGAAAGCGAGTACTTGGCAGAGACGGGACCGCGCTACGGCTTCGAGCGCCACTACTCGATGCTGCACGATCGCGATGTCGCCGACGATGCCGTGCTGTTCCGGCTGGGGGGGGAGTCCTACACCCTGGCCACGATGCTCGAAGAGCTGCCCGAGAGGAAGTACCTTCCGCAGTACTACGGCGGCTACTTCGCCCGGATCGAGGGTTTCTTGGACGGTGAGGCGCTCCGCCGAATCCTCGTGAAGGAGGCTCGACGGGAAGAGGCGGCGAATCCTCGGCTCGGGACGCGAGTCTCGCAGGCGATGTGGAGCGCGCAGACCTCTCACCTACTAGAGCGGAGGCTGGAGCTCTGGGCTCAGGCCCTCGACGAAGCGGTCCTTTGGGAGCACTACGAGCAGGGAAAGGCTCTCTATCAGTCGCCGAGGTTGCGGTCGGTGTCGGTGATCCGGCTGCCGCGTTCGCGCGCCGAGAATCTCTGGGTGACGGTGGCCCGGGCCGAGCGGCTGGCGAAGGAGATCCGCTCGGGCGCCGATTTCGGCGAGATCGCGCGACGAGAGTCCCACCACGTTTCGAGCCGTGCCGGAGGACGCCTCGTCGACTTCACGGACGACGAACTGGCCGTCCAGATCCATGGGTGGATGCGGGGTCAGCGAGTCGTAGACGGGCTCGAGGTCGGCGAGATCTCCGAGCCCTATATCGGGGAGGTCTACGATTCCGACGGTGGACGTCACGTCTCGACCGGCGTCTACATCGTTCGACTGGACGCGGAGACGCCGATCCGACAGGCTAGCTTCCGCGATGCGAAGGACCGGGTCCGCGCGAGCTATCTACGGCGTCATCGCGCGGCGGCATTGGAGGCGGTGGTCGAGGAGACCCTCGCTCATTGGGAGTTCCGTGTCCTGACGAAGTAGCTACTCGAAGACAGGGAGTCGAGTCTTGAATCGAAGCAGAGAGCTGGGGTGGATCGTCGCGTGCGGCTTGGCGATCGCCGGCTGCAGCGTCGGATCGCCGCCGAGTCTGCCGGCGGTGCGCGAAGCGCTGCTCGAGTACGCCGCGTCCGACCGCTACGCCTCGGACGTCGAGCACGTCACCGGACGGGCCGAGCGTTGGCTCGACCGTCGCGCCCACCGGGTCGAGAACCCGGCTGTCGTCCTCGACATCGACGAGACGACGCTTTTCAACTGGGGGTACCTGCAGGAGCATCGCTTTCACTACGACCCCGACGAGTTCGACGAGTGGATCGAGGCCGCACAGGCGCAAGCGGCGCCCGGAGCGCTGGCTCTCTATCGTTCGGCCCGCGAGCGAGGGGTGACGGTCTTCTTCGTCACCGGCCGCCGCGAGCGTCAGCGAGCGGCCACCGAACGCAACCTCCGGGCGGTGGGGTTCGACTCGTGGCAGCGGTTGTACATGAAGCCGGACGACTACCAAGAGCCGTCGGCGGCCGCGTTCAAGACCGAGGCCCGCCGCTCGATCGAGGCCGCGGGCTACACGATCCTCGCCAACGTCGGCGATCAGACGAGCGATCTCGTCGGCGGCTTCGCCGAGAGGACGTTCAAGCTGCCGAATCCGTTCTACGAGGTGCCCTGATGAAGAGAGCGTGTTTCGTACTGCCGCTATTGGTACTCGTCTCGGCGACTCTCCACGGATGGACCATCCGCGGCCACTCTCGGGTCGCCAGAGAGGCGGCGCTCGCACAACCCGAAGAGGTTCCCGCGTTCTTCCGTTGGGGTGCCGACGCCATCGGCCATTCGGCGGTCGATCCGGACGTGCTCAAAGAGCGCGAAACGCCCACGATCAGGCACCAAGAGTATCCTGAGCACTTCCTCGACTACGAGCTCGTCGAAGGGCTGGGTCTGCCGGACGAGCGCTACGAGTTCGTCACCCGAATCGTGAACGCGTCGCTCGACCCCAGTCGGGTCGCCGTGCGAGCCGAGTTCGCGGCGAGCTTCGGCCTCGTTGATCGGGTCTACGAGCTCGAACCGAGCCTGGAAGCACTCTACGAGGAAGGTGTGTGGGAGCATGAGCTCGAGCGATTCGCGACGGCTCGCTTCCGACGCGCGGTCGACTTTCTCGGCAGTCTCTTCTTGACCGCCTGGAGAAGCTCGGAAGGGGTATCTCTGTCCGGATGGCTGGAGCGAGTGGGCCCCGGGGGTGAGGTCGTGCGCTGTCCCGGCGCGGCGGAGGTGCAGTGACCGTCTCGCACGATCCGTTCCCCGGGAGGCGCCGGGGCGCTGGTATGCTCGATGGGCTGGCGATCACCAAGAACTCAGGAATCGAGGGCCCATGAAACGACGCACCCTCTGCGCTCTGGCCGTCTGCGGTATCGGCCTATTCGGCTGCTCGACCGCCGACGGCCCGGATGGAGCCACCCCTGCCAAACTCGTGCTCGGCCTCGTTCCGGCGCTCGAAGCGGACAAGCTGATCGACAACCTCATACCGCTCGAGGAGTACCTCGGCGCCGAGCTGGGGATTCCGGTCGAGAGTTTCGTACCCCAGGACTACACGGGCCTCATCGAGGCGCTGGGCAGTGGCCGCGCCGACATCGGCATGTTGCCGCCGTTCGCCGGAATGCTCGGCCTGGAGCGCTACGGCATCGAGACAATCCTGATCTCAGAGCGTAACGGCGAGGCCCGCTACCGCGCCCAGTGGATGACGACCGACCCTGACTTCTGCGACGAGCCGCCGAGCCAGCGGCTGAACGGCTTGATGGAGTGCGTGGCGTCGATCCAGAAGATCCGCGGCAAGACCGTCGGTTTCACGGATCCGACTAGCACCTCGGGCTATCTGTTCCCGGCGCTGCAGCTGATCGACGCGGGGATCAACCCGGAGGAGGACATCCAGAGTGTCTTCGTCGGCAGCCACGACGCGGCGGTGATCGCCGTATTGAACGGCGACGTCGAGATCGCCGCGGCCTACGACGACGCGCGAACCTACATCACCAACGAGTATCCGGACATCGGCACCCAGGTGCTGCCGTTCAACTACTCCGACTGGATTCCCAACGACGGCGTCCAGGTCCCGGGCGACATGGCGCCGGAGCTCAAAGAGCGCATCAAACAGGCCTTTCTCAAGCTCACCCGGGAGGAGGCGGGCGTCCCTCAGGCCGAACGCATGCTCTTCAAACTCTACGAGATCGACGGTTTCGTGGAGTTCGAGGAGGGCATGTACGACCCGGTCAAGCGCGCCTTCGAACAGATGCGCGACAAGATCGACCTCGACGAATGATGGACGCCGCCGCCCAAGCAGAGCCGGCGATTCGATTCCGCGGGGCCACGGTCGTCTATCCCAGCGGGGTGAAGGGGCTCGAGGAGCTCGACCTCGACATTCCGAGGGGGGACCGCCTCGTGATCGTGGGACTCTCCGGTGCCGGCAAGTCGACGATGCTGCGCGCCGTCAACGGCCTCGTCAAGGTGACGGAAGGTGACGTCGAGGTCGAAGGCCGGAGCGTCCGGGAGAGCCAAGGTGGAGCGCTGCGAGAGCTGAGGGCGAAGGTCGGGATGATCTTCCAGGACTACCGGCTCGTCCGCCGGCTCTCGGTCTTGCAGAACGTGCTGATCGGACGGGTCGCCCAGGTGCCGACGTGGAGGCAGATGCTCGGGCTCTGGCCGCGTCCCGACGTCGAGATCGCCTTCGAGGCTCTCGAGCGTGTCGGCCTCGTCGATCGCGCCTACGTCAAGGCGTCACAGCTCTCCGGCGGGCAGCAGCAGCGGGTGGGGATCGCCCGGGCGCTCGCTCAGAAGCCGAGCGTCATCCTCGCCGACGAGCCGGTGGCGTCGCTCGACCCGGTGACCTCGCACGAGGTGATGGACGACCTGCGAGGCATCAACGAGGAGCTCGGGATCACCACCCTGATCAACCTTCACTTTCTCGACCTGGCCAAGGAGTACGCGGTGCGGATCGTCGGTCTGCGCCAAGGCAGGCTGGTGTTCGACGGTGCCGGTGCCGACGTCACCGAGGACGACTTCTCCGAGATCTACGGCCGCCACATGACGGCCGAAGACGTTCTCGAAGCCCAGGTCGCTCTGTGATCTCGAGGCCGAGACGCCCGAACCAGGCCACCCGCTGGGTGGTCTCCGCCGTGGCCGCCGCCTTCCTGGCCCTGCTCACGTTCTGGTCGGCACGGGGTATCGGTTTCTCGTTTCTCGAGCTGTTCGGCAACCTCGGCAAGATGAGCCGGCTCATCTCCGAGTCGTTTCCGCCGGCTTGGAACTTCTGGCCGCGGTTGATAGGTCCGTTCATCGAGACCGTTCAGATCGCCGTGATCGGCACGCTGATCGGCAGCCTCTTTGCCCTACCGCTCGCGATTCTCGCCGCGCGTACCGTTTCGCCGTCGAAACCGGTGTTCTGGTTTCACCGCAACCTGATGAGCGTCCTGCGCACGATGCCCGATCTGTTCTGGGCGATGCTCTTCGCCAGCGCGGTGGGCTTCGGCCCGTTTGCCGGCAGCCTCGCGCTCATCGTCTTCACGGTGGCGATCGTCTCCAAGCTCACCGCCGAGTCGATCGAGTCGATCGACATGAACCTGACCGAGGCGGTCAAGGCGAGCGGCGGCAACTGGTTCGAGATGGTGCGCTTTTCGGCGTTGCCTCAGTTCCTGCCGCAGTACGTCTCGTACGTGCTCTACGCCTTCGAGCTCAACATCCGCGCCTCGACGGTTCTCGGCCTCGTCGGCGCCGGCGGCATCGGCATGGTGCTCAACACCCAGCGCACCACCTTCCAGTACGACCGGGTGACGATGATCGTCCTCTTCGTGTTCGCCATGGTGCTGCTGATCGAGCAGCTCTCCGCGGCCGCCCGGCGGAGGCTGGTGTGACGAGCATCGCGATTCCTCGGCGTCGGAAGGTCCCGGTCACGCTCTGGCTGGGCCTCGCCCTGCTCGGGATCCTCGCCTGGGCGACGGCCGGGCTCGACATCGACGGCGGACGCCTCGCCGGCTTGCCGAAGACGCTGGCCCGGCTGGCCGGTCTCTTCTTTCCACCCGACGTCGAGTACGGCCAGCAAGCAGTCATCCCCGCAATTCTCGAATCGATCCAGATCGCCTGGTTCGGCACCCTCGTCGGCGCGGTGCTGAGCCTGCCGCTGGGCTTGATGGCCGCGGGCAATCTGTTCCCGCGGATCGCGCGCCTCATCAAGCCGGTGCTCGCCATGATCCGCGCCGTGCCGGAGATTCTGCTCGCGATCTACTTCGTGCCGGTCGTCGGGCTCGGCGCGTTTGCCGGAACCCTGGCCATCGGCCTGCACTCGATCGGCACCCTCGGCAAGCTCACCGCCGACGTGGTCGAGTCGATGGACGCCCGGCCGGTCGAGGCGATCAGCGCCAGTGGAGGGGGTGCCCTCGCGGTGCTGCGCTTCGCCGTCCTACCCCAGGTGCTGCCGGAGATCGTGGCGTTGTGGCTCTTTCGTTTCGAGATCAACCTCAGAGCCTCGGCGGTCCTGGGGGTCGTCGGCGCCGGCGGCATCGGCGGCGTCCTGCTCAACACTCTGCGTTATCGTGAGTTCGCGAAGGCGGGCGCGGTGGTCGTCGTCACTGTCGTCGTCGTGCTCGTCGTCGACGCGATCTCCGGGACCATCCGGGAGAGACTGGTTCGTGAGTGAGTTTCGGTACCGCACCCGCGAAGACCGGGAGCAGTTCGAACGGGACCATCTGGCGCCGTGCGCGACGCGGGCGGCGGACAGTCGAGGTCGGCGTCTGGGCGAAGAGGGTGATCCGGTGCGCACCGCGTTCGAGCGTGATCGAGATCGGATCTACCACTCGAAGGCGTTCCGGCGACTAAAGCACAAGACCCAGGTGTTCCTCAACCCGGAGGGCGACCACTTCGTCACCCGGTTGACCCACACCCTCCAGGTCACCCAGATCGGCAGATCGCTGGCCGTGGCTCTGGGGCTCAACGAGCCGCTGACCGAGGCGATCTGCCTCGGCCACGAGGTCGGGCACCCACCCTTCGGACATACCGGCGAGGTGGCTCTTTCGCCCTATGTCGAGGGCGAGTGGCTCCACTCCGAGCAGAGCGTGCGGGTCCTCGACGTTCTCGAGCCTCTCAACCTCTCGTGGGAGGTGCTCGACGGCATCCGGGCGCACACCTGGAAGGTCGATCCTGGGCCGGCTACGCCGGAAGGCGGGATCTGTCGGTTTGCCGACCGCATCGCCTATCTCGTGCACGACATGTTCGACGCCCTGCGGGCGGGCATCCTGGAGCCGTCTGACATTCCGCAGGCCGCGATCGCCATGTTCGGCGAGCCTAGTGGAGCGTGGGTGTCACGAATGGTGCGGGCGGTGATCGAGGGGTCGCTCGCCGCCGGAGAGCTGGCCATGGAACCCGGGGTGCTGGATCAGATGCATCAGTTCCGGGCCTTCATGTTCGAGCGGGTCTATCTGCGCCCCGAAAGCGAGCAGCAGGCGCAGAAGGCGGTCAAGCTCATCCGCGATCTCGTCGACCACTTCCTGGAGCATCCCGAAGAGCTGCCGGCGAGCTACCGGCATCGCGAGTCCTCGGAGCGACTGCAGGTCATCGACTTCGTCGCCGGGATGAGCGATCGTTACGCGCTGCGCGTCCACGACGAGCTCTTCCGGCCCTCGGGCCAGGTCTAGCGGCCCGTGGTGGACGTTCCGAGACAAGCGCGGGCCGCCAGAGCGGCGCCGGCATCGATGAGCGTCGCGCTGGCCGCTCTTCTCTGGCTGCTGCCGGCGCTCGCCGCCGGCCAGGAGGATCCTGCGGCTCGGGGCGCGCAGGCGCTCGCGCAAGGCGATTGGGCGACCGCCAGAGCAGCCTTCGAGGCGGCGATCGGGGCGGACGGAGGCGACGTGACGGCGTGGCTCGGCCTGAGCGCGGTCGCCGAGCATGACGGCGACTGGATGCAAGCCCTGCAGGCCGCGCGGCGAGCGGCGGCACTGGCTCCCGAGCGGCCGGAGCCTCACTATGCGCTCGGCCGGATGCTGGGCCGGGCGGGCCGCCTCACGGAGGCGCTGGCGGCTTTCGCAAGAACCCGCGAGCTGGCGCCGGAGCTCGAGGACGCCTACCTGTTGCCCGCCATTCTGTTGCGAGACGCCGACCGCGGAGCCGAGGCGCTCGCACTGTTGGAGGGAGGTTGGGCGAAAGCGCCCACGCCCCGTCTCGGAGCTCAACTCGCTTTCATGGCGCTGGCAGCGGGTGACCCCGGGAGGGCGCTCGAGGTCGTGGAAGTGGCGCTGACGGCGGACGGCGGAAACGGAGATCTGCTGCTGGCCAAGGCTCTCGCCCTGGCGGCCGATCCCAACCGCCGCGCCGAGAGCCCGGCCTGGTTCGAACGGGCGCTCGCGGCGGGCGTTGCACAGGAGGGGCGAGCCCGGCTGGAGTGGGCGCGCTTGCTGAGCGATCTCGAGCTCTGGCCGGAGGCGATCGTGCAGCTCGAGGCCGCGAGCGACCTGCTCCCGGACGAGGCTGAGATCTTCTTCCGCCTGGCGGCGGCGCGGCGGCAGTCGGGAGACACCGAGGGTGCCCGCGCAGCGCTCGAGCGCTATCAGGAGCTCAACGCCGCCACGGTCGCCGTCGAGCGTCGGGGACGCGAGATCGGGACGGCCCTCAACGAGGCGCAAGAGCTGGCGGCGGCGAGCCGTCTCGCCGAGGCGCTGACCCGGCTGGACGCGGTCGCCGACGGCGACACCGACCCGCGGATGATGGTCCTCCGAGCGAAGATCCTCTTCTCGCTCGACCGGCGGGAGGAGGCGCTGGCGGCAGCCCAGAGCGCTCGTGAGCTCGCGCCGACCGGGATCGAGCCCACTTACCTGACGGCGCTGTTCGCGTTCGCCGCCGGGCGGATCGCCGAGTCGCTGACGGCGGTCGAGCGCACGCTCAACCTCGATCCGGGACTGGCCGAAGCGTGGGCGCTTTACGGCAGCGCTCTCGCCCGCAGCGTCCGGCTGGAGGAGGCGGCCGCGAGCTTCGAGCGTGCGTTGACGCTCGGCTTCGACAGCCCGGCGCTGCGGCTCGACTACGCCGGCGTGCTGTCCGACCTGGGCCGGACCGAGGAGAGCCGTCAGCAGCTCGAGGCAAGAGAGCGGCTGATCGGAGGATAGAGTCGGAGCGGTGACGACGAGTGACCGTCCTCCGCTGAGTCGAGCTCGAGAGATCGTTTGTGGCGCCTTGCTGGCGGCCTGGTGCGGAGTCGCCGACGGCGCGACGAGCCCGCAGCTGTTGGTCGACGTTACCGCCGAACGGGGCGTCGAGTTCACCCACCGCTTCTTTCCCACCGGTGAGAAGTACATGCCGGAGAACATGGGTTCGGGAGTCGCCGTCTTCGACTACGACGGCGACGGCCGGCTCGACCTCTACTTAGTGCAGAGCGCTCCGGTCTTGGCGGCGGAGCAGGCGCCGCCGGACGCCGCCAACCGCCTCTACCGGCAGCGCGAGGACGGCCGCTTCGAGGACGTCACCGATCGCGCCGGCGTCGGGGACCGCGGGGTCGGCATGGGCGTCGCCATCGGTGACTACGACGATGACGGCGCGCCGGACATCTACGTCACCAACTTCGGGCCCAACGTGCTGTACCGCAACCGCGGCGACGGCTCGTTCGAGAACGTGACGGCGTCGGCCGGCGTCGCCGGCCGCTCGTGGAGCACCGGCGCGGCTTTCATCGACATCGACGCCGACGGCGATCTCGATCTCTACGCGGCGGCATATCTGACCTACGACCCCGAGGAGGACCGCTTTTGCGGCAACGCCCAGACCGGGCTCAAGGCCTATTGCCACCCGGACGTCTACGGCGGGCAGACCGACTCCTTCTACCTGAACGAGGGCGGCGGCCGGTTCCGCGACGTGTCGGCGCAGATCGGTCTCATCCCGGGTGAGGATTCCAGAGGCCTGGGGGTGGCGGTCGCCGACTTCGACGAGGACGGCACCCTCGAGCTCTACGTCGGCAACGACACGACCGCCAATCACCTCTACACCCTGGGTGACGATGGGAGGCTCCGCGAGGACGCGCTCTTGGCCGGCGTCGCCGTCAACGGCAGCGGCCGCGGGGAGGCGAGCATGGGCATCTCCACCGCCGACCTCGACGGCGACGGCAGGCAGGAGTTCGTCGTCACCCACCTCGACGAGGAGACCAACACCCTCTACCGGCCGATCGCTCCCGGGGTCTACGTCGACGCCACCGAGGCCGCCGGTCTGGCGACTCCCAGCCGGCCGTGGGTCGCCTTCGGCGTCGTGCCGATCGATATCGAGCTCGACGGCGACCTGGATCTGCTCGTCGTCAACGGGCACATCATCGACAACATCGCGGAGTTCGACCCGGCGCTCTCGCACCGCCAGCCGTTCCAGCTCCTGCGCAACGACGGCTCCGGCCGCTTCACCGAGGAGCGGGACGGTCTCGGCATCCCCGCGCCGCTGGTCGGCCGCGGCCTGGCCACCGGGGATCTCGACCGCGACGGCGACGTCGACGTCGTGCTGACTCAGAACGGCGACGCCGCCATCCTCCTCGACAATGTCAGCCATCCGGTCGATAGAGCGCTGACGATAACCGTGCGTCACCCCCGACCCGCGAACTGGGGTACTCGCTGGAGGCTCGCCCCGGGAGAACGCCTCCAGGTGCGTTGGTACGAGCGGGCGCCGAGCTATTGCTCCCAGAGCGCACCGGAGATCGTTCTCGCGACCGGCTCCCAAGCTGTCGACGTACTCCGCCGGCCGCGATCGGGGCCGAGCTACCGTTATCGGTCCTTGCGCGGCGAACGACGTTACGTGTTTCCGGCCGGCCGCCAAGAAACGGGCGGATAGAGGACGAAAAGAGGGCCTCCCGAGGGAGGCCCCTGAAAGCACTCTACGATCGTCAAGCCTAGTAGCGAATTCGAACGCCGAACTGATACTGACGCTGCGAGCCGACCAGGCTGCTGCCGAGACCGAAATCCGACTCGCTGGGATCGGCCTGACCCGAGCCGACCTCGAAGCTGTGATCGTCGAGCAGGTTGAAGGCCTCGTAGAACAGATCGACGTCGACTCGGCCGAAGGTGAAGCTACGGGCCAGCCGCATGTCGATCTTCTGGAACGACTCGTTGCGGAAGCTGTTGCGGGCAACCCGGTTACCGCCGATGACCGCGCGGACGTCGGGGCAGTTGAAGTCGAGCGCCCCGAAACCGCAGTAGGCGAACTCCGAATCCGAATCGATCGCCGTGTAAGGCGTACCCGAGCGGTACTCGGCGCTGCCGGAGAGGCGGAACTTCCACGGCAGGTCGACGAGGCCGCTGACGACGATGCGATCGGTGACGTCGCGGTCGGAGAGACCGAAGTCGTAGTTGAGGTCGTTGGGGTTCGAAACGGTCACGGTGGTGGCGCTGCGCTCGTTGTCGTCGTTCGACTTGTCCTCGGACCAGGTGTAGTGCGCCTGCAGCTGGTACCTACCGCGATAGCGCCGGTTGGCCTTGATCGTCACCGCGGTGAACTCCGACTCGCCGAACGACTCGCGCACGAAGACCGTGCCCAGGGTCGGGTTGGGCCGCGTCGATGAGTAAATCGGTCGACCGAACTCGTCGAGTCCCTGCAGGGTGCGGTTGTCGTCGACGTTGCGCTGGAGGTTCTTGCCGTCGGCGTAGACCAGGTCGACGCCCGTCGACCAGCCCGAGGAGCCGAGCTCACGCTCGTAGCCGAGGTTGAAGCGGGTGGTCTCCGGATCCTCGAAGTTGGGCCGGACGAAGCTCGTACCGGGGATGGTGTCCGGAGGCGGGTTCTCGTTGTCGATGTCCTGGCCCAGGGGCACGTAGCCGATGTCGCCGGGACCGACGATCACCCGACCGAAGTTCGGGAAGATGCCGTTCTCCTGCACCTGGCTGGCGAAGAGCAGCGTCGGGGTGCGGCCGAAGAAGAGGCCGACGCCGCCGCGGATGACCTGGCTGCCGCTATCGTCGAGCTGATAGGCGAAACCGAAGCGCGGAGCGAAGTTGTTGTCGTCGTCCGGAATGTCGCGACCCTCGGGGAAGATGTGGGTCAGGCCGTCCGGGTTGATGGTCTGGCCGAAACGGAAGCCGTAGTTAACCGTGAGCCGGCTGTTGGGGCGCCACGAGTCCTGGGCGAAGAACGCGAACAGCTCTTGCGCTTCGTCGTAGTTGGGGAAGGTGACGTCGCCGAAGTAGATGCGTACCGAGGACGGGTTGTCGTTGAAGAAGTCCTCGTAGGAGTTGTAGCGGTAGCGGCCGTCGGCACTACCCTTGAAGACCTGCGCCAGATCGTCCTTCTGGTAGTCCACGCCGAATTTCAAGTCGTGATCGCCGAAGAGGTAGGAGAAGCTGTCCTGGATCTGGATCTTGTCTTCTTCCGCGAGGATCGGCAGGAAATCGAATTTGCCGACCTGGTCGAACTCGCCAGTGCGGAATTGGACCTGGGCTTCGACCTGCGTGCCGACACGCAGTGAGAGTCGGTCCAAGTCGTCGCTGGCCGACTGGATCCGGAACTCGTTGACCCGGTCGCCGCCGATCACCGAGACCAGCGAAGCGACGAAGGACTCGGTGTCCTCGGTCTTGAGAGACTCCTCGTCCTTGAACGTGCTCGTGCGATCGTACTCGGTGAGGTTGACCCGGAACGAGCCGCTGTTCGAGTCGTTGAACTGCTGGTCGAGCTTGAGGAAGATGATCTGATTGTCGACGTTTCGGTTGAACAGCCCGTCGGCGGTGCCGTCGGGGTTGCGGGTGTAGTCCGAGACCAGCTCTTCGAGACCGGGGATTTCGGACGACTTGGCGATGATCGCGTCGTAGGTGCGCGGATCGTCGAGGCTCCGGCTGAACGGCTCGTCGCGATCGCGCTGGTCGATCGACGCGAAGTAGTGCGTCTTGTCCTGGACGAACGCGCCGCCGATCGAGGCGCCGATGTTGGTGCGCTCGAAGACATCCGGCGCCCCGCCGCTGGTAGGTCTCAGCGGCGAGCCCGGAACGTCGGCGATCATCGAGTCGTCGGTGAAGTAGTAGAAAGCCGACCCCTTGATCTCGTTGGTGCCCGACTGGGTGATGACATTGATGTAGCCGCCGCCGTTGGACCCGTACTCGGGGGCGAAGCCGTTGGTGATGACCTGGAACTCCTTGACCGAGTCTTGGGCGACGACGAGTCCGTCGTTCTCGGTCGCCTCACCGCCACGACCGTAGCCGAAAAAGGCGCTCTTGCCGGAGGTGCCGTCGATGTTCATGCCGGTGTAGATGCCGCGCTGGCCGCTCATCGTCAGGAAGCCGCGAATCGGATCGCGTTGCACGGTCGGGGTCAGCAGGGCGAAGTCGGTGAAGTCGCGGCCGGCGATGGGCAGTGCCGCGATCTCTTCCTCGCTGATGTAGCTGGCGGCGCTCGAGCGGCTGACCTCGATCAGCGGCGACTCGGCCGTCACGGTGATGGCGTCGTCGACCGAGCCGACCGCCATCGCGACGCTGATGGTCACGGCCTGCGCGATCTGCACGACGACGCCCTCGCGGCGAACGGATTGGAAGCCGTCGAGGGAGGTGGTGACAGTGTACTTGCCGGCCTTTAGCGCCGAGGCGTTGTAGAAGCCGGACTGGTTGGTGACGAGCTGCCGGCGAGCGCCGGTCTCCGTGTTGGTGACCGTGACGCTCACGCCCGGCAGGGCGGCACCGCTGTCATCCGTGACATAGCCCGAGATCGAGCCGAACACCTGCTGAGCCGAGAGTGGCGTCAGCAGGAGAAGGCTCGCCGCGAGGCAAGCGAATACTCCTGAGACTCTGCGTCGATTCATCGAACGTTCTCCTTAGGTTGTCTGGGCCCTTCGCGATCTGTCCGCCGCCTGCACTCCTCGCCGATCAGGACGCCACGATGCGTCGATCAGGAGAGCAGAGGTGGAGTGGGTGATCCGGCGAGCCATCGCACTCAATTGAAAGTGAACTGTAACATCGAGACGCGCTCCAAAACCACCGCGGCTGGGCAACGATTCTCCGGCAGATCTGCGAGTCAGGTGCTAAAGTTGCGTGACTATTGATCATTCGGGCGAACTACCAAGCGTTCGCTGCCGACCGCCATCCTCGGGCCCGTTCGGTCTCGAGGGCATCGGCGGGTCGGCGGGACGAAACCTGGAGGTAATCGAGGATGTGGCGAAGATTCTGGACCTACGGCTTGGCACTCCTGTGCTGCGCCGCGATGGCCGTCGCTCAGGACCCGCCGGCGAACCAAGGGGACGAGGGCGAGGAGCGGGAAGTCGTCACCGACGTGTTGGTCGTCACCGCGTCGCGAACCGAACAGCGTCTCCAAGAGGCGCCGGCGTCGATGACGGTGATCAGCGCCGCGGAGCTCGAGACCGCGCCGGTCGACGATTTCGGTGACATTTTGCGCAACGTCCCGGGCGTCAACGTCACGCAGATCAGTGCGCGAGACGTCAACGTCACGAGTCGTGCGTCCACCAACTCGCTGGCCACCAGCCAGCTGGTGCTGGTCGACAATCGCTCGATCTACCTCGACTTCTTCGGCTTCGTCGTGTGGGAGTTCCTGCCGACCAACCCCTACGAGATCAAGCAGATCGAGATAGTGCGAGGCCCCGGCAGCGCCGTCTGGGGCGCCAACGCCCAGACCGGGGTCATCAACGTGATCACCAAGAGTCCGCGCGAGATGCAGGGCACCTCCGTAACGATCGGCGGTGGCGAGCTCGGCACCGCCTTCGCCAACGTCGCCCACGCGCGAGCCTCGGAGAAACTCGGCTTCAAAGCATCGGCGAGCTACTACGAGCAGGACGCCTACGACCGTCCCACCGGCCTGATCCCCGGCACGCAGACGCCGTATCCGGCCATCGCGAACCAGGGGACGAGCCAACCGAAGCTCGATCTGCGCTGGGACTACGACACGACGCTGGACTCGACCCTCCGCTTCGGCCTCGGGCAGGCGGCGACAGACGGCCTTATCCACACCGGCATCGGTCCGTTTGACATCGATTCGAGCACGAGCCTCAGTTACGCTCAGGTCGTTTGGAGCAAGCTCGCCAAGCGGCTGGGATTCTTCGTCAACATCCTCGACGGTGAGGGCGACAACCTGCTACAGCGGGGGCCGACCGGCCAGCCGCTGGCTCTTGGTTTCGACAGCGAGACGTACAGCATCGACTACAGCGATACCAAGGTCGTGGGCGGCAAGAACGTCCTCACCTACGGTGCGACTGCCCGCACCAACGAGTTCGACATCACGATCGCTCCCGGAGGCGATAGCCGCGACGAGTTCGGCATCTTCGTTCAGGACGAGATCCTCATCGGCGACAAGGTGCGATGGCTGGTCGGTGCTCGCTGGGACGACATCGACCCGATCGGTTCGGTCGTCTCTCCCCGGACGAGCCTGATGATCTCTCCGAGCACCTACCACACCATCCGATTCTCCTATAACCGGGCTTTCCGGGCGCCGTCGCTGATCAACAACTTCCTCGACATCACGATCGTCAATCCGGTCGACTTGCCGACGGGCCCCTACGTGTTTCCATCTCGGGCGGTCGGCGATCCTCTCCTCAACGAGCAAGAGCTCGACGCGTTCGAGGTCGGCTACGTGGGTACCTTCGGCAACAACACGATGATGATGCTCTCGGCCTACCGCAACGAGACGACCGACGACATCGACTTCTTTACCCGCGATTTCTACACCGCGGCCAACCCGCCGCCCGGCTTCCCGTTGCCGGCGTTCTTGCTCGACGTTCCGCCTCAGTTCGGCGGCCTGCAAGGGCTCTTCCCAGCGACGTTCTCCTACCGCAACGTCGGTGAGACGATCAACACGGGCGTCGAGTTCTCGCTCAACGGCAATCCATCGAACGAGTGGTCGTGGTTCTTCAACTACTCCTACCAGGACGCGCCCGAGGTCACCGGCGTTCCCACCGAGGAGATCGGCATTCCGCCGGAGAATCGCGCCAACGTCGGCCTCGCCTACAGCAGCGACCGTTTCTTCTGGAACGCCAACGTCAACTACCAGGACGAAGCGTTCTGGACGGACGTACTCGACGCCCGGACCTGGGGGCCGACGGACGCCTTCGAGCAGATCAATCTCGGTTTCGGGGTCTACTTCAGCGACGGGAACGGCATGTTCAAGGTCGATGCCCAGAACGTGGCGGACGAGGAGATCCAGCAGCACGTCTTCGGCGACATCATCAGCCGCAAAGTGACGGGTCGAGTGATTTTCCGGTTCTAGTCCCGGCGGTGTCTTCTGGGGTCGCGATCTGGCGATCGGCCGGGGGCACGGGTCCCCCGGCTACCGGGCTTGGGCTTGGGTGCCTCGCGGTGACCGGGGAGGCGCGGCGAAGTTGATACGATCCTTCTGAGCGGGCTTTCGCCGCTTCTCCTGGACAGAAGAATCTCCATCGCAGCACCCGACATGCCCGTATCTCTCGACGACGAATCGCACTGGCATGATGCCGCGGTCGATATCGTAGCCGGCGACCTCGAGGCGCTCGCGGAGGGGCTCGCCGCCGAGTTCGTCGAGATGGCCGGGCAGCGGCTGCTGATCACCGGCGGCGCCGGGTTTCTCGGCTACTACCTGGTCCAGGCGCCGCTCGCCTGGAACGGTCTCGGACTCGGAGATCCGATCTCGGTCACCGTCTTCGACAACTACTCGCGTGGGGTTCCGGGCTGGCTGGAGACGTTGAGCTCCGACCCCAATCTCGAGATGCGCAAGCACGACATCACCCATCCGCTCCCCGTCGACATGCCCGGCTTCGAGTGGTTGATCCACGCCGCCTCGATCGCCTCGCCGACCTTCTATCGGCAGCATCCGATCGAGACGATGGACGCCAACGTCAACGGGCTCCGTCAGCTGCTCGACTGGGCGGTGGAGCGTCAGGAGGAGCGAGAGCCGCTAAGCGGTTTCCTCTTCTTCTCGACGAGCGAGATCTACGGCGATCCAGATCCGGATTCGATCCCGACGGCGGAGAGCTATCGGGGGAGGGTCTCGTGTACCGGCCCGCGCGCTTGCTACGACGAATCGAAGCGCTACGGCGAGACGCTATGCGTCAATTTTGCGGGCCGGCGCGGGGTACCGGTATCGATGGCGCGACCGTTCAACAACTTCGGTCCGGGGCTGAAGCTCGGCGACCGACGGGTGCTGCCCGATTTCGCCCGCGACGTCCTCGCCGGACGCGACATCGTCATGCTCTCCGACGGCAGCGCCACCCGCACCTTCTGCTACGTGGCGGACGCCGTCGCCGGCTATTTCAAGATCCTCGTGCGCGGTCGGCGCGGAGAGCCCTACAACATCGGCACCGACGCTCCCGAGATCTCGATGGCCGAGCTGGCAGACAGAGTGGTCGCCGTCGCCGGCGATCTCTTCGGATATGAAGGCAAGGTCGTGCGCCAGGAGAGCGACGACGAGGCCTATCTGGTCGACAACCCGAACCGCCGATGCCCGGCGATCGACAAGGCGCGCGCCTACCTCGGCTACGATCCCAAGGTTGGTTTCGAAGAGGGACTCGAGCGCGCGCTCGTCTGGTACGCGGGCAACCGGGAGGACGACGAGCGGTGAAGGTGTCGATCGTCGGCACCGGCTACGTCGGACTCGTCACCGGCGTCTGTCTGGCGCACCTCGGCCACGAGGTCGTGTGCGTCGACGTCGACGAGTCGAAGGTCGCGCGGATCAATCGCGGCGAGGCTCCGATTCACGAGCGAGGTCTGCCGGAGCTGATCGCCGCGCTCGTCGGCGATCGTCTGACGGCGACGACCGAGCTTGGCGCCGCGGTCCTCGCGAGCGACCTGACGCTGATCGCCGTCGGCACCCCGTTCGCCGACGACCGGATCGATCTCTCCTATGTGGAGCGGGCGGCTCGGCAGATCGGCGAAGCACTCGCCTCCAAGGGGAGCTACCACGTGGTGGTGGTCAAGAGCACCGTCGTGCCGGGAACGACCGAGGAGCTGGTGCTGCCCGCCCTCGCGACCGCCTCGGGACTCGAAGCGGGTGACGACTTCGGCGTCGGCATGAATCCCGAGTTTCTCCGCGAGGGGGAGGCGGTCGAGGACTTCCTCCACCCCGACCGGATCGTCCTCGGCGGCATCGACGAGCGGACGGTCGACAGGATGGCCGAGCTCTACTCGGTGTTCGACGGCGTCGACATCGTGCGGACGACGCCGCGGACGGCGGAGATGATCAAGTACGCGGCCAACGCGGTGCTGGCGACGATGATCTCGTTCTCGAACGAGATTGCGAACCTGAGCTCCGCCGTCGGCGGCGTCGACGTCGCCGAGGTGATGAAGGGCGTCCACCTCGACAAGAGACTGTCGCCGATTCTCGACACGCCCCTCGAAGCGGGGCGACGGATCATCCCCGGCTTCACGACGTACCTCGAGGCCGGGTGCGGCTTCGGAGGCTCGTGCTTCCCGAAGGACGTCAAGGCGCTCATCGCCCACGGCAAGCAGGCCGGAGCGGGGATGGCACTGCTCGACGCCGTCATCGCGGTCAACGAGGCGCAGCCGATGAGGGTGGTCGAGCTCCTTGGCGAAGGGCTCGGGCGGCTCGAGGGGCGACGGATCGCGGTCCTCGGCCTCGCCTTCAAGCCGAACACCGACGACGTCCGCGAGTCGCCGTCGATCCCGGTCGTCCGCCGGCTCGTCGAGATCGGCGCAAACGTGGTCGCGTTCGATCCGGTGGCGGAGGCCGAGGCGCGGTGCGAGCTCGACGGCCTGGAGGTGACCTACGCGCCGACGCTCGAAGAGGCGATCGCCGGGGCCGACGGCGTAGCGCTGATGACCCGCTGGAGCGAGTTCGAACGGCTGCCGGAGTTGCTCGAAGGGCTCGAACCTCAGCCGCTCGTCGTCGACGGCCGCCGAATGCTCGCCCGGGATTCCGTCTCCCGCTACGCCGGCATCGGCCTCGGCTGACGCTTTGGGCAGAGGCGAGACGATTGGGCCGCGTCGCTTCCCGCTGGCTCTCACCCCCGCCAACAGGCGAAAGCCAGCCAGGCGAAGCCGACGATCATCCCCAGTCCGCCGAGCGGGGTGATCGCTCCGAACCAGCGCGGTGCCCCGAGCGCCAGCGCGAAGACGGTAGCCGAGAAGACGAGACCACCGATGGCGACGCTCGCCGCCGGGCCGTTCAGTGGCTCGCCGACGGTTCGGGCGATCGCGCCGATCGCCAGCAGCCCGAGGCCGCCGTACATGAGGTAGCGAGCCGCGGTCTCCCACTGGGAGAGTGCCCTGGGGTCGAGCCGGCTCTCGAGTCCGTGCGCGCCGAAGGCGCCGGCGCCGACGGCAGCGGCGCAGTAGAGTGCTCCGATAACGATCCAGTGCATGACTCCTCCCGGCTCAGGCGAAGAAGATCAGTCCGAGGACTAGGAGTCCGAGGACCACGAGGAAGAAGATCTTCCAGAAGCTCTTGGGGTAGCGCCCGGCGATCTTGCCGGTGCAGCCGTTAGCAACGAGCTGGAAACTTCGTCCGGCGTAGTCGTAGGTCAACACCCAGACCGGGACCAGAATGTGCTTGAAGGTCTCGCCCGCATAGAGCGGGTCGATGACCAGGTTGCGGTGGGTGTCCCCCGGGATGCGCCGGGCGCACATCGTGCGTAGCTGGTGCTCCATCGATTCACGGGACTGCTTCGCCGCCTCGATCAACACCACTCGGTAGTGCTCGACTATGAAGCCGGAGAGATAGGCGGTGTCGTAGGGGACGAGTTCGCGAATCGGGAACGGCGCCACCTTGTCGAGGAGGTCGGTCGGAATGCCCTGGGTGCCGGGGACCGGCTCGTCGTCGAAGAAGTGCTGGAGGCGGCCTGACGCCGGCCGCCAGCGCACGTGGCGCACCTGCCGGGTACGGCGCCGGCCGTCGCCGTCCCGGTAGCTCTCGGTCGTGTAGTAATAGTGTCCTGACTCCGCTCGCCAAGGACAGTCGACCTTGGCGTCGAAGGTCCAGTAGGGGATGTAGACGCCGCGAACGGTATCGACCAGCGCCTTCTTCCTGAGCTTGCGGGGAGCGAGCCACTTGCTGCCGAACCAGCGGCGCAGCGACTCGCGCACGGCCGAGGCGCTGACCTTGAAAGGCAGGACGCTCTGCGGGCGGATCGGCGCCTTGATCTCCTCGTAGTCGACGAGCTCCGGTGACCCGCAGAACTCGCAGTTCTGTCCTACCAGGTCGACGTCGAACACAGAGACGGCCTTGCAGCTCCGGCAGCGCACCGTGCGCTTGGCGGCCTGCCAACCGCGCAGCGCCTCCGGCATCTCCCGCAGCGTGCGGACGAGATCGATCTCGCGGATCTCGCCCTCTTCGCTGACCTCGTAAGGCGACTGCGTGCCGCAGTAGCCGCAGGCCAGGAGCTGCTTGCCGGGGTTCCACTCGGCCTGCGCGCCGCAGGCCGGGCAGCCGTGCTTGTCGAGAGCGAGGGTTTCGGTCATGAGGTCCGCCGCGCTCGGCGTGCGGTCGACACCCGTGGCTAGTCGGCGAGGAAGGCCTCCAACGCTTCCCGTTTGATTCGGTACGCCGAGCCGATCTTCTTGGCGCTCAGCTCGCCACTTTCGATCACCGCCATGACGTCCGTCTCTTCGACGCCCATCGCCTGCGCGGCCTGGGCCGGCGTCAGCAAGTCCGGAATCTGCGTCCGCACTTGCGGCGTGACGGGTGGTCTCGGTTTGGCCGGCCCGACTCCTGGCGCCTCGGGGGAGGCGCTGCCGAGGATGCCGCCCTGCTGCTGCATCATCTGCTGCGCCACGGCGAAGCCGACCGCGAGCTCGGTGGCGGTGCCGCCCGCCCCGCCGCCGCCCTGGGCCATGCCCTGGGCCATCTGGAACTTGACGTACTCGTTGAGGTCGCCGACCGCAGCCATGCTCGAGCGCTTGTCGATCGCTTCCTCGACCTCCTTGGGCACCGAGACGTTCTCGACGACGAAGGTCGCGATCTCGATGCCGTACTTGCCGACCATCACCGGGTTGATTACCGGCAGCAGCGCATCACCGAGCTCGGTGTAGCGGGTGGCGGCGTCGAGGACGGGTATGTTCGAACTGGCGAGCGCATCGGAGAATGAGCTCACGACTCGCGAGCGCATGGTGTCGTGGAACTCCTCGAGCCGGAAGTTGTGGTCGGAACCGGCGACCTCCTTCAAGAAGAGCTTGGGGTCGACGATCCGGAAGTCGAACGTACCGAAGGCGCGGGCGCGGACGATACCGAAGTCCTCGTCCCGCATCATGATCGGGTTGGCGGTGCCCCACTTGTTGGCCGTGAACAGCCTCGTGTTGAGGTAGTAGACGTCGGCCTTGAAAGGCGACTCGAGTCCGTACTTCCACGACTTGAGTCGCGTCAGGATCGGAATGTTGTCGGTCTCCAGGCTGTGCTTTCCGGGGCCGAAGGTGTCGCCGAACTCGCCGAGGTAGACGAACTGGGCGACCTGCGATTCGCGAACGATCAGCTGCGCGCCGCGCTTGACCGCTTTGTCGTCGTCGGGGAAGCGGTAAGAGAGGATGTCTCGCGAGTCGTCGGTCCACTCGATGATCTCGAGCAGTTCGCCTTTGAGGAAGTCCAGGATGCTCATTGGGTCTCCGTTCAGGATGGTCTTCGGATGATGGCGACGAGCGGACCTCGTCGGCACCCACCGGGTTTGCGGTTTCGTGTCGAGAGTTGTTCCACCAGGGGGGCTTCAGAGCTCTTCGGTCGCGGCGGCCGACTGCCGGAAATCATAGCTTCCCGAGTAGTCGAAGCGTTGCGTCCTGCGTCCCACCGAACGGTCGAGGAAGAGCTTCCCCTTGAGCCGATAGTCGACGATTCCTTCGTCGATCATCCGCGTGATGCGGGTAGCCAGCGCCAGATTGTTGACGAACACGTCGATCTCAGCGGTCGCCGAGGTCAGTCGGCCGATCTCGAAGTTGGCGTCGGTGAGGCCCTTGCCGATCTTGACGCCGCCGAGGTAGAGGTTGTAGACGCCGCCATCGAGCACGATCGGCTGGTTGTTCTCGTTCGCCACTCGCACCGTCAGCCGCCCCGAGCTCTCGAAGAGGGTGAGATCGGTGAACTGTACCCTGACGAGGGTGACATCCGGAGGTACGAAGCCGCCGACCGAGGCACAGCCGGAAGTCAAGAGAGCGGCTGCGAGCCACCAACCCAGAGCACCAGTCTTCATAAGAGTCGATCCTCCCTCGCCGGAGTGTATCGCGACGGCCGTGAGCTTGACCCCACGTCCGCACGGATGGGGATCGAGCGCGAAAAGGGAGGTCGGGACAGGGTCGGCACGTCATCGAGTTCAGCCCGGCTCAAACCGCCGTGTTTTGCCACGCCGAGCGACAGAAATTGTCGTCAGCAACGTCGGCTTCCGTTTTTTTCCTGGTCACGCGGTGCTTCAGCGGCCGAAAATAGGACGTCGTTGCCCGAAGAGTTGGCACTGTCTGTGCACTATCTCATGTCGGCTCGGGAGGTTTTTCCCGAAGAAAGGTTGGCGAAGAGTGGATGCACCGGCGATGCGAGTTCTGGTAGTTGACGACGACCGGGCGATCTGTCGATTGCTCGAGGCCCAACTCGCGAGAGAGGGTTTCGCGGTGGCTTCGGCATGTGACGGTGAGCAGGCGCTCGAGATGACCTTGCATACGAAGTTCGACGTGGTGCTGCTCGACCTGATCATGCCGGGTCTCTCCGGAATCGATCTGTTGCGCGAGCTGCGATCGATGACCGTCCCGCCCGAAGTCGTCATCATGACCGGACAGCCTGACGTCGACTCCGCCGTCGAGGCGATGAAGCTCGAGGCCCATGACTACGTCGTCAAGCCGGTCGATCAGCCGAAACTGAAACAAGTGATCCGCAACGCGGGGGAGCGGAGGCGGCTCCAACGCGAGAATCAGGTTCTCAAGCACATCGTCTCGCAGACCGATCGTGAGAGTCGGATCGTGAGTGCGAGCCCCCAGATGCAGTATGTGCTCGAAGTCGTCGAGAAGGTAGCGCCGGCGGTGGCTCCCGTCTTGATCACGGGCGAGACCGGTACCGGCAAGGGGTTGATCGCGAAAACCCTCCACCGTTGCAGCACGCGATCCTCCGATCCGATGATGCCGATCAACTGCGCGGGCATCCAGGAGTCACTGCTCGAGAGTGAGCTCTTTGGGCACGAGAAGGGTGCTTTCACCGGCGCTCAGACCTCCAAGCCGGGCCTGTTCGAGGTCTCCGACGGAGGTACCGTCTTTCTCGACGAGATCGGCGAGATGAGCTCTACGATGCAGGCGAAAGTCCTTCAGGTTCTCGACGAGGGACAGCTGCGGCGAGTAGGTGGCACCAAGGTGCGCCGGGTCGACGTTCGGGTGCTCGCCGCCACCAATCGAGACCTCAAGAAGGAAGTCGAGGCCGGCACCTTCCGAGAGGACCTCTTCTACCGGCTAAATGTCGTCCGGGTTCAGCTGCCGCCGCTTCGTGAGCGGCGCGAGGACATCCCCGGACTGGTCGAGCTCTACCTCGAACGCTTCGTGCTGCCGGGGCAGGAGCCGAAGACGATCTCACCGCGAGCCCTGCAGTACCTTTGCGAGTATTCCTGGCCCGGCAACGTCCGCGAGGTGTCCAATGTGATCGAGGGAGTCGTGCTCCTGTCGAAGGGCAATACGATCGAGCTCGAGGACCTGCCGGCAGGTCTCAAGCCTGCGGAGCTGATCGCCGCGGACGCGAACGGCGCCGGCGGCGATCTCGACGGCGCCGAGCCACTCTCGCTCGCCGAGGTCCAGCGGCTCCACATCATCCGGACGCTCGACTATACGAAGGGCAAGAAAGCTCAGTCGGCGCGGATTCTCGGGATCAACGTCAAGACGCTCAACAACAAGATCAAACGCTATAGCCTCGCGACCTGAGCGCGTCGCACCCTGAGTGACGTTCTCTGTCACCGGCGCTTCCGCCCTTCGACTGAACGAGGGGGCGATGGATCCGGTGCGCGATCGCGAAAGCGCTTCTCCGCGGCTTTCCCCATCGGTCCAGAGGCGGAGTTTTTTCGCCCCGGGTAGAAATCGGGCGTTGACTTTTGTCCGCCAGGAATCATCCAATTCCGGCCTGGAGTCCCGTTCGAGCGTCTCGCTTCGAGTAGCGCGACACACCAACTGCTGACAGCGGTCAGCGGCAATCCCTCTCGAAGGGCGATCGATCGCTTGGAGGCCCCAGGAGGTTCGACCGGCGCCCGTTTTCGGTGGTTTTGGCTGGACAAATCGACTACCCGATGGGATAGTTGGCGACCCAATTGTGACTAATTCCGCTAGGTTTTCTCCAAGGATGTCGAAGGCCGTACAGCCCGTCTGAGGACGGCGCCGAATCCAGGGGGGATTCGCAACAACATCGAGGGAGTTCCCATGTTTGTAATCAAGTCCTCCGGCGCTAACGACCGCGTCGCACCCAAGGCCCGCGCGGGCCGCTCAGCCAACACATCGCGGGAGAGGTGGGAGGCCATCAAGTTCCATTCGCTCGCTTGTCTGGCGGTCGTCGCGCTCGCGGCCGCGCCGCTCGCCGCCGATATCAGCGGTACGGTTTTTCGCGACGTCGACGGTGACGGCGTCAACGACGGCGGTATCGAGTCCGGCGTGGGCGGCATCACCGTTCAAGCGTTCGCCGGCCTCGACACTCCGGAGGACACGACCAGCACCGCGAGCGACGGCACCTACAGCCTGACTCTCCCGGTGGCGGGGGACTATCGGGTGGAGTTCGTGATTCCGACGACCCTCGGTCACTTTCAGCCGGGCGCCAGCCTGAGCCCTTCCGGGAACACCTCGGTGGTCTTCGCGACCAACCCCACGGCCAACATCGACTTCGGCGTCATCAACCCCGGGCAGTACTGCCAAGCGGATCCGACGATGGCGGTCAACTGCTACCTGAAGGGAGATCAGGGCGACTGGGTCAATCCCGGTGAGGACGTGCTCGTCTCCTTTCCCTACACGGCCGGCTGCGTCGACACCGGTTTCGACGGAACCTGTGATGCGGGCCAAGACGTCGACACTCCGGCGCCGACCGAGCTGGCCATCGGCTCCGAGATGGGCTCCACCTGGGGCATGGCCTATCAGCGCTCGACCGACACCCTGTTCGTGAGCGCTTTCACCAAGCGCCACAGCGGCTTTCGGGGGCACGGCGACACCGGGCTCATCTTCCGGGTCGACGATGCCTCTCTCGGCGTCGCCGCGACGGTCTCGGACTACGCGGACCTCGACGCGCTCGGCTTCGACACGGCGGACAAGGTCGCCTTCCCGGGCGCCGATGACGGCGACCCTCACCCGGCGCCCACGGAGTCCTGCACGACGGTGATCGTGGGCAATCCCCCGTCGAGCAACGACAACTGTTGGCTGCACGACCCGGACAGCTACGGCCAGGTCGGCAAGATCGCGTTCGGCGACATGGACATCTCGGACGACGAGTCGACGCTGTGGACCGTCAACCTGTTCGCCAACACCCTCGTCTCGCTCCCGGTGCAGACCACGACGGTCGTGGCCGCCGACGTTGCGAGCGTGGCGTTGCCGGCGCCGGCCTGCAACGGCAACATCCGGCCGTTCGCCGTCGCCTTCGAGGACGGGCTCGTCTACGTCGGCATGGTCTGCGACGGCCCGGCTGTGTCTGACCTGCAGGGCTACGTCTACTCGTTCGACCCGGCCACGACCAGCTTCACGCAGGTCCTCAGCGAGCCGCTCGACTACCCGCGGGGCTTGGTCGTCGACGCCGGCGGCGGCGGTGCGTTGCCGGCCGAGTGGAATCCGTGGTCGGACGATCCGGCGGACGTTCTCGGTCCGGTGTTCGGCACCGAGGTCGCCTATCCGCAGCCGATGCTGGCCGACATCGACTTCGACAACGGCGACATGATCCTCGGCTTCCGGGATCGTTTCTCGGACCAGGCCGGTTTCGACGACGGAACGCCGGACAACACGAGCAACGTCGAGTGGCGCGGCGACGGCGCCGGAGACATCCTCCGCGCCTGTTCCGACGGCTCGGGCGGCTGGGATCTAGAATCGGACGCGAGCTGCGGCGGGACCACGACCGTCGGCGCCGGCAACGGCCAGGGACCGGATAACGGCGAGTACTACTTCGAAGAGGAGCTGACCGGCGTCCACGATGAGATCACCGTGGGGGGTCTCTACCAGGTGCCGATCAACGGCGAGGTGCTCTCCACGGTCTTCGATCCGCTCAATAACCCCAGCGGGCCGAACGTCTTCAGCGGTGGCATCACCTGGAGTCGTCGCTCCGACGGTGCGCGCGACAGACAGTACCGGATCTTCCTGCGCACCGATCCTGACACCTTCGGCAAGGCGGGCGGTTTGGGCGACCTCGAGGCGCTGTGCGACCCCGCACCGCTCGAGATCGGTAACCGCATCTGGAACGATCTCGACGCGGACGGGGTGCAGGATCCCGGCGAGGCCGGGATCCCGTCGGTCACCGTCGAGCTGGTGCAGGACACCGACGGCGATTGCAGCACGACCGGCGATCAGGGTCCGCCCACGAGCGTCGATAGCGATGCGAATGGGGAGTACCTCTTCACCGGCGGTCTGCAGTACGGCACCAACTACTGCCTGCGGATCGACACGACTCAACCAGCTCTCTCCGGCTTCGCCGCGACGGTGCTCGACGCGACGCCGGTCGGTGACGGCAACGACGACGCCCGTGACTCCGACGGAGACACCACGATTGTCTTGAACAACGCGATCGCTCCGTTGACCACCGGCGGTCCCGGCAACAACCGCCATATCCACGACTTCGGCTTCCTCGCCCTCGAGTTCGATTGGGGCGATCTGCCCGACGGTCCGTACGCGACTCTGGCGGCCAGCAACGGTCCCAACCACGAGATAACGTCGATCGGCAACGCCTGCCTCGGCACGGCGCCGGACAGCGAGCTCAACGGTCAGCCGACCTTCGACGGGCTCGGCGACGACAGTAACAACGTCGACGACGAGGACGGGGTGAGCTTCCTGCATCCGCTCCATCCCGGCGCCACGGTCGACATCGAGATTACCGGTTGCCCGACAACGGGGACCGGCGCCGACGGTATCGGTATCCTCAACGCTTGGATCGACTTCAACTCCGACGGCGACTTCGCGGATACGGGCGAGCAGATCGCAACCGACTTCGACGTCGCGTCCGTCGCGACCAACATCACGATCGTCGTGCCTTCGGTCGCCACCGCAGGCTACGACGCCACCGGCGTCATGGCCGCGCGCTTCCGGATCACGACGACCGCGGCAGGTACGGACGGCGAGACGCCGACCGGTCCAGCCTCGACCGGTGAGGTCGAGGACTACGTCCTGTCGTCACTCGGCAACCTGTACTGGCACGATCTCGACGGTGACGGTGAGTACGAGCCGCTCGGCGATGACGGCTTGCCCGCGACCGGGGACGAGGAAAACGGTATCCCCGGGCTGACGGTTCAACTCGTCGATCCGGTCACCTTCCTGCCGATCAACGACGCCCTCGGCAATCCGATCGAGGCGGTCACCGACTCCAACGGCTTCTACGAGTTCCCAGGTCTGCCCCCGGGCGACTACCGCGTGATCTTCGTGCGGCCGGCCGTCTACTCCGACTTCTCACCGCCGAACCTGGCGGGAGGCGACGACACTCTCGACAGCGATGCCGATCCGGATATCTTGGGTATCGGCGTCGAAGGCCTCGCTCCCGTGCCGGGAGATGTACCGATCACCATGACTGCCGGCGAAGTGGACGACACGGTCGACGCCGGAATCTTCAACGTTACGGCGGCGCTCGTAACCTCGGCGGGAGCTTACGTCGATGGTGGCTCGGTGGTCTTCGAGTTTTCCACCGGTTACGAGGCTCTCTCGAGCGGCTTCGAGGTGCTGCGCTACGATTCGGATCTGGGCGACTACGCGTTGGTCACCGAAGGGTTGGTGCCGGCACTCGTCGGCGCGCCACAGGGCGGCGTCTACCGCATCGCCGACGGCCGTGCGCCGTTCAGCGACGAGCTGAGCTACGTGATCGTCGAGCACCAGGCCGACGGCCGAACGTACGCCTACGGTCCGTACACGGTGCGAGTCGCGCAGCGCGGCGACCGCATCGCCCTCGAAGAGAGCTTCGCGGTCGCCCCGAACGTCTCCGGCCGCTTGGCCGAGCGCATGGCGTCAGCCAGACCGCTGAGCGAGCGATCGGGGCTGGTGACCGTCGGCGAGAGCCGGCGTGATGCCCGAGCCAGGAGCAAGCGCGGCGGCGGGCTGCCCGTCCTTCGGCTCGACGTGCGTTCGACCGGCCTCTACTATGTCTCCTCGGCGGAGATGGCCGCTGCGGCTGGACTCCCCGAAGGGGCCATCCGCCGCTTCGTCGCGCGCGGCAAGGTGGCGGTCGAGAACCGCGGCGAGGCGGTGGCGTGGATCGTCGGCGGCCGCCAAGGCGACGGCATCTACTTCTACGGCGAGGCGATCGACAGCCTCTACACCGAGTACAACGTGTACCGCCTGCGGCTGAACGTAGACGGCGTGTTGGCCGACAGCGTCGAGCGGGACTACCCGACCGCGATGCCTGGTGGTGTCTACCAGTCGCTCGAGCTTCTCGAAGAGGATCTGCTGCCGGCGATCACCACGACCCTCGAGACCGGCGCCGACTACTGGTACTGGGACGGCATCAATGCCGCGAGCTCCAACAACACCCGGAGCTTCGACGTCACGCTCAGCGATGTGGTTTCGGGGCCGGCGCGGATGGTGGTGCATCTCACCGGCGGAACCAACGGCGGGGCGGAGAACGATCACCACGCGATCGTGCGGGTCAACGGCGTCGAGGTCGGCGAGACCAGTTGGGGTGGCCGTGAGCGTCACGAGGCGACCTTCGACTTCGACGGT
>CALZKB010000019.1 GCA_945787575.1 Thermoanaerobaculia bacterium | reverse complement strand
ATAGCGACCCGCTCGGCGCTCGACGGGAGGTCCTGAGTCGCCGTGCCCCGCACCAGCTCGGCGAGAAGCGAGCGCTGGATCGCCAGGTCGTGGAGATCTCCGAGCGTGTCCTGCAGGACCTTCAACGACTCGATCTTGGGGGTGACCTCCTCGCTGGAATAGAGCGACCGGAAGAACGTCATCAGGTAGCGCAGTCGCTTGCCGGCGACCCGCAGCCGGTGCAGGTCGGCGTCGGAGGACGTCGGATCGAGCGCCCGCGCCAGCTTCGTTGCCCGGTTGTGAGCCTCGGAGATCGCTCGGTCCGCCAGCTCGACGATCGGGCGCTGCCCGTTCTCGCCTCCCGAGATCGTCGCCGGCGAGCTGAGGAAGGCGCGCCATTCGGTGCGCAGGTGCAGATAACGAGCGGTCTCGAGGTTCTCGACCACTCGCTGCTGGGCCGAACCGCGCAGTCGGCCGAGCGACCTCCTCACCGACTCAAGGCGCGCGACGAGATCCGCCGGCAGCTGGGCCTCGTAGTCCGGCAGCTTGGTCAGGAAGACGTCGAGATCGCGGGTTGGCCCGGTCGTCCGCGCGAGCCAGGCGAACTCCCGCCGGAACCGCTTGACCGGTGCCCGGGGTAGGACCTTCTTGACGCCCCCGAGGGCCGACCGGGTGCGCCTCAGGGAGACCCGAAAGTCGTGCAGGTGCTCCACGTGCCGATCCTCGCGCACGCCCTCCTCGCTCCGGAGCGCGACCTCGAAGAGAGCCTCGAGGATGGCTACCAACGCCCGCGCCGCCGGCCGCTGAGGATCCAAGACCAGCAGGGGTTGGGACGACCTCACGCCGGCGCCAATCACCGAGGCCTGATCATCCGTCGGCACCGTCACAGTGCTTCGACGTTACTATCCGACCTTCTGCCAGGCAACGTGCACCTCTACAACGTGGCCGCTGGCGACATCCCGGAGGCCTGATGCACCTTCAATCGATGACCTGGATCGACTCCAGGTATTGGACGAGCTCGCGGATCTTCCTGGCGGCCCGATCTTCGTCGGTCTCGCCCTGCTCGAAGGTCTTGAGCGCCATCGAGCTCTGAAAGACGTCTCCCCAGACCGGCATGTCGGCCGAGCCGTGAGGTCCGATCTCCTTCCGACCGTCGATCGCCTGACGCACCTCCTCCTTGGGGAAAACCCCTTGATTGAGCTGCTTGACCTTGGTGAGGTCGGTCGGGCGGACGGTCAGGTGGCGGGCGAGGCTCCCTCGACCGTCGGCCTCCGTGCCGTGGCAGCTGGCGCAGTAGGTCTGGTATGTCTCGCGGCCCGCGCTGGCCATGAAACCAGGATTCTCGTTCTCCTGTCCCCGGCTCGGTGAGGTGCCGAGACCGACGCCTGAGACCACGATCAGCGGAGTGACCCAAGCTAGACCAACCAATCGACGACCGGTGATTACGCGCATCGAAAGCCCCTTCTTCTCTCGTCACCACCGTAGCGGGTCGTCCCGCTCCGGAACAGAGCCGCCAGGGCAGTAGCTCGACACACCCGAAAGGGCGGGGACTCCGAGGGGAAGTGATGCGATCTCGATCTTCGTCGGCTCTGTTGGAATAGCGCCCGAGACGGCCAGGCAACCGATCGATGCACCCGCCTATTCAGGTAGGTATTTCGACCCGCCCCTCGGGGTCTGGCGACGGCGTTCTGATTCTGAACTCTAGTGGAGGGACCCTCGAAAGGCACACTCCGTCGTGACGATGAGTGCGAGAGCCTCGGTGGCTCTCGGATCCGCGGTGCTCCTGGCCATGCCGGCCACTTGGGGTATCGAGTCACGCGCGATGGCTCCTCTTAGATCAATCGACGTCAGGGAGATCCGGATATGAGAAAGCTACAAGAGGCTCTCTGACCGCGACGACGACCGCCGTCGACTCGAAGGATCCGAGCGTCGTCTACGCGGGCACGGGAGCCAGTGGCGTGTCTGACAGCGGGGGAAGGATCTTCAAGAGCACCGATGGCGGCGCCACCTGGTCTCCGGCCGACGCCGGCTTGGTGAACGTCCAGGGCAACGCCGGCCTTCCAGGGGCGTACCCGAACGTTCGAGCTCTCGTTTCGTCCGGCAGCGATCTCTTTGCCGCCACCTCGATGTGCGTGTTCAGGTCCGCCGACGGTGGCGACAGCTGGACGCAGCTGTGCGACGGGCTGGTTCAAGTGTTCCGAACCAATGTGATGGCGCTGGCGGTGAGCGGCAGTGAGCTCTACGCGGGGGTGTTCAATGGAGGCGTGTTCAAGAGCGTCGACGGCGGAGACAGTTGGTTTGCGGTCAACAATGGGGTGACGAACCTCTACATCTGGTCCCTCGTCTCCGATGGAAGTGCAGTCTATGCGGGCACCGACGGACTGAGTGCGGGTGTCGCTCCCCAGGTGTTCAAGACCGTGAATGGAGGAGTTTCCTGGGAAGACACAGGCTTGCCGGACGTAGGGGGCATGGTCCGCAGTCTGGCCGTCTCGGGCTCCGACCTCTTTGCGGGACTGCACCAGGGCGGGATCTTCAAGAGCGGCGACGGCGGTGACAATTGGGCGGATGCCAGCAACGGGCTGCCACCGTTGGAGACCGTACCGACCATCTTTGCTTCGGGTACTGATCTGTTTGCGGGTACTTTCCATGGGGTCTACCAGAGCACCGACGGCGGCGCCAACTGGATCCCCATCAACACGGGTCTCGTCGAAGAGATCTCTTCCGTGGCCGCGCTTGGAGACGATCTGGTTGCCGGTCTCCTCTCCGGCGTTTACACGAGCAGCGATGGCGGCGCGTCGTGGAACGATTCGAATCTAGGGCTGATCGCTTCGAACGTGTTCAGCCTTCTGGCACTGGACAACGGCGACCTGGTCGCCGGCACCGGGTGGCGTGGAATTCTCAAGAGCACTGATTCCGGGCAGAACTGGACGAATACCGACCTCGCCCATCAAGTGATCCTCGCCCTCCGAGAGTCGAGTGCCGGGCTGTTCGCCACGGCTTGGACCCAGGGGATACTGAAGAGCACCGACGACGGGGATAGTTGGGCGTTGGTCTTCTCCACTCCTTTCCTGGGGTATCAAGCGCTCGAAGAGCTCGGCACGGACGTCTTTTTCGGGACTGCCGAGGCCGGCGTATATCGAAGCTCCGACGGCGGGAGCAGCTGGGATCCGGTCAACAACGGGCTGCCGAACCTCGACGTCAAGGCGCTGGCGACCGATGGGACGAATCTGTACGCCGGTACGCGTGGTAACGGCGTATTCAAGAGCACCGATGGAGGCGACGTCTGGTTCGAAGTCAACACCGGGCTGCCGCTCCAGGCCGAGACTCGTTCACTGGCGGTCGCGGAGAACGGTGACCTCTATGCCGGGTTCCAGGGCGATGGCATGTTCAAGAGCGTAGACGGCGGGATGAACTGGACGCCGGCGAACAACGGCTTGCCCTTCATGCTCCCAGAGAAGTTGTCTGCCGATGGGGACGACATCTACCTGGGGCTTCTTTTCGGAGGCGTCTATCGGACGAGGGGTGGTTCGGTCTGGACCGAGGTCGACTCCGGCGTTCCCATCCCCCGCGGGCAGGCGTTCGCCCGCGCCGACGACGCGATCTACATCGCAACCGATGCCAGTGGGGTTCGGGCAACGCTCCTGAGTATCTTCGCCGACGGCTTCGAGTCGGGCGACACGTCGGCTTGGTCGGCCACTGTGCCGTAAGCCGTTCCCGTCGAGCGCACCGGAGCAGGCGGTAGGATGCCCGTCCACGACTGTGACGACAGCGGATTGACGAGCGAGGGGTCCTCGCCTACCTCTTCAGGTGGCGACTCCCGGTGCGGCCGGCATTAGCTTTGTTGCCGAGTCCCGAGACGTACCTTTGCGGGGCTTTGTCTGCTCGCGGCGCCGAAGACTCCGGCGCTTGGAGATGCTGCTCTTGATGCGGCACATCGCGATCGTTCTAGCCTGCGGCCTCTGGGTCACGGGCTCCTTGTCCGGGTTGGTCCGGGAGGGCAACGAAGAGAAGCCGGCGCTGCCCAGACAGCCCACGGTCTACGCGGTCCGTCCCGCCAGTTCCGAGATCGCCATCGACGGCGTCTTGGACGAGCTGGCCTGGTCGGACGCAACCGAGATCTCCATCGACTACGAGTGGTTCCCCGGCGACAACGTCGAGCCGCCGGTCCGGACGCTCGCCTACGTGACCTACGACACCCGCAACGTCTACGTGGGATTCCGGGCCTGGGACCCCGAGCCGTCGCAGATTCGGGCGCACCTGATGGACCGGGATCAGATCGACACGCTGATCCAGGACGACTACGTCATCGTGCAGATCGACACCTTCGACGATCAGCGCCGCAACGTCCAGTTCCGGGTCAATCCGCTGGGGGTGCAGGCCGACGCGCTATCGAGCGCGGTCGACCGGTCCGAGGACTGGTCGTGGGACATGATCTGGGACTCGATGGGCAGGATCACCGCGGACGGCTTCGAAGTCGAGATCGCCTTCCCGCTGAACCAGCTGCGCTTCCCCAACACCCGCGGCCCCCAGACCTGGGGGTTCGACGTGGGGCGTTCCTACCCCCGGAGCAGCCGTCATCGCATGAACTCGAGCGGCAGGGACTGGAATCAGTCCTGCATCGTCTGTCAGTTCGACAAGGTCACGGGTCTCGAGGGTCTGGAGCCGGGCCGCAATCTGGAGATCGACCCGACGCTGACCGCCGCGCGGACCGACACCCTGGACACGTTCCCCGCCGGCGACCTGGTAACCGGCGAAGAGGATGTCGATGCGGGTCTGACCGTGCGCTGGGGGATCACCCCGGACCTGACTCTGACCGGCACCCTCAATCCCGACTTCTCACAGGTGGAGGCCGATGTCGCCCAGCTCGACGTCAACGAGCGCTTCGCGCTCTTCTTCGAGGAGAAGCGGCCGTTCTTCCTCGAGGGCATCAGCTCGTTCAGCACCCCCAACCGGATCGTCTTCACCCGCACGGTGGTCGATCCCGACTGGGGGCTCAAGCTGGCCGCCAAACAGAACCGGAACGGGTTCGGGATCTTCGTGGTCGAGGACGCGGTCAACAGCCTCGTCTTCCCCTCGAACCAGGGCTCCGAATCGACGCTGCTGATGCAGTCTGTGACCAGTGGGGTCGCGCGCTACCGCCGCGACGTGGGTGAAGCGTCGGCCGTCGGCCTCGTCTACACCGGCAGAGAGGGCGATGGCTACCACAACCGCGTCGTCGGAGTGGACGGATTCTTCCGCCCGCGGGAAACGGACACCCTGCTGGTTCACTACCTGCGGTCCGACACCCTCTACCCGCGATCCGTGGCCGCGCAGTTCGATCAGCCCGCCGACGCCTTCGAGGACGACTTCTGGGAGGTGCGCTACGAGTACGACACCCGCAAGTGGAACTTCGCGGTGGACTACGAGGACTACGGCACGGACTTCCGGGCCGACAGCGGCTTCCTGCCGCGAGTGGATATCCTCAAGGGTCAAATGGTCGCCACGCGCCGTTTCTGGGGTGAGGACGACGATTGGTTCGACCAGTGGAACGTGGCCGGCTACCTCAACCGTACCGAGGATCACGACGGCCGGCTGACCGACGAGATCGCTCAGCTGTGGACCACGCTCAGAGGCCCTCAGCAGTCGGTGATCGAACTGCTCGTGCTGCGTAGGGAAGAGCTCTTCGACGCGGTCCTCTACGAGGACCTCGACGGTGGCTCCGTGTTCTTTTCGCTGCAGCCCAGCGGCGCTATCAACTTCGACGTGTTTGCCGAGATCAGTGACGGGATCGATTTTTCGAACAACCAGCGAGCCGATCAGCTGTTCGTCAATCCGTCGGTCGAAGCCAAGATCGGCCGGCACGTCAACGTCAGTGTCGATCACACCTTGCGGCGATTGGAGGTGGCCGGCGGCGAGCTGTTCGAGGCCAACCTGAGCCAGCTTCGCTTGGTCTACAACTTCAACGTCCGGATGCTCGTGCGCGGCATCTTCCAATGGCTGGATGTCACTCGAGACCCCGAGCTCTACAGCTTCGCCGTAGAGCCCGAGACCGAGACCCTCTTCACCCAACTTCTCTACTCCTACAAGCTCAACGCTCGCACCGTGCTCTTCGTCGGCTACGCCGACAACCAGCTCGGCCTCACGGACGTGGATCTCACCCGTACCGACCGCACCTTCTTCTTCAAGCTCGGCTACGCCTGGATCCGCTGAGAAGGGCCGTGATCGGGAGAGACTCGGCGTGATGCTCGGAAGCTCGCTTTTCGGCATCGGCTCGGCATCCTGATGTCCCGATGGGCTCGGGCGCTAGTATTCACCCAATGCTCCTGGATCGGATCTGTCCGACACCGGCGGTCGTCGCGGCAATGAGGGCGGGGCTCGGGGGCTTCATCGGTGTCTGCCTGATCGGTTGCGGCGGCGTCAAGGAGGCTCCCGAGCCTCCACGGCAGCCACCCGACCTGATCCTGATCTCGATCGACAGTCTGCGGCCGGATCATCTGGGGAGCTACGGCTACCCCAGGAATACAAGCCCGTTTCTGGACCGGCTGGCCGCCGAAGGCATCCGTTTCGAGAATGCGGTGAGCACCACGTCGTGGACGCTGCCGTCGCACGCGGCCATGTTGACCGGCCTCTACGATTCCACCCACGGTCTGGTCGACAACGGGCTGACGCTCAACGATGGTCACGTCACGCTGGCTGAAGTGTTGGGCGCGGTAGGTTACGAAACGGTCGGCTTCTTCGGCGGGCCGTACCTGCATCCGGTCTTCGGCATGGGGCAGGGATTCGATAGCTACGCCAGCTGCATGACGACCACGCCTGACGAGGCCGCCGGCGAAGAGGTGCGTCGCGAAGCCCGCCAGCGCCGAGGCAACAGCCACCGGGACATCACCGGTCCGCGAACCCTGGAGGCGGTGCGAAGCTGGGCCGATAGCCGGCAGAGTGACCGACCCTTCTTCCTGTTCGTGCATCTCTGGGACGTGCACTACGACTTCATGCCACCACCGCCCTACGACACGATGTTCGATCCGGCCTATGAGGGCAGCATCAGCGGCCGGCTCATGTCCGACCCGAACATCCGGCCCGGCATGCCGGCCCGCGACTTGGAGCACGTCCTGGCCTTGTATGACGGCGAGATCCGCTTCACCGACGAGATCGTCGCGACGATGCTCGGACACCTGCGCAAACGAGGCCTGCTGGAAGACACCATGGTGGTCGTCACGGCTGACCACGGAGAGGAGTTCTTCGAGCACCGCGACAAGGGGCACCACAAGCACCTGTTCGACGAGGTCCTCAAGGTACCACTGGTGATCTGGTGGCCGAGCGTCTTACCGGGCAACCAGGTGGTGACGGATCAGGTGCGTCTGGTCGATCTGATGCCGACCTTCGTCGAGATCACGCGCGCGTCTCCCTTGCCGCTGGCCGGCCGCAGCCTGTGGCCATTGCTGCGAGGAGAGGAGCTGGCGCCGGCGCCGGCGCTGGCCGAGTTGATGATCGACGGCCAGTCGCAGCGGGCGCTGCGAACCAACGACCGGAAGATCTACCGGCCGGCCGACGATGAGGGCGCTTTTCTACTGCGCCTCGACGACGACCCGACCGAGAGCAGGCCGATTTCTCCCGGTACCACGAGGTTCGAGAGCCAACGCCGGCAGGGTGCGAAGGAGCTGCTGACCACCTTCCAGCGGGCCCTGGCGCTGAAGCGGGCGCTGGGCGAGCGGGAAGCGGATTCGTTGGAGCTCAATGACGAGATGCGCGCTCGGCTCAGGTCGCTGGGTTATCTGACGGATTCGGATGGGTAGGCGACAACCGAAGGAGAAACCGTCGGCTGCGCCGCGGGTGGACAAGCCTCTGCAACCGGCAGTCGACCGATCGCGCCGGCTTTCGTGGCTCGCCGGGGTGCTGGTGTGCGTGGTCTGCGCGTGGCCGCAGCTCTCGACGTCCTGGCGCAAGTGGGCGGACGTGCAGGTGGACTTCGGTCGAGAGCTCTACACGCCTTGGCGGCTCGTCGAGGGCGACGCGCTGTACCGGGACGTGTCGTATTTCAACGGCCCGCTGTCGCCGGTCGTGAACGAGTGGGCCTTCCGGCTCTTTGGCACCGGATTCTCGACGCTGGTGGGGGTGAACCTGCTGGTGCTGGCTCTGGCGTGCGTGCTGTTGGCGCTGCTGTTTCGTCGTGCGGATCCGGCAGTGACGGCGATGCTCGCTCCGCTGACGTTGCTGGGTCTTTTCGCTTTCCAGCACCTGGGGCACTACGGCAACTTCAATTGGGTCACTCCCTACTCCCATGAGATGACCCACGGCGTGACCCTGTCGCTGGTTCTGCTGCTGGTGACGGCCGGCCGTGGCGCGGTTGATTCGACCCGCCTCTGGGTGGTCGCGGGAGTACTGCTGGGCCTGGTGTTCTTGACCAAGGTGGAGATCTTTCTGGCGGCCGGTGCGGGCGTCCTCGCCATCTGCCTCCTGCGACCCGGTCCGGGGGGACGGGTGGCTTCGGTGGTCCGTCTGGCGCTAGGGAGCGCCGTGGTGGTTCTCGTGGCGTGGGTGTCGTTGAGCGTGTCCATCGGCGCCGGCCCCGCTTCGCGCGGTCTCCTCGGCTCCTGGCTCAACATCCTCTCCGGAGAGGTCTCTCAGCTGAAGTTCTATTCCCGTGGCATGGGTTTCGACGAGCCTTGGTCCAACCTGACTGCCGTCCTGAAGTGGTTCGTCATCCTGCTGGGATTGCTGGCGCCGGTGGCGTTCGTGGAGCGCAAGGTAGCGTCCTTTAGGATGCGCACGCTCGTCGGTGGCGTGGCCGGGCTCGTCTACTTCTTCTGGAGCCGGCTCGCTGGAGTGCGCTGGGATCAGGCGCCGCGCGCCCTGCCGCTCTTGGTCTTGCTCGCGCTCGCCGGGAACCTCTGGTGGTATACCAGGAGCCGCGACACAGAGCTGGGTGAACGGCTGGTGGTGCGGGTCGGTCTCCTGGCGTTCTCGCTGGTCCTCTTGGCGAAGATGATCCTGAATGCTCGCGTCTACCACTACGGTTTCGCCCTGGCGATGCCGGCCATGGCTTGTGTCGTGGTCTGCCTGGCAGGTTGGTTGCCCGCGGCGTTGGCCGGCCGCCGGGCGCGTGCCTTCGGCCTGACCCTGGCGACGGTGGGCATCCTCGCCAGCATGGCGGTCACCCTCAACCAGATGTCAGCTCGAAAGTACGAGGAGAAGGCATGGCCGGTGGGGCAGGGCCGCGACCGCATGTACGGCGACCGGGTGCGCGGCCAGCTCTTCCAGCAAACCCTGGACGAACTGCAAACGCGTTTCCCGGACGAGGCCACGATGGTGGTCGTTCCCGAGGGCGTCACCCTAAACTACTGGTCGCGCCGACCCAATCCCACGCCCTTCATCAACTTCATGCCGCCGGAGCTCCTCCTCTATGGCGAAGACGCGATGATCGACGCCATGGAGCGCGCGAAACCGGACATCGTCGTGCTGACCCACAAAGCCACTTCGGAGTACGGCCCACTGCTGTTTGGCACCGATTATGGCGAGAAGCTCTACCGCTGGGTGCGAGACCACTACGACAGTGAGCACATCACCGGCAGCCCACCCCTGCAGCACCCGGAGGAGTACGGAGTCGAGATCCTGCGGCGCAAGCAGTGATCTATTTCTTGGGCCCCAACGATAGTCGTTTGAGGTCCCCAACACACCGATAATAGGCCAGAGCGGCGGCCAGACAGCCCTCGACGTGTCTGCGGATCTTCACGAGCTCGCCCCTCTCGGGGCCCCCATCGTCACCGCCGGCCGCTGACCGCAAGTCCTCGACCGTTAGACCGTCGGCTCCGGTGAGCTGTTTCGGCAAGACAAACACCAGCTCCTCCAGTTCTTCGACAAACCGAACCGGGACCTCTCTAGACACATCCTGACCACTGATCTCCTGAATGGCTCCTTGGGCGCTTTCCAAGCACTTCTGACGAAAAGTCGGATCGATAGCGGCCCGCCGCAGAAGCTGTTTGAGGCTATCTCTAAAGGACTCTTCGGACCATTGCTGGCTCATGATAGGCCTTCCCGTTCCAGTCCATAGCTTGTATCAGGACTGACAAGCTACTATTTTTCGAAGGATCAGGAGTTACCTCCCGCTGAGGACCGATCAGTCGATCGAGATCGACTTCAGCTCGACCGGTACCAAGCAGCCCGACGCGGGGCACAGGGAGACGTTGTCGTAGTAGACCGACGTCGCTCCATTGGCGAAGAGATCGATCGCCGCGATGTTGAGCACGCCCCCTCCGCTGACACCCTCCGTCCAGCTCTTGGAGTACAGCTGCTGGCCGTCGTAATAGCCCACCTGAGTGTCTGTGTCGAGGTCGATCTCGACCCGAAACTCGACCCAGTCGTCGGTGACGATCGGTAGCGTGCCGCCATCGAAATCGGACACCACTACCCCACTCATGGCGTCGAAGAAAACCTGCGTCGACCAGTTATAGGGTCCGCCGTCGGCGTAGGTGTTGAGCGCGAGGATGTAGCTCAGCGGCGTTCCGGCCGGAACGTAGACCCAGGCGGTCAGGACCCACTGGCCGCTGGTGAAGCCCGCGAACTCGTGCACGAGATCGGAGCTGCCGGTGATATCCACAGAGTGCGGACTGCTGTGCGAGAAGGCGCTGGTCACCAATGCGCCGAACGCGGGATTGTTGTCCCAGCCTTTCCAGCCGCCCTGGCCATGCATCTCGCTACCGTCGACGTAAGAGTCGAAATTCTCCCAGAACTCGTCAGCGCCAAGGTTGAGGTCCGCGGGCAGGACGCCCGGGTCGCCCCCGCCGGCAGGAGCGGTCCCTCCGTAGCTTTGGGCGGCGGAGAGAGCGAACACAAGGAGGATACCGAGGGTGCACGAAGGTACTCTCTTCTTCATGACAACTTCCTTTCTTCTGATCGCACCTTGGTAGCAAGTCGCGGGCGGTTTGCAAACACCCTCTCGGCGTAGACGACCGCCACCCCATCAGGTAGGTCGGTAGGTTCGCCGGTCCTCAAACCGAGGTGGACCCATCCTTCGGACAGTTCGGCGTGCGGCGATCCTGTCGCCTTGAGTGGATCACCTCAAAAGGGTCGGATATCCGCGACCCGGAGTCGGAACCTGGGCGTGGTTTCGGTCAGGCTCGCTCCGGAAGAGTCGGCCAGCGCCCAGCCGAGGCTCTCGGTTCCTCGCTCGTCGAACACGGCTCCGCGGATCCTCAGAACGTGGACGGCGACCCGCCGCCGCGCCTCGTCGAGCACCACCGGAACGAAGAGGAAGCGCTCGGGGTCGTCGATGCGCCCGAAGCCGAGCATTCCGGCTTCGACTCCTGTGAGAACAGCCCCCAGCCGCGCGTCCACCTGCTCGACCTCCAAGTGAACGGTGCGATTGGAGATCTCCAGACGATTCACCGAGGGGTCGAGGGCGCGGATAGCCGGCAGCACTTCGCCGGTCCAGTAGCGGACATAGGTCAACAGATCGCTAGCCCAGGTGAAGCGATCCCTGTGGCGGAAGGCTAGGCACGCCGGGTCCGTGGGCGGCAAGACGGGATCGAGGATGCCCCACAGTGGTCCGTTGGGCGACGCCTCGGTGGTCCATCCACCGTGGCCGTCGACCTCGACGCGCAGCGCCCCCGACTCCACGGCACCGACGTTGCGCCCACCCGGGAACTCGGCCCCCGAGAGCACGATCACCGTGCCGCTCGCGTAGAGCCGCGCCAGGTATCGCCCCTCGAGGCCGCCGCAGGGGCTGGCAGGGTCCGCCTCTATGGAAAGGAGGGGGCGCTGGGCGTCAGCGAGCGTCGGAAGCCAGAGGCACAGGGCCATGCCGCTCAGCAGCCAAGCGCAGATTCGTCGTGGTCGCATGACGTTCAGGCAAACCGTGACGGGGGACTCATCTCATGCTTCCGAGGGCCGCAATCCTATCCTCTCACGAGCCATCGCAACCTCGAGTTTCTCGAGCCACTGGGCCTCAGCCACGACCGTGTGGCCCGCGAGATCGGTGTTCGCCTCGTCGAATCAAGGAGATCGTTCCAGCAAAGCGCGCGAGGACGCCCGATACCGCCCTCAAGCTCGTCCGCACCAGACCACCTCAAATCACCGCTTGGGCATCCGGTGACAAGAGCAAGCAGCGATTGTTTCCGACCCGCCCCCTCGCGAAGTGGCTGGCACTTCTTCAGGGGGCACTTCTTCAGGGGCGCACTTCTTCAGGGGCGCGTCTTTTATGGCAGGATCCAGCACACAGTGAATCCTCCTTCTTCCGAGCGCGAAGCCTCTTACTTCTCCACCCGTCGTCAGCGAGAGTGATCCGATGTCGAGCACCAAGCGCATCGCGATCAACACGGGGGGCGGCGACGCACCGGGCTTGAACGCCGTCATCCGGGCTGCCGTGCTCTCGGCCAGGAGTCGGGGCTGGGACGTGCTGGGCATCTGCCGCGGCTACCAGGGTCTCCTCGACACCCACCTCACCAAGAGCCTCGATCACGACTCCGTTCGGGGCATCGCCCATCTGGGCGGAACAATTCTCGGCACCAGCAATCGAGGCAATCCGTTCGACTACCCGGTCGAGCTCGGCAACGGCAAGATCGAGACGATCGATCGCTCGGATCAGATCGTCGAGAACTTCCACAAGCTGGGTTTGGACGCCCTGATTGCCGTCGGTGGTGATGGCTCCATGGAGATCGCCCATCGGCTGTGCAAGAAGGGTATGCCTATCGTCGGCGTTCCCAAGACGATCGACAACGATTTGAGCGGCACCGTGGTCACCTTCGGCTTCAACACCGCGATGAGCGTCGCGACCGAGGCGATCGGGCGTCTCCACTCGACTGCCGAGGCCCACGAGCGAGTGTTTACCATCGAGGTCATGGGCCGTTACGCCGGCTGGATCGCCCTCTACGCCGGACTCGCCGGCGGGGCCGACGCCATTCTGATGCCCGAGATTCCGTACGACATCGACGTCGTGTGCGACAAGATCCTCAGGCGGGAGGCCCACGGCCGCCGGTTCAGCCTGGTGGTCGTCGCCGAAGGAGCACGCCCCGTGGGCGGCGAGATGACCATCAAAGAGGAACGGGAGCCTGGCCGAGAGCTGGTCCTCGGTGGCGTTGCGGATCGAGTGGCGCACGAGATCGAAAAGCGCACCGGCAAGGAGACCCGATCCGTCGTGCTCGGGCATCTCCAACGTGGTGGGTCACCGACGCCCTATGACCGCATCCTCGCTCTTCGTTTCGGCGCCGCAGCCGTGCGGGTGATCGCCGAAGGCAAGACTTCGGTCATGGTTGCCCTGGATCCGCCGGTCGTGCGCACGGTCCCGCTGGCTGAGGCAACTCGCCGGATGAAGACGGTGCCGCTCGACGGGGATGTCGTTTGCACCGCTCGCGAGATGGGCCTGTCGTTGGGCGACGAGTAGCTCCAGCGGCTGCTTGGCTAGTAGTCTTCGATGACCCAGCCGCTGTCACCCTTGCGGAGTCTGAATTGAACCGTGCGCTCCACCGACTGGGGGGTGCCGCTTTTGGGTCGATAGCTCTGGCGCAATAGACAGTCCGCCGTGGCGGTGGCGCCATCGGTGAGCACGGTGCAGTCATCGATACTCATATCGATGGACTCGGCACCGGAGAACGACTCCTGCACAGCGTCCAATCGACCGCCGGCCAACGCCGGCCAGATCGAGCGGAGCCCCTGCAAATCGAGGTTGACGTGTGCCTCGACGAAGCTTTGTATCGTCCCCAGCACGGCCGGCGTCTCGTCGAGCTGCGGAGCCGAAGCCTCCAGTGGGTCCGGTGGCGCTTCCTGCTCATCCCGTCCTCCCAGGAACCACGAACCGATCGTGAACGCAACCAGAAACAACGCGGCGAGCCCGCCCGCTGGGAGGAGCCACTCCGGCAGCGTTCTCGATGCCGGTTTCGCGGGGGCGAGGACCCTTTCCGGCTTCGCCACCTCGACCGGCTCCGCCGCCTCGACCGGTTTCGCCGCTCGGGTTGCCGCGATGGCCTCCGACGGGTCCTTTTCTGACTCGTCAACGGCGCGAATGGGCGGCGCTGTCGGAACCGCCTCGAACTGTCGGTCGAGTCTCTCCTGGGTCGTGCGCGATGCGAGGGGCGGAGCCAGGGGCTCGATCACTGTGGGCGCGGGTTCTTCGGCTGGGCTGGGTTCGACCTCCTCCCAGGACTCACTCACGGGAGCGATCGCCTCGGCCATCTCCCTCGCCGTCTGGAATCGATCGTTGGGGTCCTTTGCCAGCGCCCGCTGGAGGATCATCCTCAGCGCCTCTGGAATCCGACCCTGAGGATCGCTCGCCGCGAACTCCCCGGGTGGGAGGAAGAGGTGAGCCGCCATCATCGCCTGCTGGTTCTCCGCCGTGAACGGATGAACGCCGGTGAGTACCTCGTACAGCACGACACCGAAGGAGTAGAGGTCGCTTCTGCCATCGAGCTCGCCGCCCCGGCTGCCGAACTGCTCCGGCGAGGCGTACTTCATCTTGCCCAGGAACAAGCCCTCCTGAGTGAGATTCAGGTCGTCCTCGAGCTGCTTGGCGATCCCTAGGTCGATCACCTTGATCAGGTCCTCTCCATCGACGTCCTTGGTGAGCATCAGGTTGTCCGGAGAGACGTCCCTGTGCACGAACTGGCTGCGGTGCAGATAGTCGAGCGCCTTGAGGCACTGAATCGCAATCGTCATGGTCTGGCTGACCCGCAGTCGCCCTTCGCGGGCTATCTTCCGTGCCAGATCCTCGCCGTCGATGAACTCCATCACGATGAACGCGACCCCGTCTTCATCGACCGTGAAATCGTAGATCGTCGCGATATTCGGGTGACGCAGCCGGACGGCTGACTTCGCTTCCGCCCAGAACCTGGCCTGGAGCCTCTTGTCGGCATCGAGCTGGGGGCGGATGACCTTGATGATCCGCACCTCGTCCAGCAGGCGATGGCGCAGCGTACGAGTGTACCCCACGGCAAGGCCCGGTAGCGCCACGGGATCGCTACCGGTCCCTCCGAGCTCCAACTCGCCTTTCCAGAGGCTCCTTGCCTCGTGGACTCACAGCCCCAGCTTCTCCAGGTGCCGCTGGCCTGGTTCCCCTGCCACGTTCCGTCGATGTCGTCGGGAAGATGCGGGAGCGTCAACCCGTGACCGATCTCGTGGACCAGGCCGTTGACGAAGCCGGAGAAGAGGTCTCCTTCGTGGTTGACCGCCATGATGACCGCGGCTCGGTCCCCGACCAGGGTGGTGGAGCCGCCGTGGATGGCCAGGGGACCACCGGTCGAAGCGGTCGCCACCGGTGAGTAGCCGTCCGCGTCGTTCCGAACCGGCTGCTCGGGCAGTGACCATACGAATTCCTCCTTGACAACGAGGCGATGGGTCCGGCCGGGCCATCCATCTCTGAGATGTCCCTCCTCTGAGGCGTCCATGGAGCGTATCCTGGCCTCGAATGGGCCAACTAGCCGCGAGTGACGGGTAGGCGGAACGCGGCCATCTCCTCCGTCCTCCAGGTCGATGCAGGAGAGGATGCTGCCGTCGAAGCCGTAGGCGTAGCCGTCGTGGACGACAAGATCGCTGAAGTAGGGCTTCAGGCCGTTGGACGTCCAGCGCTCTTCGACCTTCCAGCCGTCGCCTCCGCTCGCGACCGCGAGGCGGCGGGTGCCGATCCCGGCAGCGGCGCCGGTGGCGGTGATGAGAACGTCGCCGTCGGCGGTCATGGCCGGCTGCACGATGCTCGAGCCCGGCCACGAGTGCTCCCAGAGCGTGGTGCCGTCGGCCGGAGCGACGCTCACCGCTCCCCTGCCGCTCAGTAGCAGGATCTGCTCGACTCCGTCGATCGTCACCGGATGCGGCGAGCTGTAGCTCACGCTGCTCTCGGGTCCGCGCCACCGTAGGTTTCCGGTCGCGAGATCGTACGCAACGAGGACGCCGGTGTCGACGACGACATCGTCACCAACGACGAGGGGCGAGCTCGTAAAGCCCCAGTGCGGGACCTCCCTGCCCGTGTCGGATGCCGTATCGCGCGACCACACGACCGTGCCGTTGGCAGCGTCGAGCGCGTTGAGGATCCCGGTGGCGCCGAAGGTATAGACCTTCCCGCCGTGGAGGGCCGGCGTGGCGCGCGGACCGGCGCCGCCGTGCGACTCCCAGAAGCGGACCGCGTCGCGATGTCTCCACACCGGGTCGCCGCTGCTCGCGTCGTAGCAGGTGACGACCTCGTCTTCACCGCGCTGCTCCTGGGTGTAGAGCCGGTCGCCGTGTACCGCGAAGGACGACCAGCCCGGACCGATCGCTCGGCGCCAGAGTTCGACGGGCGGTGAGGCGGTCCAGTCGGTCTCGATCCGCACGCCGGGGACGACGCCGTTGCGATCAGGGCCTCGAAACCCCGGCCAGTCGGCGACCGCCTCCTCTGCCCGCAGGGGAAAGGGACGCGCCATCGGCTCCTCGCCGTCGCCGGCCAGGAGCCGGTCCTCGGCCGTCTTCGCCCAGCGCCACGCCAGCTCCTGGTCGCCGGCACCGTGGATGCCGTCAGTGCGCAGCAGCGTCCACACGCTGCTCGCGAGCAAGATGGCCGCGACCATCGAGACTAGCCGGACGCGATCCGAGAGGCGCCGGCTGGCCGCCGCCCAGGCGACGAGGGCGAGACAGAGGAGCGGGAAAGCGAGGACGTAGAAGGAGACACCCATGCCTGCCGTCGTGATCGACTCGTCGACGAAGCGCGGCGTCACCATCAGCGAGACGGCGATCAGACCGATGGCGCCCAGGCGCTCGACCCAGCGCGCTCGACTGAAGAACACCCACCACACCACTACGCCGAGCGCGCAGACGGCCTCGCCGAAAAAGGCGAACATCGCGGCGTCGGGAGCGACGATGGGGACGCCGAACCTGATCAGCAAGATCAACGCCGCAAGGACGATGCCGGGCCACAGGCGCAGCGGTGTTCGCGGATTAGGTTCCTCGGACTTGGCGCGGTTCATGGCGGACTCTCCCCTGGTCGGTCCTTCTCTCGCGGCCGGCGCCAGCGTGCGACACTCAACCCTACGCCTCGAGTACGTCGCGAGTTTCGGTTCCATGCCGTCGCTGGGGTCACCGTTGGCCCTCCACGAACCGTCAGCTCTCGGCTGACCGGAACTCCGCCAGCAGGAGCGTAGCTCCTTGAGCAAGGAGTCGCACACCACCTCGAGCGGCTCGCTTGCGTCGATCGACGCCCATCTTCCAGGGCGATCGCCCGCAGCTACCCGTTTGCGCGGGGACAGGAAAGTCCCTGGCCTCGTACGATGACTCATAGGACCGACAGAGAGAAGCTATGGGCATTCTCTCACTGATCTCCGCAGTCGCGCCCCCCTTCGCGGCCGGCGGGGGACGCGTCCGCGAAGCTCGGTCTCGCTTGGCGCTCCGCTCGAGGTAGATCCGAGCATGCTGCCGCCAAAGTCATGGATGACCAACAGAAGCACTGACCCATGGAGGTTTCATGTTCGGCTCGTCTCTAGTTCGGCCTCCGCGAGAGCGTTTCGCCCTTGTTCTGCTTGCAGTCGGTTCAGCCAGCCTTCTGCATGGATGCAGTATTCCGATCGAAACGCCTTCCTTGCGACTCATGACTCAGGACTGGTCCCAGGAATGCCGCTGTTCCACCGACGTGAACGCCACCCTGGACACTCTGGCGCGCGATAGTGAGGCCGAGATCGGCCTGCGCACGTCAGTGACTCGATCCGCTCCGGGCGAATACTGGCGTGACCTGATGGTCGATCTGGAGTCCAGAGCTCCTGCAGACATCATCTTGGTACCTCACGACCGGTTCGGCGCACTGGTGGACGCGGATCGGATTGTCGCTCTCGACGAGGAGTTGGCTGAAAGCCCGTCGCTCGTGGACAGCCTGCCAACGGCGAGCTCGAGCAGTTTCCGCATCGAAGGGAAGCTCTACGCCATTCCGCTCGGTCCAGACGGTCTTCTGAGCGGCGTGGGCTTTGCCGTTACGCGCACGGCCTCGGACCGTGGCCTCCTCGCGGACGCCCTCGAGTGGATTGGTAGAGCCCGATTGCGCCTGACGCACCCGGGCCGTCCTGAAGTGGTGGCGGCCGATCTACGACTGGACGCCGAAACGCTGGACGAAGGGCAGGAGTTGGTCCTTTCGGCCCGTATCGAGAACAGCGGCCTGGCCACGGCCGAAGATGTTCCGGTGCTGTTTCGCCTGGACGCCGAGCGTGTACTGGGCGAGCGCCGCATCGATGAGCTCGCTGCCGGCGATTCCCAAACCGTCACGCTCGAAACCGAGGCGCCGAAAGTAGGCGTCCATGTGTGGTCCGCGATCGCCAACCCCTCCGGAGATATCGCCGAGGCGAGCCTCTGCAACAACGAGACCGCACACGAGAAGTGGGTGGGATCGCTCTCCGGGACGGAAGCCGCCCCCAAGCTACTGGTGAATCCGGTCCAGTTGCAGAAGAACGCGTTTCAATCGCGCAGTCAGTTCGACAAGTTCGTCCGGGTGGCCAGCGACGGCACCGACTATCTGGTCGTCTGGAAACGGCAGGTCACAACCTCCAAGGCGTGGCCCAAGCAACGCTTGATGGGTGCGAGGGTCTCCGCAGCCGGAACGGTCTTGGGCGTCAAGGGCTTCCAGATCACTCAAAAAGCGGGCTGGTACGACACGTTCAACGTCACCTACGACGGCGCACGCTATGTGGTGGTGTGGGAAGACCTACCTGGTCGCGCGAAGCCCGCCGGCAACTACACCGTCGATCCCTACGGGTCGATCAAGGCCGCCCGGATATCCAAGGCCGGCGTCGTGCTCGACACCGTCCCCATTGTCGTCGAGGCTGCGCCGTGCACCGCGTGCCCGGCCGGTTGGAGTGTGAATAAACACGAGGTGCCGGACATTGCCTCGACCGGCACCGGCTCGATCGTGGTGTATCGCAGCGGAATCTATGGAAAGACCAACTACCAGGAGGCGCTCTTCGCCAAGCTCCTTACCCAAGGCGGCAAGGTCCAGCCGGCCAAGTTCAAGGTGACCGACCTCGACTCGAGCCTGGCGCCCGCTGGTTTCCTGAGTCTCGCCTTCAATGACAAACAGAACGAGGGCTTCGTCCTCTTCGACGCATCCGACTTTACGACCACTCCCCACCAGGAGAAAGTCACGGGTGTGTGGCTCAAGCAGGTGCCCACCGGCTTCCAGTCCTCGACGCCCCAGACCCTCACCAAGCAACCGCGGCTGAAATGGTGGCTCGACGATCCAGCGACCACCGCCGGTCCCAACGGGGGTTACCTCGGAGTCTTCGAGAACAGCAAGAATAAAACCTCGGCCGGCGATCCGGATATCCACGGCGGCATCGCGGGCAACTTCTCCGCCAAGTCGTTCAGTTACAAAGGTGCGCTGGTAAAGGGCCAGCGGAAGCTGAATCCGGACGTGGCCTATGACGGCAAGAACTACACCTTGGCCTTCGTCGATGTGGTTGCGTGCGGGAAATCCCATGTCGGCGCCGTCCGAATCACCCCCCAAGGCCAGGCCGGGCCCTCGACGGTTTACCCAAAAACCATCCGCGTCGAGGAGGTAGCCGTTGCCTTCAGCAAGACCAATGGACTGATTGCCTATACTCAGGAGATGACCGGACTACCGAACCCGCCGAGCTATGAATTCGGTGTCTTCTTTATCTTGATAGACAAGTCCTGACGCGCTCACGCCAAGGGAATCACCCACCGCGACCTGAAACCCGCCAACGTCATGGTGACGGGAGACGGGCGGGTCAAGATCCTCGACTTCGGTCTCGCGAAGCTCGTGGGACGGGAGACCGGCGAGGCGGAGACCGAGCTGCTGACCCGGGAAGGTCTGGTCATGGGCACGGTGCCCTACATGTCCCCCGAACAGGTCCAAGGGCAGGCGGTGGACCACCGCTCGGACATCTTCTCTCTCGGCATCCTGCTCTACGGGGGCCGCTGCGCGACCATCCCCGATATCGAGAGCTAAAGTCCGCCTGGGCCTCGTAGGGGAGGGCGGCCCGGCGGCCTGCCAGCCTCTTCTCGAGGCGGTTGGCCGCTTTGACGCCAGGCGCGCATTTGCGCCCAGGTCTCGGACTCGGTGACCGAGGGACGGCTGAGGTCTTCGAACCCGTATTCCCGGGTCTCGGCGAGATACTCGACCAGGAGCTGCCAGGCGTAGAAGCGGCGAGCTCTGAGCCGGGGCTCCTGCCAGTGACGGGGGTCGTCCAACAGATCGATCCGCCGCGCCAGGTCGTAGTTCGGATCGCGTCGGATGCTCGCCAGGTTGGCCTGGTAGTCGGCCCAGCCTTCGCTTTTCCACGCTGGCAACGAGCGGCTCGCATCCAGCCCGAGGCCGTCGGTGATGCCGAAGTGTGCGATCTCGTGGGCGATGGCGAACGCCGGACTTCCCTCGAAGCGTGAGTGCACGAACAGCCCGCCCTGGTTGGCCGCGAGCTCTGCGAGGCGCGGCATGGAAACGAAGATGGTACCGGGGATGGAGAGCCCGACGGCCTGTGACGACGGAGTGCGGCGGGCGAGCCTGGCGAAGAAGCTGTAGCGGCGCTGGCTGTGGCAGAGGTAGACCTTGTAGGTCCTGCTCTCGGGCCGGTGCTCGAAGGCCGCCAGTCGCTCACCGACCTGCGCAACCAGCTCTTCGAGATCGACCGTGGGCACACGATCGGAGGAGACGCGGAAGCCGTCGATCCGCTCGCCGTGGGCAAAGAGCGGAGTGGGGTGGACGAGGAGTGTGGCATACAGCGCCACCATCGCCAGTAGGACGAACAGCAGCCCCACGACCCATCTCCACGGGTTCGCGCCTCTTCCCTTGCGATTGCCGGCCATTCGCCAGTTACCGCTCCGCCGACAGCTTACAGGAGCTGGCAAGAGGGGTTCGGATCGACTTTCTACTATCCTTGCTTGGACATCGACTCATCCGATCAATCCGCCAACAAGGAGCCCCGCGTCAGCCTCTTTGACCAGCCGCTCGTATTCCGATCGCTGCGCAGCCTCGGCCTGCCGCTCTACATGCTCGTCCTCGCCTGGTATTCGCTGATCGCCACCCAGCCGCCGGCGCCGCGGCCTGCCGACGCGCCGGCCGGCGAGTTCTCGGCGATGCGCGCCCGGGAGCACGTGAGAGCCGTCGCCTCCCGGCCTCACCCGATCGGCTCGCCTGCCAATGCCGAGGTGCGCCAGGTCGTGGTCCGGGCCCTGGAATCGCTCGGGCTCGAGGTCGAAGTGCAGCGTGCCGAGATGATCTACGACTACGCGCGTCGACCGAACGTCACCCGCATGGCGACGGTGGAGAACGTCGTGGCGCGCCTGCCGGGCCGCCGCGGTGGCAAGGCGTTGGCGCTCATGAGTCATTACGATTCGGTGCCGAGCGCCCCCGGGGCGGGCGACGCCGGCAGCGGAGTGGCGGTGATCCTCGAGACCCTGCGCGCGCTAGGGCACCGCGGGCCGCTCGCCAACGACGTGATCGCCGTCATCACCGACGGCGAGGAGGCGGGCCTGCTCGGCGTGCAGGCGTTCGTGCGCCAGCATCGCTGGGCCGAGGACGTCGGCGTGGTGCTCAACTTCGAGGCGCGCGGCAGCAGCGGCCCGGTGTTCATGTTCGAGGCCAGCGAGCGCAACGCGGGGCTGATCCGGGCCTTCGACCAGGCCGTTCCTTTCCCGCTCGCCAACTCGTTGAGCTACGAGGTTTACCGCCGCATGCCCAACGACACCGATTTCTCGATCATGAAGGCCTCCGGTCTGGCGGGGCTCAACTTCGGTTTCATCGACAACTTCTACGACTACCACACCATGGGTGACAGCGTGGCCCACCTCGACCTGGGCACCCTCCAACACGCCGGCAGCTACGCACTGGCGCTGGCGACGCACCTCGGCGATGCGGACCTGCCACCGCCGGCGCGCGGCAACGCCACCTACTTCAACGCCGCGGGCTACGCCTTCGTGACCTATCCCGCTGGGGCTGTCTACCCGGTCGCGGGTTTGGCGCTCGCGCTCTTCGCCGCCGCCGTCTTCCTTGGCCGGCGGCGGGGACTGTTCGACTTCGAGACGCTCGGGCTCGGCCTGCTCGCCTCGTTGATCTTGCCGGTGCTGGTGCTGTTGACGGTGACCGGCGTGTTCACGGCGATCGGTGGCGGCAGCTCCGGCGACAGCGCCCTCTTTTGGGCTCTCTTCTTCCAGCACAAGACGCAGCTTCTGGGCTTTCTGCTGCTGGCCCTGGCCCTCTGTCTCGCCTTCTATCGGGGGCTCGCGCGGGGACTCGCGCTCTGGGAAATCGGCGTGCTGGTAGCCGGCCCCCTGGTGCTGCTCGCGGCAGGCGGGTCGCTGGCCTGGGGCAACGCCGTCATCCTGCTAGCCGCCGGTGCCCTGCTCGCCGTTCTCTACCGCAAGCCCTGCCCGGTGTGGGGGCTCTCCGCCGGAGCGCTGGCCGTCTGGCTGCTGATGCTGGCCGGCGTCACCTGGGCGATGCCGGGTGCCAGCTATCTCTTCGCCTGGCCGCTCGCCGCCGCCGCAGCGGCTCATTGTTGGTCGCTGACCCGCGACGTGCCCGACGCGGATGCCGGCCGCAACGTCGCCGCCATCCTCGCCGGCGCCCTGCCGGGAGCCCTCTGGTTGGCCTCTTTCCTCTACTTCGTCTACCTCGCCCTAGGCGTCAACGCTCCGGGCGTGGCGATGCTCCTCGTGGCGCACGCGACGGGACTCCTGATCCCGGCGGCCGTCGAGACCGTGAAGGCCAGCCGCGGGGTGGTGCCGGCGCTGGCGGCACTGGCCGCCACGGTGCTGCTGACGGTGGTGGCCTTCACCTCGCCCTTCGACGAGCGCCACCGCAAGCCGAACGAGGTCTTCTACGCCCTGAACGCCGATACCGGCGAGACCTACTGGGCGAGCACGGACCTCGAGCCTGACGCCTTCACCCGCCAGCTCCTCGGTGACGACCCGGAGGCCGGCTCGCTCGGAGCCATCCTGCCGGCGGCGGAGGCCACGATGTGGAAGGCGCCCGCACCGGCGGCGGCGGTGGCGGCGCCCGAGGTCGAGATGCTGGCGAGCGAGCTCACGGGCAAGGAGCGGACGCTCCGCTTCCACCTACGCTCGCCGCGCCGGGCGGAGTACGTCAACCTCTTCTTCGGCGAAGAGGCCGGGATCGTTTCGGCGCGGCTCAACGGCGAGCCGGTCAAGGTCACCGAGACCGACCACGAGGGCTGGTGGCGCTGGCGCTACTACGCCCTGCCGCCGGAGGGAGTGACGATCGAGATGACCGTGGATTCCGCCGAGCCGGTCCCGCTCAAGGTGGCGGAGGTCGCCTACCGCTGGCCGCCCGCCCTGGCCGCCGGGCTGCCCGCCCGTCCGCCACACATGATGCGCAGGCCCTACAGTTACAGCGACAGCACGGTGGTGACGCGCACCTTCCTGCTCGCCGACGACTCCGGTGTAGCGGCGGGTCCCCCAAGACCGAGGCCTCGCTCAGAGACCCGCCCCAGTCCCCCGCTCTGAGTCCGCGAGCGGCATGACGAGCTCCGAGGGTCGGCACGGCTCGCTGCCCCACCCTTCCGAGTGAGCCTCGCCCCCCCGCTCGGGTGACGCGGCGGCAAGACTCCCGCTGGTAGCTTCGCGGTTCAAGACGCCGCTCTCTCTTGATCGCCATCCCCAACGATGACCGTCGGGGGAGCATCGGTGTGGAGACAACGCCTCGAACGCTGGAGGTCGTCATGAGGAAGACGCCGCTGCCGGAGTTCCCGCGACTGCTGTCCGGACCGCTCGGTCGGAGCGGAGGGCTCGTCGTGCTCACAGTCTTGATCACCGCGGGCCCCGCCTTCTCCGCCTGGCCGGTGGAGGTGCCGGCGCGCTTCGCGGTGACCGGGACTGTAGCCCTGGAGGTCGAAGAGTTGGGTGAGTTCAGCGGCGAGATGTGGGCGACCCTCATCGAACATCCGGACCGGACGGTGACCATGCCCCGGTTGACCGCACGGATCCGGGACTTCGACATTGTCCGCCGGCGTCTGGGCGACGACGACCGCACACCGTTCCGCTGCAACCGTCTCATCAACACCGGCCCCTTCGAGGGCACCCTCCTACCCGGACACCAGCTGTCGTTCACGCCGCCGCTCACGGTCTATGGGACATCCTGGCAGCGTCGAGCAGAGGGCCCGGGCTGTCAGGGCGAAGGCGGTTTGATGAGGCTCGAAGCGACCGTGCATCTCGATGTCGACGGCCGGTATGACAACCGGCCTCCGGAAGCCCGCTTCGGCGTCGAGGGCGAGGGCCTTCCCGGGACCGCCACCAAGGGCGCCTGTCCGTGGGCGAAGACGATGACCCACCGGTTCGCCAACCGAACCGTGACCCTGCGCTACGCCCACGCCAACAGCCCCGACGGACTGGAGCTGATCGCCCAGTCGATCTCCGCCGATCCGGACGGTACCTGGGCGCGGTCCAACATCGCCACCGAGCAGTGGTCCCGATTCTCCTACGACCTGGAAACCGGGGAAGAGAGCCACGTCTTTCTCGGTCGCGGCCGGCGTCTCGGCCCGCTGACGTTCGAGATGGATCTCCTCCACAAGCTGCAGCTGACGGTGACCGACCATGATGGTGCCATGGACCGTGTCGAGTGTGAGTTCGTCGTCGTCGATGGTCTGCCCCCCGCGATCACCGTGCCGGCGAGCACGACGGTGCCGTGCACCGTCGAGGGCGGTGCCACACCCGGGACGTCGAGCCGCTTGCGAGCCTTTCTCGGCGCCGCCAGCGCGGAGGACCTCGTCGATCCCGCACCGCGCGCGCTCGAGCCGCAGGTCGCCGGTGTCGAGGTCGGGCCCGACACCCTCTTTCCGTTGAACGAGTGGACGGCCGTCGATTTTCGCTTCGAGGACGAGTCCGAGAATCGAGCACTGCAACGCTCGCGCGTCCGGGTGACGGACACCACCCCGCCCGAGCTCGTCTTGGAACTCCCCCGAGGAGTGCTGCAGGCCGAGGGGCGTTCGGTCAAGGTCAGGCCGCGGCTCAAGGTCCGGGACGACTGCGGCCAGGCCCGCTTCCACCTCGAGTCGGTCGTCTGCAACGATCCCGAGCTGATCGACACGATCCCGGGGGGGTACGTCGACAAGCCGGTTCGCGAGATCGAGATCCTGGCGCCACCGCGGCGGGTTGCGTCCAACCCGGATCCTCGCATCTACGTGGTTACCTATGTCGCGGTCGACGCCGCCGGCAACGAGAAGCGGGTGAGCAAGAAGCTGAGAGTTGCGCCGGCACGGGGTAGGAGAGAGCCATGAGACTCAGGAACCTCTTCGGACGGATCGTACTGGTCGCGTTCATCGTGCTGCCGGGGTGCCATTGGATCGCCACCTTCGACACCAGCGGCCTCGAGCCGCCGGCCGAGGTTTACGAAGTCTGGGACTGCAGCGCCGACGTCCGGACTGCCGAAGGGGAGCAGATCCCCGTATCGAGCGATGAAGAGCCGTACTCGGGTCGCTCGTTCTTTACTCACTCCTCCTGCGGCCGCACCGACGGCGAAGCCGTCTTGGCCGACTGGACGAGGTGGGTGACCCAGCAAATCGAGGACACCTGGTGTGTCGAGCCCGGAACGGCCGTCTGCGATTCGGTGGCTCCGATCGAGGAGACACCCTGCCCACCGGAGCTGGCGGTAGAGGCGAGATTCTGCGAGGCCCGGACCGATCCCTGTCTCGGCATCGAGCCCGAAATCGTCGACTTCGAGATCCTCCTCGCCGAGGCCGGGCTGGACGATCAGCGCGTCGCCGTCGGATTCCCCGCCCCCTTCGACGCGGAGGTCGTCGTCAGCAACACCTGTGACGCCGAGGTCTCGGTGCAGCTCGATGGAACTCTGACCGGCCGCGACGCCGCCGACTTCGAGATCGTCGACAACGGCTGCGACATCCCGGATCCCGAGCACCCGGAGCTCTATCCGGACGGTCGCTGGTTGGCCATGGCAGGGTTGGACGGCGATCGGTGCTCGCTCAGCGTGCGCTTCACTCCCTCCCGCCATGGAAGGCGTTTCGCCCGCAAGGACTTCTCTCAGGACAGCACCTTCCCCTACCTACTGCCGTTGAGGGGCCACGGCCTATCCGGACGGTGGGACTCGACTCCGGACGAGATCTGCGTCGACGACGTTCTAGGCGACGGCTGCACCGCCGAGTTTCCGGTGCCGCTCGCCAACCAAGGCCCGGGCCTGATCTCCGTCACGGAGATCGTCGCGTCGGGCCGCTTCGAGGTCACCTCGGCGCTGCCCACGCCGCTCGAGCCCGACGAGACCCACGTCGCCCTCGTTCTCTGGTGTCAGGGGGCCGGCGGTGACGTCGACGACGACGGGACGCTGACGATCGACAGCAACGCGCGGGTCGAACAGCTCCTGATACCGATCCTGCGAAGAACCGGCGGCTGCTGAATACGATGGACCCCGCCGAAGGGGAGGCAGCTGGCGGCTGATGGGAGACTCCGCGTAAGTGCAACCAGTCCTCTTCGAGCTTCCCCTGCCCGGCGACGGCTCGCTGCTCGTTCCCGCCTACGGGACCTTCATGGTGGTGGGAATGCTGCTCGCCAACATCGCCGGCGCTCCGCGCGCCGGGAGCGTCGATTTGCGGCCCGGCCAGGTGTTCGACTTCGGCCTCTTCCTCGTCGCCGGCGGCGTCCTCGTGTCCCACTGGCTCCACGTCGCGCTCAATCCGGCGGAGTACTTCCGCCACGGTGTGGGCGCCGGCCTGTTCCGGGCGCTGATGCCATGGCAGGGCGGCCTCGTCTACTACGGGGGGCTGGCCGGGGGCATCGCCGTCATCTTCCTCTACGCGCGGTTGCGGGGGATACGACCGCTCGACCTGATGGACTACGTGGCGCCGCTCGGCGCCCTGGGTCTGGCCTCGACCCGCGTCGGCTGCTTCCTCAACGGCTGTTGCTGGGGCACTCCGACCGACGGAAGCTGGGGTGTTCGCTACCCGAGCGGGAGCATGGCACACGCCAGGCAAGTCGAGCTCGGCTTGGTCGGCGCCGGCAGCCCCACCCTGGCGGTTCACCCGGTCCAGCTCTACGAGGTCGGGGCCGCGCTGGCGATCTTCGCGCTGCTGTACACAGCCTACCCCCGACGACGCTACCCCGGCCAGATCACCGCCTGGTTCGGGCTTCTCTACACCTCGTGGCGGTTGGTGATCGAAACGGTCCGCGCCGACGCCGCGGGCTGGCAGCCGGGCGAGCCCTGGTGGCAGCCCAACGTCTATCAGTGGTTGAGCCTGGTCCTGCTCCTCGTCGCCATCGTGGGACTCCGGTGGGGCAGAGCGAAGATCAGGTTCTGAGCTAGGTGACGAGTTTCAGGTCAACGCGAGCAGTCGCCCGCTAGGGTTCTCGCGCCGTCTCGCGCCTCTCACGCTTCGTACAAAGGCGGTAGCTCGTAGACCTCGTCGGCCGCCTCGAGGAACGGGTCACGGACTCGCACCGTGCCGTAGAGCCGACCGTGCTCGCAATCCTCGGAGAGGATCTCGTCGACGCCGTGAACCTCGGCGTAGGCCCAGAGGTGCGCGTCGAACCACGACAGCTGGTAGGTCAAGGCACCGCGCAACGCGGTCCTCAGCACGGCCTCGCCGGGGTAGAGCATCGGGAATTGGCTCATCAGATCCTCCGCCTCGCGGAGCGCTACCGTACGCGTGAGCAATGGCCTGTCGTCGAGGTCGCGCTGTGGACGGGTGACCGCGGCGACGAACTCGACGACCGCCTGATGCGGCAGGACCAACAGATCATCGATGAGTCCTCGCTCCAGGGTTCGAAGGGCAACTCGCTGCTTATCGGGATCGCGAGGGTCGTAGGCATAGACGAGCAGGTTGGTGTCGACGAGGAGCCTCATCCGTCCTCGCCGGTCCCCTCTCCTCGTCGGTAGAGCTCATCCCGCGTCCACCCGCGATCCGCGGCCGTGATCCCGACGACGGACATCGTCGCCTCCCGCTCGCGCTGCCGTTGCCTTGCCACCCGAAAGAGACGCAGGCGTTCGGTGATGCCAAGACCGACGGGATCGGCTCGCGGCGGTCGCACGCGAATCTCGGTGCCCGCCGGCCGAAACTCGATCTCGTCGCCCGGCTCGATGCCGTACTGGCGAGCAATCGCCTTGGGGATGGTGACCTGCAGCTTGCTGGTGACCTTGGCCATGATCCTTACTCTATCAAGGATTGTTCCTTGCAGGCCTGATCAGTCGCTCGGCGTACAATCCTGCGCATTGGTAGATCCCGACGAGAGCCCGGCCCGGTCGAACCTGATTGTGCAAGACAACCGGGGACCGAATTTTGCTTTCTACAAGGATCGATGGAAGCTGACCCTGGGTCCGCGACCACGCCGTCAGGGAGCTCTTTGATCTCGGGACCGATGCAGCCGAAACCTCGGACCTGGCTGCCGCCCACAAAACACAAGTCAACTCGCTGCGTTCCGAGTTCATGACTCTCTACCGGGCTGGCAGCACAAGACCGACGGCAATCTCGCCCGGTTCGGGGCGATGCCTCGATTGAATTGCCGCTAGGGTGCTCCTCTCGTGAATCTCGCCCCGCTACAGCCTGTCGCGATCGCGATCACGCAGGTGCTGTGGTTTTATGCTCACAACGCGGGAGAGATCGCGCCGACCGACGTGGTCCGCTCGCTCGTGCTCTCGGGATGAGCGAGCCTCGTCGTCTGGGCCCTGGCGAGCGCGGGCTTGCGCGACGTCCGCCGTGGCGCACTCTTCGCGTCGGCGGTCGCGTTTCTGTTCTGGTCCACGACCTCGATGCCTGGTGGCGCCGCCCTCGCAGCCAGCGTCTGGCTCGTCAGCCTCCCCCTTCTGTTTGTCTGGTTGCTTCGCTCCGAAGGGTCGTTGACTGGCATCTACCGGGTGATCGACCTCGTTGCCGCAGCGGGTGTCGCGCTGCCGCTCGTCAGCATTACGGTCGCGGGCTCAGATCGGACGATGCGGGTACCTCCTCCGGTTCCGTCAGAGCAGGCCGTTGCGGTCGAAGAGCTTGGGACGCGCCCGGATATGTACCTGATCGTGCTCGACGGGCACGGTCGCGACGATGAGCTCGCCGAGTACTTCGGAATCGAGCAGGGCCTCGGCGCAGCGCTCGAGAAGAGAGGTTTCTACGCGGCGCAGAAGAGCCACGCGAACTATTCGGCGACGCTCCAGGCTCTGCCGTTACCGCGAACAGGCGATCTACATCGGTCGTCTGGTCCAGCAAGCGGTCGATGAGATCCTGCGGCGTTCGTCCGAGCCGCCGATCATCGTCATTCTGGGCGATCACGGGCCCCGTGGCTTCAGCCCCAACATTCGTCACTCACGACTCGCGATCCTGAACGCCTTCCATCTGCCTGACGGCGGTCATCAGGCGCTCTACCCCTCGATCACTCCGGTGAACGCCATGCGCGTGATCCTCAACCACTACTTCGGGCAACGCCTTCCGCTCTTGCCTGACGAGAGCTTTCGCACCGACTGGGCCCATCCGGGCGTCTACACCCCGGTCGATACCGGGGCTTCGCCGACTTCCTCTTCGTAGGTCGGGAGTACCTCCCGGCAGGGGACACCTCATTTCGGCACTTCACGACGCGTCTCAATTCGCGAGGGCGCCTCTTCGGGCGGGCTCTCGATGAGCTGAGCCAACGCAGAAAAGCGACAGGGCTAGAGCGCGGCCAGGCAGGGGACCGCGGTCACGGGTCCGCCGGCGGGATCCTGGCTGAAGGCCACCGACGTTCCGATGGCCGTGACTCGGCCGTTGCAGTCGGCGATGAAGCGCGGAGCGCTGTCGGGTATGTCCCTGCGCAGCGCTACCGCAGTGACTTCGTAGGGTCCCTCGAGAACGCAGGCGTAGAAGGAGAATGCGAGACCCCCCGCGTCACCCTGGGAAGCGCCAGACGGCGCGGCGAGGTGCCGTACCGGATCGCCAGTGGGATCGGTCGTCACCGGATCGATCGGCAGGAAGCTGAAGACCAAGCGGTAGTCCGTCGTTCCCGCCTCGGGGACGAACCGCGCAGCCATGTTGACCAGTCGGGTGATCACGGCGGCCCCTTCCTGGGGGCACTCGACCGGCTCCAGGAAGCCCTCTTCCGCGAAGGCCATGTAGCTGGTGTCGAAGCGGCAACCAGGGACCGCGAGGAGCAGCACCAGCAGCGGCAGGAAGACGGCGGGATCGAGGCGTATGCGTGAGCGCATCGCGTACCTCCTTCGGCCTTGGAGCTTCAGAACCGGTGGAAGGGCCGGGGCCGACGACGCGCCGGTACTCAAGTTCCCGTCTGAGGGTGATCTCGATCGTAGCAGAGAAGCTCAGGATGCCCCCTGTGCCGTAGGGTGCCGTAGGGTGCCGGAGTGCCAGATGAGATGAATCGGTGCCGTGGTGCCACTAGAACGCCCGTTTCCGCAGCCGGCTCACGCCAAGGCGTACTCCGAGCCTTGCCGACCTGGCCCGCCGTCGAAACGCTCCAGGAATCGTGTGACACCTCATCCAGGCCGTGTGACACCTCATCCAGGCCGCGCGCTGAAGTGCGCACGCTGAAGCGCCATGCGATTTGCCGCGAGATTCTACTCCGCGGCATTCCCACGGGAATCGAAGGTCAGCGATCCTCGGCCCTGCCCTGCTCGATCTTGAGGCCAAACTCCCTGCAGCACTGGAGCAACAGGTGTCTGGCGTCACCGCCGAGGCTTCGTGGTGGCCCATCTGGTTCCAGCCACGCCTTGCCTTCAAACAGTGCATAGCATGCAGCGGCTGAAGAGAAGCGTGAATAGAAGGCGACGCCGGAGTGGTTGGCTTGGTAGAGCGAACGTCCGAGGACTTGCGACACGGTGCGGTTCTTCGCACGCAAGACGGAAGTGTCGAGGCCGGATACCTCGAGGATATCCAGAAACGAAGCGAGCTCCTTCTCCAGCCACCGCATGGTGTGAGCCGACTCGTACTCCGCGAACTCCTCGGCACCCAGAGCGGTTCGAATTCGGCACGGTGCGAGGACCCGACTCTCGAGCCAGGCTGAGGGAACCTCAGTTGGAGGAACGTTGTCAGCCCCGTATTTGGCTACTAGTTGCTTGAGTGTCGCCGTGGAGTAACGGAAGCCCTGTAGGACTTCCCTCAGGGCGACGATCTGATAGCGAGCGCAGTAGAGGGTTCGGTAATGCCCTATCGGATCGTCGAAACGCCCTGCTCGCGGATCCGATAGGTACTTCTTGGAGGGGAACCCGAGTGGGTCGCTCTTGTGGCCGATGCGCCACACCCTGCCCGTAGGCGTCAGTAGGCTCCCTCCAAGAAAGAACGTGCCGCCGGCATGATCTGCCGTCCTTCTCGAAATGTCTTGGACTCACTGAGCACAATGGCGGGGGACTCGTCGTCCAGGTACGGACTGGAACCTAGGAACCACGCTCGAGCCGTAGACTCTCCAAGCGACTCAACGATCAACTTTGTCGCATCGTAGGCCACGCGAAGGCGAACCTCTCGCTTGAAGCTGGGGCTCACGCGGCCCCTGGCCCAACGGCCGACGGTCTTGGGATCCGCGACATCGGCGAGAATCGACACCAGAGCCTGTCCCAGGTGATCCTGCAAGTACTTCGCAGTCGCTGAGATTTCCATCTCAGCCGCCTGCCGGCTCTCTTTTCTTCGCTTTCTCGCCCGCGAAGCGATCTCGGCTTTGTTCTGCGCGACTTCGGGTGTTCTTTGCGCTTGAGTTGACATCGCAAGCTCCTCTTCCAGGCGTCTCCGGCCCTCGCTGGTGGATACGCTAGCACGGAGCACCCCTGGAAACAACCCAATCTGCCTCTCTTTATGCCCCCTGTTTAGCCTCTTCCAGTGGGCGGATTCGCCTCCTGTCCTCCCCCCCTCCGAAGCCCCCGATAGCTCCGCCCGACAGGTGCCCGACAGGTGCCACCCTTTTCTCCGATCTCGCGTGACGAGATCCGATATCGAGTGGAGATCTGTCCTTGCTCGAGCGTCGAGGACGACTACGTCCAGCTCGAGGTCACCGATCTCTCGGGTTGAGCCGGCGGCAAGTTGCGCACCTTAGAAGAGGTGCCGCTCGGTGACAATTATCTCGACGAGCACCTGTCCGGGCACATCTTTGGCAGACCTGCCGTCCCTAGCGTCCCAGGTGCAGGTCGATCACCCGGTCGATGGCCGCGGCGCAGACCGGGCAGTAGTGATCCGGGTTACGCGAGAACATGATGCAGTCGACCGAGGGTCGATAGAGGCCCTTCGCCTGATATGCGGCGCCCTCGAAGGCGCCGACTTTGCCGGCGTGCTCCTCTCCCTCGAGCATCGGACCGGTCGTTGCCGCGACCTCGGCGAAGTACTCGTCCATCCGTGCCTCGCTGGCCCCCGAGGCCCGCAACTCGCCGCGGACCTCCTGGAAAGCGAGCGAGACCTCGTCGTACTCGTCCTGATTCCACGGCGTGGGCAGGGGGACGCCCTCCGTGGCGTGCTCGGCCCATTTGACTTTCCCGGCGTCGAGCAGCGCCGTGATGTTCGGCTCCGATGGCTCCGTGCCGGGGGTGATGAACTCCTCGTAGGAGACTTGCGAGGTGTAGTACTCGTCGCCGAGGCTGGCGAACGCGTGGCCGAACTCGTGGACGATGAGGTAAGGGAGCTGAGCGCTCTTGGCGGCGGCGGTGGAGTAGAGGTTGTAGATCCCACCACCGCCGTACTTGTCGCTGTTGGCGATCAAGATCAGCGCGTCGTAGGGCGCCAGCGCCGCCAGTTCACGCAGTTCGCGATTGGCAAACGACAGCATGTAGCGCTCCGAGTCAAAGGCGTTGTAGGTGAGGCCCACCGGCGTTGTGTTCCAAAAACCGCTGCGCGGGCGGGTGACGCCGGAGCGTTCGGAGGCGACGTCGACGGCCCAGACGTTGAAGTCGGTGCGCCTGTCGGCAAACGGCGGAAACGAGAACAGGGCGTCGATCACCTTGCGCACATCGCGGTGGTAGCCCTCGAGTTCGTCCGCCGTGTAGCCGTCACCGAGAACCAGCAGGTCGACCTTGTCGGCCGGCGGGCCGTTCTCGATCATCGGCCACGCCTTGCCACGCGTCGGGATCGGCGAGCGGTCGACGAAGCGGCTCGCCGGGTCGAGCGGTTCACGCTGGAGCTCAGCAAAGCCGCCGTCCGGCGTTCGCTTCTCGAGCACGAGCTCGACCGGCCTACGCGGTTCCGGGAAGCGCTGCGACTCGTGAAGGGTGCGCCAGGCACCGCCGCGCGCCGCGCCGGTGGTCTCCCACTCGCCGTAGATACTCGAGAAACCGGCCGAGAAGAGAACCTCTTGGCTCGCCTCGTCGACCACCGAGAAACGGTACTTGCCGAGCCCGCTCTCGTCGGTCAGACGGTCGCGGCGACCGGGCCACTCGCCCTCGAGCCGCAGCCGGTCGAGGCTGATGTGCTCCTCGCCGGCGGTGCCGGTGTGGAAGTAGTCGTAGCGCAAGGTGCTTCCGGTGAAGTGGGTGTCGAAGAAAGACTCGGCGACAGCCGTACCTGGTGCCAGGAGCGCTAGCAACAGGGGGATGTGGAACATTCTCATGGGTCCAGTGTAGTTCAACGAGATTCCTCGACCGGAGTTCCGCGAGCCCGCGAAGAGCCGACGCGCCGGATCGTCAGCGCCGCCAGCGCTCCTTCGGCGGCCCGGACGCCTGGGGCCCCCCGAAGCCCCGAAGCGGTACCCCGAAGCGGTACCACCCGTTTAGCTGCAGCACCGCATCGGAGGGCCCCGCATCGGAAGGACCCTGCTGCGTCACGTCAGGGCACGACGATGATCCGGCCGCACGCGCGCCCGCTCTCGAGAAAGAGCATGGCGTCGGGTACCTCGTCGAGCGGATAGGTCCGGTCGATGACGGGCGTGAGCTTTCCCGCTTCGAGCAGCTCCGCCAACAGCGCCATGGCCGCTTTCTTGGTCGAAGCCGGTTCGCCCTGCGAGGTCGGCAGATGACGGACGAAGGTCGAAAGCACGAGCAGGCCCAACATGCGCGGAACGCTTCCCAGAACTCGACCCTTCGCCTTGCCGAAGTGATCGTGACCGATGACGAGATACACGCCCTCGGAGGTGAGGGAGCTCTTGCAGGCCGTGAGCGAGAGGTTCGAGGCGACGTCGAGGATCAGGTCGTAGCGCTCGCCCCGTCGGGTGAAGTCCTCCTGGGTGTAGTCGATGACGTGGTCCGCGCCCAGCGAGCGGATCATCTCGAGCTTGTCGCCGCGATCGACGCCCGTGACGCGGGCACCATGGGCCTTGCCCAACTGTACGGCAATCGAGCCCACCCCCCCACCCGCCCCGTTGACGAGCACGCTCTTGCCGGCCTCGAGCCGTGCACTCCCGCGCAGGTTGAGCAGGGCGATGAACCCCGACGCCGGAACGGCCGCGGCTTCCTCGAAGGAGACCTCAGAGGGCTTGAGAGCCAACGTGTCTTCGGGAACCGAGACGTATTCGGCGTAGGCGCCTCCGTTTCGCCACTCGAGCTCGGCGTGGGTCTCGCCGAAGACCGCGTCACCGGGCTTGAACTCCGTGACGCTCTTGCCGACCGCCTCGACCACCCCCGCCACGTCTGTGCCGGGCACCGGATTCTTCGGTCTCGAGAACCCACCACCCATCAGTCGCAGGACCCATGGCCGCCCTGTCACTTCATGCCACACGTCCGCGTGAACGCAAGACGCACGGACGCGAACCAGCACCTCGCCGTCGCCGACCGTCGGTGTCTCGATATCGCGGAGCCGCAAGACCTCTGCGGGTGGGCCGTACCGGTCTTGCACGATGGCTCTCATCAGGTTCTTCGCGCGCCCGTAACTCACAGCTCTTTGCGCAAGCCCACTGTCAGCCGGCCGCGATCCTGGAGCCGATGCTCGGCGAGCACCTCGTAGTCGAAGAAGAGGCTCCATCCCCGAGGCGCCACGATCACCAGGCCGGCCGCGACGTTGATGAAGTCCTCGTCGGGTGCCTCACCGGTCAGTTGGAACGTGGTGCGGGACGGGTCGAGCAGGTAGCGCGTCGTCACGGTCTCGACATCGTTCTCGAACTCGTGCTCGTACTCGACCCGGAACTGTGGCAGGACGACGCCCCAGCTCGTGCTCGCCGCAAAGCTGCCCTGCCACCCCAGCGTGGCCACGAGCGAGCGTCCTGTCTCGTCGTCAACCCCCATCTGCAGGCCCGAGAGGTCGGTCTCGGTAAAGCCGTCCACCTCGGTGCGGGCGAAGCTGAGCCGTCCGTAGAGGCCGCCGCTATAGCCTCCCTTTTGCGTGTCGTAGCCAAGGCCGGCGCCCGCCGTTACCTCGGTGCCGTCGGTCTCGGCGCTGGCTGTGACGTTCGTCTGCGGCACCATGCGACCGCTCTCCTGGAAGACCGCGTTGCGCACGAACTCGTAGTCCGACACTCCGTATCCGACGGAGCCGTCGAGCCAGACCTTGTCGGTCAGATAACGCGAGGCGTAGAAGGTGAGCGAGGCGCTGTCGACCGCTCCGTCGCCGTCGTTCGGCGGCGGCGTGAAGTTGACGCCAGGCTCGTCCGGATCGAACTCGGAGTCCGTGCTGTCGCTCGACAGCAGAAGGCCGATGAAGGCGCGGTCCGAAACTCGATAGTCGAAACCGAGTTGAACCCCCATCGAGTCGGCCTCCGAGCCGCGCTCGAGAACCGTCGCGGCGCGCTCTAGTGACTCGAACGCGCCATGCGTGTATACGCCCCAGCGCGGAACGTCCACGCTCGTGCCCTGGCCAGCGCCAGCAGGCTTGGAGCGCTCGGTACGCTTTTCCTCCAGATGACCCTGAACCTCTTTCCCGGTCACCCGGGTGCGGGCCAATGCCGATTGGTTCACCGCAAGGAACTGACCTGGATTGAGCGAGGACTCGCTGTCGCCCGAGAGATTGCCGGCGGCGTCCACGGTTTCGGCACAGCGCGCACCGAGGGCGCCGGTGGGATTTGCCGCGCACACGTCGAAGAAGAACGTTTGGAAAGCCGCGTTCTGGGCCCACGCGGCCGGCGTCAGGCTCCCGAGGACTATCAACGAGACGTATGTCGCGGTCAGGGCGACCGTCTTCTGGCTCAACATCATCACCTCCGCTTCTGTTCCCGGCTCGAGCGTCAGTTGGCGCGAACTGCCGCCACAATCGTCTGCTGCTAGACGATGACACGCCGGTCACTGATTAGCCTGCCAGAACAGGCGCACCACGACCCCCTTGCGTTACCGGCTGGTGTCCTGTGTGAGACGCGCCTCGTGTTATCTCGATCGACAATGTGGTTAAGAGGAGCTCAATCGTAGCCAATTCTCGCGGCTGAATACAACCAGTTTGGCGACACGGTGGGACATCGGCGACTCCCCTCCAGAGGCCGGGCAGCGCAAGATCTCAAGCTCGGCAAACAGGCGCTCTTCCCTCCCGGCTGCTTTCTACCTGCCGGGCGCTTCTTGCCGCTCACCGCCTGGCCCGCGCAAGCCTTCATACACCGCCCGATCTCCTCCGAGAGAAGAAGATCTATGCCCGCTCGGACAGGTAAACGGCTACCGGTAAGCCTCTGAGGTCTCGGCTATTGTCTCGGCTATTCGCAGCATTCGCGCAGCATTCGTAAGGCACCTCAGGACCTCGACCTCCTCAGGACCTCGCGACACCTCAATTGCGGCGTCGCCGAGGGGGACCGGCCGATTCATCCGCTCTTGGCGGGGGCGTAGCTCCCGCTCAACGGGCGCGGAAGATCCAGCCCAGCGAGATCTTGGCGTCGTGCACGTCGCCGCCGGGGAGCTGGATCTCCAGGAAGACATCGTCGGATTCCCCCACCCGCCACTCGACGCCGGCGGCCAACAGCCCGCTGATCTCGAAGTCTGAGCCGCCGCGTCCGCGCGGGGCGTCGCGATCGACCCACTGGAGCAGAAGCCCGCCGCCAAAGTAGGGCGTGGCGGTCTCCAGGGCGAAGCGATAGTGCACCGGCAACGCAACGGACAGGACGGTGTAATCGTCTCCCAGGCCGAGGTCGAAACTGGGCTGAAAACGTAGGTTCTCGACGAACTCGCCGAGGTCTTGATGCACGCCTATGAGGAACTGGTCAGGATCTTCCGCCGCCCCGAACCGAGGACCCCAGCCGTAGAAACCCATCTCCGCCGCGGCCGGCGCGGACCCCACAAGAAGACAGAGGACGAGCGCTTTGAGCCTGTTCTTCATCGATCCTCCGGACAGCGGACAACGCGGGCGCACCGTCCGCAAGGCCAGCTTACTCCAACCGGCTCGGGCGGCGCCCTCCCCTGAGGTGCTGCGCCAAGGCGTAGCCCGAGCGTCGCCGCACTAGGCCTGTCCTCGATACGCTTCAGGAACTGTGTGACACCTCAATGTGGGGGGTCATTCGGCGGCGCACCTCTTAGGGGGCAAATCGCCCGTAGATCAGCCTAGCCAGCAGTCTGGAGGATCCTGGGTAGCTCGTTCTCCACGCTGGCCCGGACCCGTTCCCTCATCGCCGCGACCTCACGCCGCATGGCCTCGACTTGCTCTTCGAAGCGCCGCTCGCCGCGCAGGGTGTCGAGGCTGGGGTCGGCGGCGTCCCGCCAGTACAACCGGTAGCCGGCATCGATGGCCGCCTGACGCCAGGAGAGAGAGTCCTCGACCTTGCCGTGCGCGGCGGCGATCCAGCCCAGAAGCTGGTACTCCTGGTAGTCCTCGCTTCCCGCCTCGAGGTCGGTCGTCGCCGCGTCGCGCAGGCGCCCAAAGAGCTCGTCCGCGGCCTCGCCGCGGCCCAGCGCGAGATCGATCCAGGCGATCCGGAAGAGAGTCTCCCGGTCGGGCGGATCATTCAGCCCGGCCGCCTTCGCGTAGTGTCCGCGCGCCCGCTCGAGATCTCCCGTCCACAGCTCGACATCGCCGGCCATTCGGTGGGCCCGTCCCCAGGTCGGCTCGGCCGCGATGATCCGCCCGATGCGCCGGCGAGCGGCGTCGAGATCCCCCTCGATGAAGGCATCGATCTCCGCCAGGTTCAGGTTGAGATACGGCGACAGCGGATCCTCGTCGAGGACGGTCGCCGCCAGCCGTCTGCCCTCCTCGTCCAAGCCGAGCACGAGCAGATAGCTCGCCAGCGCCGCGCGGCCGGTGGTCCAGTTGGTCGCCTGGAGCTGATAGCGCAAGGCCTTGTCCCACGCTCCGATCTGGGTGCTGCTGGAGGCGGCGTTGTACAACGCCTCGTCGTAGCTCGGGTTGATCTCGAGCGCCCTCTCGTTGTACGCGAGCGCGAGCTGCGGCCGGCCCTTGTTGAGGGCCGCGATGCCGAGAGCCTTGTAAGCCTCCGGTAGACGAGGGTCGAGCTCGAGCGCGGCCTCGGCTTCTTGCTCCGCCGCGAGGCGCTCTTCGTCGCCGAAGCCAAAGCGCATCGAGCGCATGGCGTAGGCGTTGGCCAGCCCCGCTTGCGCCAAGGCGAACCCGGGGTCGATCTCGAGGGCGCGGTGGAAGTGACGCACCGCGGTCTCGTTGCCCGCCCGCGAGCCTTGGCGGTAGGCCAGCCGCCCCTTGAGATAGTGGTCATAGGCGGTGATCTTGCGCGTCGGGCCCTCGCGGATTCGCACCACCCGGTCACTCGAGATCGACAGTTGCAGAGCATCGGCGACACTGGTGGCGATCTCGCTCTGCACGGCGAAGATGTCCTCGAGACGAGTATCGAAATCGCGCGACCAGAGCAGCTCCTCGCTCGCTGCGTCGATGAGCTGAACGGTAATGCGAAGCTCATCGCCGTCCCGGCGTACGCTGCCTTCGAGCAGCGTTCCGGTGCCGAGCTCCGCGGCGATCTCGGAGACCCGCCTCCCGGCGTCGCGGAAGGTCGCGCTGGTCGTGCTCGAGATCACTCGCACGCCCTCGATCTGGGACAGGACCGAGAGTGTCTGCTCGGTCAGGCCGTCGGTGAAATAGCGGCTCTCGTCCTCGCTGCTCAAGTTGTGGAGCGGTAGCACCGCCACTCGCAGCGGGTCGAGGCGCAGCTCCCGGCCTCCTTCCTGGGCCGCGCCGTCGGCCGGCAAGTCCCGCAGGGCGAAGATCCACGAGACCGTCAGAGCCGCGATGACCAACGCGGCGACGGCGGCGAGCGGGCGCCAGTGCGGCGTTGCCGATCGGGCAATCGAAGGGGCGGCCTGGGCCTCGAGGTCAACCGCCGAGATCGGCTCGACGGCCTTCACGAACCGGTAGCCGCGCCCGTGCACCGTCTCGATGAAGCGCGGCTCGTTGGCGTCGTCGTCGAGGGTCCGGCGCAGCCGGGCGATGGCGCGACTCAGAGCGTTGTCGGACACGAACTCGCCCTCCCAGACCTGGTCGAAGAACTCCTCTTTCTCGACCAGGCGCTCGCGGTGCTCGATGAGATAGACCAGCGCGTCGAAGACCCGCGGCTCGATGGCGACGACGCGGCCGGAGCGAGTCAGCCGGCGGGTGTCGAGATCGACCTTGAATTCGCCGAAGCGCAGGCCGTGAGTGAGTGGCGGTGAATCGGGCGTTTCGGGGGGCATCTGCGATCGAGCCTTGCGGTCCAACGACACCGGGAGAATACCGAATCGCGGAATACCGAATCGCGCCCTTGGGTCGCCGCGGCTCTCGTCACGACCTCGCGGAATACCGTCAGGCCGCCATCAAGACTCCGGAGCCCTGCCCGAGGCATCGTCCGGCCCTGGCCCTCGCGCGCCGCGAGGGTCCGGGACGAGAAAGGAGTCTGGTCATGGAGTCCACGATTGTTCGACGGAGTTGGGTCGCCGCCGGCTTGCTACTGACCGCCGTGGTGGCTCGGGCCGATCAAGGCCCGTTGCTGCCGCTGTCCTCGAAACCCGCGGCCGAACCGATCGTCTGCGATGAGAATCAGGACATCCTGATCGCCAATCGCTCGATCTCGACCCCGGGCGATGGCGTCGTCGTTTCGGGCAACTGCGACCTCCGGATCGTCGACAGCCACATCGACGCCGGAGCGGTCGCCGTCCGGGTCGACGGTAACGGCTCGGTGTCGGTCCAAGGCAGTTTCGTCCAAGGCCGGCGGGCCGCCGTCTACGCGGACGGCAACGCCACCGCCGAGGTTCGTGGCAGCACCTTCAGGGGCGGGTTGCGGGCCGCGGGCAACGCCGAGCTGATCGACGCCGGCGGCAACCGCCGAGAGCAGATTCCGGGTGCCGCCGATCCCGAGCTCACCGCGGGCGAGGCCTTCTCGTGCGGCGACAACGATCGGCTGACGGTCGTCCATCGTTACGTCCGGAGCGAGGCGGATGGAATCACGCTGCTCGGCGATTGTGAGCTGCTGCTGTCCGACAGCCATGTCGTGGCGGCCGGCGCTGCGCTGCGCATCGTAGGATCGGGAACGGTTCGCCTACGCAACAGTACCATCGACGGCGGCGTTTACGGGGTGCTCATCGAGGCGGATGGCGTCGTCAGCGCGGCGGGCTCTAACCTCGTCGGCGACCTCGAGACCGGAGCCGGCCGATTCATCGACGGCGGCGGCAACTCGGATTCTCCCTACAGCCGCTCGGCCGATCACGGCACTCCGGCCGGCGCGGGCTCCGGGGCCGGATCGAGGAGCTCCGCCGCTGCGGGCACGCACGTGCGCATCGGACCAGGCGGCGTCGAGGTGTCGGGAAGAGACGGCGGCAGCGGCGGACGGGTCAAGGTTGGCCCCGGCGGCGTCGAGGTGTCAGGTCGCGAAGGCGCGACCGGTTCGTCGAACCGGGTCCGAGTCGGCGCCGGCGGAGTCGAGATCCGGGGTGACGGTCGAGTGCGGCAGCCGCCCGAGACCTGCGAGCAACTGTGCGAGATCTGGCCCGCCGTGGTGTCGAGCAAACAGAGCTGTGTCTCCACGGTCTTTAGCTTGCTCGACTATCCTGTGCTCGACATCGTCGATTGCATCGAGGTCGAGACCGAGGGCCAGTGTCGGGTCTGCGCCGAGAAGATCGACGCCCGAGACCATGACTGTCGAACGGCCTACGACCGCTGCATCGCGCGGTGACGGAGGTGCCGGGATGAGTATCCTGTAGCCGCATTTCCGATGATGGCCCGCGAGAAGAGGTGCAACTACACGCCTCGCCTTACCGGCTGCCGAGATCCGGCTCACCGCAGTGCATGAGGATCTCGGCGCGCACCGCGTCGCGCAGCCGGGCCGCGGCGGCGAGATCGGTGCCGTCGGGAGCGATGGGCGGCCGGATCGTGACCTTGACCGCCCCCCGGCGCGGGAACCACTTGTCGCCACGCAGCACCGAGCGGGTGCCGGCGATGGCGACCGGCACCACCGGTGTACCGGACTCCGCCGCCAGCAGGAAGGCGCCGAGACGGAAGGGCCGCAAGCCGGGCGCGCGGTCGAAGGTGCCTTCCGGAAACACCAGGAGAGACTGACCGGTCGCGATCGTCTCGGCCGCCCGCCGGATGTCCTCGGCTCCCTTGTTGGGATCGAAGCGCTCGACGAAGACCGTGCCGAGCCGCTCGAGTAACAAGCGGGCGACAAAGCTGCTCTGCAGCTCGCTCTTGGCCAGAAAGGCGCCCTCGGTCGGCAAGCTCGCGGTGAGCGCGAAGCCGTCGAGATAGCTGGCGTGGTTGGCGGCCACCACGAACGGTCCGCTGCCGGCCAGGTGCTCTTCGCCCGTCACGCGGATGGGAGTCGAGGTCAAGCGCGCGATGCGGCGCGCCGCGCCGCGCGCCATGCGCCGGCGCCGCGCCAGCTTGGGCAGCAGCACGATCCCGGCGACGACAGGAACCGCCGCCAGCCCGACCACCGTCCAGAAGCGACCGGCGTAGGCGAGCTCGCGCGCCGCCCGCCCGGTGCGCACCAACTGCGGGCGCGCTCCGGCCCAGGTCAGCCGTGCCACCTGCCACCAGACCGGACCGCGACGGCGCAAGCGACCGCCTTCGTAGAGATCGCGACCGGCGGCCCGGCGGATCTTCCCGCTCGAGGTCTTGGGCACGGTGTGCGGCGGCACCATGACCACCTCGTCGGCCGGTGTGCCAACGAGGTCGACGGCCAGCACTTGGATGCGCTCGCGCAGCTGTCCCAGTGTCTCGTCCTCGGTCTCCCGCGTCTCCGCCAAGACGATCAATCGCTCGGTGCCGGTCGCCCCGTCGGTGCTGCCGAAGACCGCGACACAACCCTTGCGCACCCCGTCCAGGCCGCCGACCGCCTCCTCCAGCTCCTGGGGGTAGATGTTGCGCCCGGCGCGGATGATCACGTCCTTGGCCCGACCGGTAACGAACAGCTCCCCGCCGGCGAGGTACCCGAGGTCGCCGGAGTCGAGCCAGTCGCCGTGAAAGAGCTTCGCCGTGGCCTCCGGGTTCCGGAAGTAGCCGCTGGTCGCTCCGGGACCCCGGAACTCGATCCGACCCTCCTGGCGCTCGCCGACTTCGGCGCCGGTCCCGTCGACGATGCGAATCTCATGATCGGGGAGGGAGAAGCCGGCACCCACGAAGCGCACAGCCTCGGACTCGTCCTCCGCCGGCTCGGCGCGCCCCGCCCCGGCCAGCGCTTCGCGGCTCACGGTGTCGACGCGGGGGCCACGACCGACCGGCGGGAAGGCCAGCGCCAACGAGCTCTCGGCGAGACCGTAGACCGGCATCATCGTCCCTGGCCGGTAGCCGTAGTCGGCGAAGCGTTCGACGAAGCGACGGATGGTCGCCGAGCTCACCGGCTCGGCTCCGTTCAGCGAGGCGCGCCACGAGGACAGATCAAGACCCTCGATCTCGGCGTCCTCGATCTTGTTCAGGCACAGCTCGTAGGCGAAGTTGGGGGCAGCCGACAACGTCGCTCGGTGGCGGTGCACCGCCCACAGCCAGCGCGACGGCCGAGTGAGGAAAGCGAGCGGTGACATCAAAGCCAGCGGCATCGCGTAGTACAAACTGCCCATCCAGGCGCCGATCAACCCCATGTCGTGGTAGAGCGGCAGCCAGCTCGCGACGACATCGTCGGCTGACAGGTTGGCCGCCTTGCCGATCGAGCGCAGATTGGCCAGCAGGTTGGCGTGGGTGAGGATGACACCCTTGGGGTCCGCGGTACTGCCCGAGGTGAATTGCAGGAAGGCGATGTCGTGCTCGTGCACAGCAGGCAGGTTGTTGCCTGCGCCGGGATCGGCGTCGGGGTCGCTCAGCTCGGCAACCGTCAGGCAGCGACGCAGAGTCGGCACGTGCGCGCGCAGCAGGCGGGCGAGCGGCAGGACCTCGGGCACGGTGATCATCAAGCGGGCGAGCGCCGTCGATAGAATCCCGGCTTGGCGTTTGAGATGGTCCTCGATCTGGCTGAGGCGCGCCGGCGGGTAGAGAGGCACCGGCACCCCGCCAGCCAACAGCACGCCATAGAAGGCGGTGAAGTAGTCGAGGCTGGTCGGTAGCATCAAGCCTACCGTCTGCGCGGGCTCCAACCCTTGCTGCTGGAACCCGGCGGCCACCGCCAACGCCCTCTGCCGTAGATCGCCGTAGGTCAGCGCTTCGCTCTTGCCGTCGGCGGTCAGCAACGTGACGTGGCGCCGCTCGGCGTGGTGGGTGACGTGCCAGTCGAGCACGTCGACCAGGGTGCGCGAGCGCTCGGGCGCGGGCTCCGCCCCGCCCAGCTCGGCCTCCTCGAGCGCTGCCGACTCGACGACAGCCATGGCAGTGCCAGCGGCGCTCAAGAGCCCTCGCAGGAAATCGCGTGGAGTTTCCGCGGTCGCCACCACACGCTCGGCCAGCCCGACGCCGAAGGCCTTCTCGAGCCGCCCAACCAACTCCACCCGCCCGAGGCTGTCGAGCGCCAAGTCGCGGTCGAGGGAGCTGTCGAGGGTCATCCGCTGGCCGGCGGAGTTGGGGTGGAGCTCCTCCACCACCTGGCGCACGATGGTAAGAATCTCCTCACCGGTCACGACACGCTTTCCTTCGCCCGTGCCCCGCTCAGGTGCGACGGTCTCCCGGTCGCTCATCGCGACCAGAATAGCGCCCCCAGGGCTGAGGTGTCACACCCCCAGGCGACCCCGACCGCTCTGACCAGGGTGGCGGCCAGCGCTGCGCGGCGTGTACCTAGCGCCTCGTCAAGGCACGGTCGCACTCCAAGCCGAGGTATCGCCTGACTCGAAACCGTCTTCGAAGATCTGTTCCGCCGAAGTCACCAGCTCGGCGACGCCAAAGACGTTGTTCGCGAGGATCCGCGTCTTCCCATCGCCGCGGAAGTCACCCAGCAAGAGGCTGTCGTGCCGCCCCGTGCCGAGACCGAGGAACGTCGACACGATCGCTGCCCCGTCGAGCGCCGGATAGAGGCCGATGCTGCCGTTGCTCGAGATCGCGTACAGATCCTGCCCCGCGAAGACCCCCCGCTCGATCCCTTCGATCGCTCCGCCGAGTGGGCCCCCGACGATGGAGGCGGTCCCATTCGACGGGTCGATGACCGCCAAGGTGCCGTCTTCCGTGCCGATGACGATATCGAGTCCTCCCAGGCCATCGATGTCCGTCAGCTTCAGGGCGGTGACCGCATGGGAAGTCGCCGGAAGTTCGATCGCACCGGTCTCACCGTCCAGAATCGCGACAAAGTCGCCGTCGGAAGCGACGACGACCTCCAGCTCGGAGTCGCCATCGACGTCTCCGACCTCGAGCATTGTGAGGTTGTACCAGGAGTTGCCGAGGTCCGGACTGCGCCAGAACAAGAGCCCCGTCGCCGGATCGAGGGCGTAGACATAGACCCCGTCTGCGCCTGTCGTCTCTTTGATGTTGCCAGCCACCAGCTCACGGTCACCGTCACCGTCGACGTCGGCAGCGAGGAGGGAGCCGAAGGAGAGGCCGGAGGCGATCTCGAAGTGCCACTCCTCGGTGTGAGTCAGACCGTCGAAGCAGGCGATCCAGCCCGAATAGGTGATTCCAGTCGTCATACAGATCTCGAGCTGAGGATCGCCGTCGAGGTTGAGGACCTGTCCTCCCCACGCGCTAGTCCAATTCAACCCCGTCGGCTCTTCGCTAACGTGCTCCAGGGTTCGCGTGTTGACGTCGAAGATCAGGTACAAACCGTCGCCGTATCCACTGTCAGACGCGAAGGTCGTGACCAGGTACTCCTCGTCGCCGTCATTGTCGATATCACCGAAGTCGAGCCCGAGGAACGGCCCCACCAAGTCCACGCTGCGCCACTCCTGCAGATGCGTCTCGGCATCGGCGGCAAAGAGATAGTCGGGACCGGTGGACGTGTGACCGGCACCCCAAAACACCTCGAGAGCTCCGTCGTCATCGGCGTCACCGACTACCACGCCCGTCGTGCCATGCTCGGGGTTGTCGACAGCCCACAGCTCAGTTCCGCCTTGGTCGAGCACATGGACTTCACCCCACTGCGCGTCCCCGAAGATGACCTCCGGCCGGCTATCGCCTTCGACGTCCTGCACTCGAAGGGTCGCCAGGTTGAAAACCGGCTCCTCCCACAGCAGCGTATCGGCAGAGACGTCGTAGGCTCGGACTCCCGTGGTCCAGGCGAAACCGCCGACCACCTCGTCGTAACCGTCGTCATTGAGGTCGCCGAAGCCGATGACGCGCCCGAGGCCGTCGCTGCGCCCCCAGTCGACCAGACCGGTGACGCCATCGAGCACGTGAGCGGGGAGTTCCCCGTTGGTGACACCGATCTCGAGCGCCGCGTCATCGTCCACTTGGCCAAGGTCAAGGGCGATCCCGCCGAACCCCAGCCGCACGAGCTCCTGCTCTCCAGTTGCCACGGAGTAGCTATAGAGGTCGTCCTCGTCGCAGACGACGATCTCGGCAACGCCGTCGGCATCCAAGTCGCCGGCGGCGAGGGCCTTGGGCACGACGTCAACAGCGATGGAGGTCTGAAGTCCGCGATCGCTCCCATCGTAGATCCAGACAGTCGAGCCCGAGGCCAGCAGCACCTCGAGCGCCGGATCCGCGTCGACCTGCGCAACGACGAGGGCCGCGATCGGCTCCGCCATCGGCAGAGAGGTCCACTCGCGCTCGTAGTCGGTGCCGTTCCAAGCGAGCGTGTACCAGTAGGTATTCGGGCCAAAGCCGGTTCGACCGGCGGCGGCCACGACTTCGGGGTTGCCATCCAGGTCCAGATCCTCCACAAACAGCCCGCTGTCGCCGATCCCGACACCCAAGGCAGGCCAGTACCAGTCCATCTCGAGGTCCGGGGGGTCGCCGGTGCCCTCACTACTGCGCGCCGGCGGCGACGCCTGCCCTGACTCCTGAATGGGTCGAGCCTGAAACGGTGAAGCCAGGTTCGCGGCCCGCTGTGGAAAGCTCACCTTTTCGCCGTCCGAGGTTCGGATTACGCGACCCTGGGCGTCGACCTCCTTGCCCGCGTCCCGGTTCTCCTTGGCCAGGCGTTCGACGCCTCGGGATTCCGCCTCCAAGTCGCCCCAAGGCAGACCGAAGGCGATAAGAGCCAGAAGGCAAACAAAGATCGGGCGTGCGTTCATGAAGGGGGCCTCCTCAAATCAGGTCAACGGCTTGCGAGCCTCAAGCCAGTCCCATGGCTCATGGAACCAGCACCCCGGACGGCCGCTCCCCCCGTCGCAGCTGGACTTTAGGGTACCGCAGTCGTCCTTCCAGCGAAACCACCCCAAGAGAACAGGTCCTTGATACCTCCCCCAACTCGAGGCCTCACCGACTCGAGGCCTCACAGGAATAGCAAGGAATAGCAAGATCGTCCTCCCTACTCGGGTGAGTACGCCGTCGACCGAAAGACGACCCACGCAAAGCAAACACCCTGCGGCGTAGAGGGACAAGAAAATGCCGCTGATCCCAACCCACAAGCTCAAGCGGCGTAGCCGAAGGTGCCGTTCGCCCATGCACCGAGCATGCCCATCACCGAGAAGTAGAAGTGTGCCTTGACGACGGCTAGGGAAGGAGCTCCGCCGCTCGGCCAATCTGCAATTGCTCGGTGGACCAAGCCGAAGATCGTCATCCCGACCCAGCCCAGCAGAATCGCGTGACCGTGAACGGGTGCCGCGGGACAGGAGGGGTTCGCTCCTCCCTGTAGATACTGCCCCAACGGCCCGTACCCGGTTAGGAGCCCGATCACCAGAAGGCCGGTGCCCCAGCGAATGAAGCGCAACGCCAGATTGCTCATCGCCATCTCCTTGAGAAGGTCGATCGAGTCTAGCGCGCCACAACCCACACACCATGAAATGAACCGCACGGCGCAGCCGTATCAGCTACGGAGGTGACGATGACAATTCCTCAGTCCTATCGATGCCCCAAGTGCGGACACCCCGAACACGAGACCGGCGAGATTCGAGCTGCCGGCGGATTCTGGAGCAAGATCTTCGACGTCCAGGGCCGGCGCTTCACCACCATCATCTGCCGGCGCTGTCGCTACACCGAGATGTTCCAGGCGGACACCAAGATGTTGGGGAACATCTTCGACTTCTTGACTCAATAGGTCGCCTCGCCCTCGAGCGGCCGGTTAACAAAAGGCTGCCATTTCTCACCAGCGCACCTCTCACCAGCAGATTCGAGTCGGACCATTCGAGCACCGAAAGCGGGCAGAAGCGCTTGAACAGTGCGTTCTGGGTCCAACGCAACGTCGCGCTAGGTCAGGCTGACAGCCCGCTAGCCCACTCCCGCGCGGAGAGACTCCTCAGGTTCAGCCGATCTGCGAAAAGGGTGGCACCTGTTCTCGGCACCTGTTCTCGGTGCGGCGCAGTTCCCACCTGTTCTGCGAAAAGGGTGGCCGTCAGTCCCCATCGGAATCCTCGTCGTCGTCGTCCGAGTCGCCCTCAGAGTCACTGTCCGAGTCGTCGTCATCGTCGCCGGGGCAGCCGTCGTCCGAGTCCGAGTCGGAATCCGACTCCGAATCCGAGTCCGAGTCCGAGTCCGAGTCTGAGTCTGAGTCCGAGTCTGAGTCCGAATCGTCGTCGTCATCACACGGATCGTCGACCGGCAGGTCGGCGCGGAACCAGGCGACGTTGGCGTCGTAGGGCAGGACTCGAACCTCTCTCATCGGCGGCTCGACGGCGAGCCCGACGGTGTCGGTGACCGAGACGTCGCACCGATCGCCGACGGCAAGACCGGAGAGCTCGACCGACTGGTCGAAGACGACCGTCTGGGAGACGAAGGCTCCCGAGTCGCACGCGACGGTCAACAACGCCGATCCGCCGGTGGCGGTGGAGCCTTCGGCCGGCACCAGCGAGAGGAAGAGGCTCGCGGTCAACTGCCCCTCGACAAAGCCGAACTCGGTCAGCGTTGTGTCGTGCGGACGGATGGTGGTGACGGTGGACGCGTCGGTGTAGAACGTCCAGCCTTCCGACACGTCGAGCACCGAGGTGGTGCAAGGCGCACCGACCGGCAGCCCGGTCACGACCTCCGACTGGTTGAGCTCCACGGTGACGGTGCCGAAGTCGACCGGCGAGCCGCCGACGTCGCAGCTGATCCCGAAGGTCGCGAAGGCGAGCGGGTTGTCAAGCTGACCGAGGTTGGGCACCCCGGCCAAGATCTCGAGCTCGCCGTCGCTCGGCAGCGCACAGTCGAGCACCAGCTCGAGGCCGAGAGCAGGTGGCGGCACGGGTAGCACTTCCGTCTCGACGAACGGAATCGACGGATCAAGCGGCGACCGGCAGCCGAATTTGCTGGCGCGCACTTTGTAGAAGCCGGCGATGACGTCCCATCCGAAACGTCCGTCGACGTTGGTGGCGTCCGGGTTCACGCGGTTGGAGGGCGACATCAGCGCCGAGCCGTCCGGGATCGCCTCAAAGGGGCCGCTCTCCGAATCGGAGCGCAGCACCACGACCTCGGCCAGCGGAATGGGGGCGCCGGCGGTGTCGATCACCCGCCCGCTCGGATCGATGTAGACGGTCATCTCGAAGCCGGTGACCGAGCCATCGGGACATTCCACGACGAAGTCGACCGTTGCCGTGCCGCTCGACGTGAACGGTGGAAGGTCGAGGATGAAGTTCCCGGGCGAGGTCGGGATCATCGGCGCCGGGCCGAAGACGCTGCTGCCCGCGCGGAAGACCGTGACAGTCACCGTTGCGCCGATGCACGCCGTTGTCCGCAACTGTAGCGGCTGGCCGATCAGCACCGAGGGAGCGCCTCCGGAGCCGTTGCGCGACGGCGAGATCGTCGTACCCGGCGGTGGCGAGGTGACCTCGGGCATCACGACCTCGACCGGAGGTGTCGGCGCCGGGCCGACGAAACCACTGTCGGCGCTACCGACGGCCAGCCCTGAACTGCCGGCGGGTGGGAACGCCCGCACCGTGTAACTGCCGGCGGCGAGGCCGCTGGCCGTGAAGCCTCCGTCGCTGTTGGCGAGCGCCAGGGTGCAGCTGCCGCTTCCGGTCGGGCAAACCTCGAGCACCGCGAACGCTACCGGAGGTCCCCCGGAAGTGCCACGTACCACGGTCCCACCGAAGGCATAGATGCCGCTGGCCGCCCCGCTGCGTACCGGGAAGCGCCAGACGCCCGGCTGCCCGCCGCTGTCGCGCGAGCCGGCGGTCAGGGAGTTGGGGCCGCCGTCCAGCAAGGCGCCGTTGACCAGCGAACCGGGGAGCTGGATGAAGCCGTTCGGATCGCCGGTGCCGCTCGAAAAGCCGGCTCCCGCCGAGGTGCCGCCGAGGCCTCCGCTGCCGCCACTGGCGTCGCCGGTCTCCCACTGCAGCTGCTTGTAGTCGAAGATGATGTCGAAGTCGCCGACCTCGAGATCGGATCGGTCGACGAGATAGAGCCGGAAGGTGTCGAGCTTGTCGACACTCTGCCAGAAATAGCCGACGTCATCCCAGTAGACGCAGAAGGCGTCACGGCCTTCGAACTGGGTGGTGCCGAAGGTGACGACGCCCGATGCCGGGTTTCTGGTGTCGACGTCGGCGAAGAAGGGGGCGATGATCGGCGGCGTGTCGGAGGTGATCTCGAAGGGCGTGTAGGTACCGAGGCGCGAGTCGAAGGTCACGTTGCCGTTGTTGTTGACGAAGATAGAGGTCTTCACCGCGCCGAAGAAGTTCACCGGGAACGGGAGCGGCAGCTCCGGCGTGGAGCCGTCGTCGTTGCGAGCAAGGATGTTCACAGTGCAGTTGGGGTCGGACGGCAGTCCGCTCGACAACTCACCGCGCTCGAGGTAGATGGGGCTCGAGTAGGCGCCGGTTATGTAGAGGTTGCCCTGGGGGCCGAGGTTGCCCTGCAACCCCTCGGTGCGGACGTAGATGCGATCCCAGCTCGGATCGATCGGCACCTCGATGCGCGCGAATCCGTTGCCGATGTCGTCGTTGGTCGTCGAGTAGTCGGCGACCACGGTCTCGCCCGGACAAGGCTCGCGAGGCGCTCCGGCGCAGGGCGCCGTTTCGCTGACGTGGCCGACAACCACCCGCAGCTCCTGCGGACGGTTGGTGAAATCCAGCCGGTCCGCCGGCTCGGGGTTGGCGAGGTCCGCCCCCTCGCGGAGGACGCGGAAAGTGCCTTCCGGCCAGTCGATGCGGACCGTGACAGAGTCACCCTCGAAGCTCGGGTCGGGCCCGAAGACGCTGCCGTCGTCGGGGAAGTTGCCGTTGACCTGGGGGAGGTAGAGCGGCCCGTTGGAGGCGACCGTGCGGGAGTTCTTGATCGCGATTCTGATCGGGTGGTTGGAGGCCCTCGGCTCGAAGTCGGGTCCCGGCCTGATCGAGCCGTCGACGTAGGCGTAGGTTCGGGCGTGGATGCCGACCTTGCCGTGGTTGCCGTTGCCGCCGCCGAGCAGGATGTCCAGCCGCGCCCCCTTGTTGACGGTGTGGGAGTCGGCCCCGCCGGTGGCGCCGATGCGGTAGCCGTCCTGGAGGATCCGATCCCACTGATCGAGCGTCTCTTCGGACGGTAGCTCGTTGCTGGTGACCACCTCGATACCGGCGAAGACCCGGTCGTGACCGGTTAAGCCGACGACGTCGATCAGCCCCTTGGCGAAATCGACGGCTCCCTCTTCGCAGTTCTCGGGTCCGAGGATGTCGTCGTCGGTGTACCAACAGCTCCAGGTGCTTCCGATGTGCGGGTGGTTGATCGCGCCGTAGCCGTCGGCGCGCTCGATCTGGCGGAGGTAGCGCACCTCGTTGCAGTCGGTGATGCCCTGCGCAATCAGGCTGGCTTGGGTGTAGACCCCGAAGTGTCCTCGACTCGGCGTGCAGGGGAAGGGCGCCGCGGTGCCGACCTCCTGGCCGATGAGCGCGGGGATGACGCCCTTCTCGCGAGCCACGCGGCGCATCTCGGCCTCCAGAAGGCTGTAGGCGTCCTGAGCCTGGTCGTGGTCGTAACGGCCCTCGTCGAAGCCGAGCCATGCGCCGTGCTCGGTGAAGATCAGCCAGTCGACGCCGTTGGCCTCGGCGCGGGAGTAATGCAGCTCGACCACCTTCTCGGCGCATTCCTCCGGACTCTGCTGAATGATGCCTCCGAATTCCCTGCAACGACGGTTTGCGTCGAGCGCTGCGTCGCCCGCGGCGTGAACGTGAACGTCGCCGGAATACCACTTGGAAAAGTCGGGCGTGACCTCTTGCGTCGACTGCGCCGCGACCACCACCGGAAAGATCAGCAGGAGCGAAGCAAGGATGGTGAACGCAGCTCGGGCGCGAAGAACGGCTGGCAGCGTCATGGCATCTCCTCCTTGGTGGCGGCGGCTCCTATCGGATTCCGGCCGCCGCGAAAACGGTTTGCCCAGGACCTTCTCGTAGGTTGCTGCGCCATCGACTTCTGGTTGAGCTTCTCCCATTGAGCCGTCTCCTCGTCAAGGGAATTGGTGCCGAAGCTCCGTATCTTAGCGGCAAAGACATTTCCCTGACCGAGGCGTTTGCGCTACCTTGCCGTTGCGATACTCGAGACGGCGGCGTTCGTCTCCTCCCTGCCGGCGCTCTTCCTGGCATTGGCGTAGGTCGAGCCTCGGGGAGCGCAGACCGGATAGAGGCCTCCCTCCTGCTCGGAGTTACGGCTTGGAAACTCGCGGTGTGAGTTACGGGTTGCGGATGTGGCGTATCCCACAGAAGCGAGAGCCTGTGGGCTCTTAGGCTCTCGGCAACGACCGGATGGAGGCCGAGAGAAGGTGCCACCCTTTTCTCGCAAGATGGCGCCGAAGGGTTCCTGCACCGGCTCGAGCCGGAGACCGGAGAAGTAGTCTGGCAGGCCGACCTGCGGGTGGACTCCCAGCGGGAGCCGCCGACCTGGGGCTTCTCATCGTCACCCCAGAAATGGTGCCACCCGTTTCGCGAAAGATCCCCCCAGAAATGGTGCCACCCGTTTCGCGAAAGATCCTCCTTCCCTCTTCCGTCTTAGAGGGGCATGGGCCGAGATCTCCGCTTCATCCCACCCAACTCGCTGGTCGAAGTCACCTGCAGAACCCTCCACGCGCTTTCTCCTCAAACCCCACCGCGACCTCAACCCAATCATAATCGGGGTCCTGGCCAAGGCTCAGAAACGCTACGGCATGACGGTTTGCGCCTTGATCTACCTTTCGAATCACTGCCATTTGCTCCTCCAACCCGAAGACGCCTGGCAACTCGCCCGCTTCATGAACTGCGTCAACTCGAACATCGCCAAGGAAGCCGGACGGCTCTATGATTGGCGAGAGAAGTTCTGGGGAAGGCGCTACCGAGCGATCGTTGTGAGCAACGAACCCGAGGCCGAGCTCAGGCGCCTCCACTATCTCTACTCCCAGGGCTGCAAGGAAGGTCTGGTCGACTCCCCAAGAAGCTGGCCCGGAGCGACCTCAGCCAAAGCCAAGAACAACAGACTCCAAGGCCTCTGGTTCCACCGCAGCGCCGAGTACAAGGCGCGACGCAGGGGAGAAGACGTCCCCAAGATGCGCTTCGCCGAGAGCATCGAGCTCGAACTCACGCCGATCCCGAGTTGGCAGGACCTTCCGGAGCACCAGGCGAGCTCCCGCCTACGCGCTCTCTTGCGCGAGATTGAGACGGAAACCCGCGAAGCGCGGGCTGACGCTCACGACCAGGCCATGGGCGCCAAGGCCGTTCTTGCCCAGGATCCGCACAGCAAGCCGCGACGGTCGAACCACTCTTCCGCTCCTCGCTTTCATGCCCACCACGGCTACGTCCGAAGGAGGCTCGAGTACGCGTACTTGAGGTTCTTCTACGGCTATCGCGAAGCTGCCCAGCGGATGTTCGAAGGAAGGAACGCACAGTTTCCCTGTGGAGCGTTTCTGCCTTCGTCACGCTTCGTGCCGCACCCCACCTGAGCCAACGAAGCTTCTGAGACCGAGCAAAGAAGTCCCTGGGAGAAGTGTGTCTGAAGGCCTGCCTCAGGAGTCAAGGGGCCTTGCTCCAGGCCAAGATTCATTACTTCCGGGCTCAACAGAACCGGCTCAACCCAAATAGCCCGCAGCTCACCGTCCTGGTCCGCAGGTCACCGCCGCAGACCAGCTACCCGACCGCTCCAGTCGGGAAACGGGTGGCACCGCTTGACGCAGCACCGCTTGAGGCACCGCTTGAGGGGGAAACGGGTGGCACCGCTTGAGGGCCTCGCCGTTTCGAGAAAACGCGACAAGTAGCCACGCTTGTTGATGGGGCTTCGCCTCATGCCTCTGCAGTGGCCGCAATTGCCCGAGCGCAGCCTCTCTTCTTTCCTTCGTCACGGTTCATCCCGACCTAGCTCCGCGGCAGCTCTCACTGCCAATCGGCAGGCACAGGTGCGTCCGCTCGAGTCATCGAGCTAGCGATGATGCGCTTCCTCGAGGCTTGGGCGCCAGCAAAAACGGCTTCTGCGGAGTTAACTCCCCCTCAAGAGCGAGGAGCTGAAGGCCGATCAGCTGCCTCGAGAAAAGCGTGGCACCTCTTCTTAGGGGCCTCGAGAAAAGGGTGGCACCTCTTCTTCGGGCT
>CALZKB010000018.1 GCA_945787575.1 Thermoanaerobaculia bacterium | reverse complement strand
CCCGCCCCCCCGCCTCGAGCAGCAGGACCTCGACGGCCGGATCGGCCGAGAGCCGGTTCGCGAGCACGCAGCCCGCCGAACCGGCTCCGATGATCACGTAGTCGTACATGTCTGCCAGCCCGTTGGATGAGGGTGCCCGCGAGACCGGCAGCCCGAGCCGTCCGCAGTATAGCCTCGCCCCTCGTCTCTTCTCTTCGCCCCTAAAAAGAAAAACGGAGGCCGCAGCCTCCGCCATGACTACCGCACGCTGTCGGGGCTCCCGCTCAGGCGAGACCCATGCGCCGCTCTTCCTGGAGCTTGCGCATCATCTTCTTGCGAGCCTGCGCCGCCTTGCGCTTGCGCTTGATCGACGGCTTCTCGTAGTACTGACGCTTCTTGAGCTCCGTCAGGATCCCCGACTTCTCGCACTTGCGCTTGAAACGGCGAAGGGCGCCCTCGAAACTCTCTTCTTCGCGTATGAACACTACCGGCACGGAACTATCACCTCACTCTCGTGTCGCCGTAAGCCTCACCGACTTCAGCTAGGAGGCGTATTGTCCCCACCCGCCGGAGCCAAGTCAAGCCTCTTCCTTGCCGGAGACCGCCTCGTACTTGACCTGGTAGACCTGCGGCGTGCCGTCATCATCCGGCCGGAACCAGACGGCTGCGGCCCCACCGTCCTCGGAGGTCGGATAGAACCAGGCGGTGACGCCCTTGTCCTCGTAGGTGCGGACATTGTAGTGCAGCGGAGTACCGAGAATCGACTTGATCTCGGCCTCGGTCATCCCCTTCTTGGCCGCCGCAAATCGCTCTTCGCTCATGTACCGAGCCGCTTCGGCCGCGGCCTTGGCGGCTCCGAGCTCCGCGTTGTCCGGATCGAGAATCAGCGCCTGGTTGTAGATGTCGATCGCGCGCTTGTAGTCACCGCCCTCGTTGATCCATTCCTTCGCGAGGACCATGTCCTCGGAGCTCTTGAGGCGGATAGCCGCCCTTTGACGTTCGCTGATCGGCTCGCCTTCGATCATCGGATCGGCGTTCAAGAAATCGACCAACTTGGTATTGAATTCCTCGGCTGAAGCGGCGATCTCCGCCTTGAGAGCGTCGATGTCGACGGCGCCGTCATCGACCGCCTCGACACCTTCCTCGCCGGCTTGACTCTCCGCTGCCTCAGCGGCCGTCGCGCTGGCCATCAGATCGGCTAGCTCGTGTCGTTTGGAGTCGAGTGCCGCCTTCTCTTCCTGCAGAGCCGCCCAGTCGGCGTCGAGCGGATCTTCCTTGGTGCCTCCCGCGCAAGCCGTCAACACCCAAACGAGGGCCCATGCTGCTGCGAAGGCCGAGAAGTACCTATGCCTGTGTCCCATCGTGTCGCCTCCTAGGAATAATCGACGAAGCCCGAGGGGTGCCAAGGTACCACAGCGCCCCGATCGCGACAAGCCGAATCGGCCGTCTCGAAGGCGCGCCGCACCGGCCATAAACCCCTTTGCTACAATGGTTTTCGGCCCCTACTTCCTTGACACACTCGGGGTGCTGGCAAATAATCGGCGCCTCGGAATGTCTTCCGATATTCCGCGGAGATCACCCTATGCCAAGCTTCGAGCCCAGCCCCGATCTCGATCCGGTCGTAGCCCGAGCCATCACCGATGCCATCGATAGCTTGAGGACCGAGATACTCGGCGAGCACGCTCCGACCGCCGATGTCGAAGCGCCGGCGCCCGGCGGCAAGGATCGCCTCGAGGAGCTGGAGCTGGCGGCTCGCGCCCTCGACAGCACCTCGAGCCAGACCGAATTGCTGGCCAAGTTGCTGCAGGAAGCCGGCCGCTTCACCGAGCGGGCGCTGTTCCTCGTCCGCGACGACAACGCGCTGACCGGCTGGGCCGCTTACGGTTTCGGTGACGACGCCGACGCGGTGACCGGGCTCGCCCTCGCGGGCGGGCCCTGGGATGCGTTGATCTCGAACGGCGCGGCCGTGGATCTCGACGGCGACGCCTGCCGAGACGTGAGCGCCGCCCTGGGGGCCCGCCACGCCAAAGCCGGTGTCCTGGTTCCGTTCACCCTGCGAAGCCATGTGGCCGGTGCTCTCTATGCGGACGGCGATTCTCCGGATCGGCCGGCTTTGCGACTCCTGACCCGAGTCGCGTCGCTGGCGCTCGAGACTCTTCCCGCCCGCATGCCGAGTGCCGATGAGCCGGTGGTGGCCGTCGACGTCGAGATGGAAGAGGCCGTCGACGAGGTCGCCGGTCGGATCCAGGAGGTCGAGGCCGAAACGGCGGAGACCCAAGAGGCGGACTTCGTCGCGATCCACCAAGAGGTCAGGCCGGAGACTCTCGACACGGCGGTCGAGGGCCTCCCGAAGGTCGACGTCCCGGATCTCGAAGAGGGAACCGACGATTTCGAACAGGTCGTGAACGCTGAGATCGGAAACCTCGACGAGGCGCCCTCGGCGGTCGACTCCGCATCCTCCACTCCGGAGATTTCGTCGATTTCGACCGAGGTGCCCGACCCGGCGTCACTCGACGTCTCCTCGGCCCGAGTGATCGAGCCGGCGGAAATAGCTCCTCCCCCCGACCTCGAGGGCCCCGGTTGGGCCTTCGGCGTCCACGAGGCGTCGCCCGAAGACTCCCGGCACGAAGAGGCTCAACGACTTGCTCGGCTACTCGTCACCGAGATCAAGCTCTACAACGAAGAGAAGGTCCGTGAAGCTCGGGAGAGTCAGAACCTCTATGAAAGCCTGCGGGAGGACATCGAGCGCTCCCAGCGCATTTACGATGAGCGCATCGACGAGGAAGTACGGGCCGCCACGGACTACTTCCAAGACGAGCTCGTCCGGATCTTGGCTGGTGGGGATCCAGCGGCCCTCGGCGCTTGAACCGCCCCACGGCCTGGTGAGAGAGCGAGGTCGTGGCCACACGCACTCGGGTTCGTCGTAGACGACGGCGGATCGCGATCGCCGCCGCCGCCCTGCTGTCCGTTTTCGCCGTCACGCCTTCAGAGCCCGCGGCTCGAGTCGCCGCCACCGGTCCGGCACTTCCTGCGGCCGCCGGAGACGGCTGGCCTCTGCGGCGGCTGGCGCCCGTCATCGACGCCTTTCGGATCCGCGATCTCCCCTCGGTTCGGAAGCTGCTGAACGACGGGGTGGGCGACCCCCAACGCCAGCTTCTCCTCGGAATCTACGAGCACGCCGGTGGCGAGGCCGCGCGGGCCGCCCCGTTGCTGGCCACCGGACGCGACCCGACCTTGCTGCTGGAAGACTGGCGACTTCACGCGCTCGGCGAAGCCCTCCTCGAACAGGGAGAGCTGGCGGGCGCACTCGACGCGACCGCAAGAACACTCTCAGCCCATTCGGATTCCCCCCTCTACGCGACAGCCTACGGGCGGCACCTGGAGATCTTGCGCCTCCAGGGAGACTGGCTCGGCGCCCTGAGAGGTATCGACGCCGCTCGCCAGCTCCAGCTGCACGACGACCTCGCGCCGAGGCTCGATGTCCTGCAATGGGAGATCGCCGACGAGCGCGAGCTGATCGACTTGCAGCGGGAGACGGCGCGGCACCTACTGGAAGAGCATCCTCTCATCGCCGCTGAGCTCGGGGCGGTGGAGCTCTTCCGCCGGAGAGACGGTGAGGTGCCCTGGACCGAAGTCCTCACCGCGCCTCAGCTCGTCCGACGAGCACGCCAGCTGCTGGTCGGAGACCTCGGCGAAGGAGCTCTCTCGGCTCTGGACGCCGTCCCGCTCGCCGAGCGAGACCTCGACTGGACCTTGGTGCGGGCCGAGGCGCTCACTGCCGTCCGGCGCGGGGCGGCGGCTCTAGAGGCCTTGGAACAACGGCGGACGACCCCGCACGACCGGTTGACCGAGCTTTGGGAGCTCCGCGCGGCGGCTGCGATCGAGGCGGCCACGGTCCGTCGAGGTCGAGTCAACGCAGATTCGCCGGTACGCCGGCTCTGGCGCGATTCCGCATGGCGGGATCTGTGGCAAGTCGCTCTGCGGGGAGATCCCGAAGCTCGTGCGCCGGCACTACGCAAGCTCTACGCACTGGCCGACATCGAGTCGAACTTCGATGTCGCCGTCGGCATCCTGAAGCGATTGCGAACCGAGGATTCCGAGGACATCACGGGCTATCAAGACCTTTGGAAGCTCGGCTGGCGCAGCTTCGTGCGGGAAGACGCCACGGTCGCGATCGGCATCTGGCGCGAGCTGCAAGACCTCTACCCGGAGGTCAGCACCGCCCGCCAGGCACTCTACTGGTCGGCCATCGCCCACGGAATGCTCGACGACCCCGAGCGGAGCCACCGGCTGCTGCGGGACGTGCTGGCGTCCGACACCCTGGATTTCTACTCGCTGCACGCCGCTCGACGCCTCGGTATCGAGCCGCGTCGGAATCGATCCTTGCCCGAATCGGAAGAGTGGCCGTCCTCGCCGCGGCTCGCGCGGGCGGCACTGCTGAGCGAGCTCGGCCTCGATGACCTCGCGGCGAACGAGCTCGACCTACTCCGGTCGGGAACGGAGCCACGCGCGGTCGATGGACTCGAGGCGCTCATCCTCGCTCGACAAGGCCGACGGCGCGAGAGCATCCAGGCGATCTGGCAAGCCTTCCGGCGCCTCGGCAGGCCTGGCCAAACTGCGATCCCGCGTTCGGTTCGCCAGCTCTACTATCCACTCGACTACTCCGATGTCATCGGCGAGTGGGCCGAGAAGCGCGAGCTCGATCGCCACCTCATCTTCGCGATCATCCGTCAGGAGAGCGCCTTTGACGCGAACGCGATCAGCCGCTCCGGAGCGCGAGGCTTGATGCAGCTCATGCCGGCGACCGGCCAGGAGCTGGCAAGGCGCCTTCGTCTACCGTACTCGCGAGGTCGACTGAGTCAGCCCGCTTATAGCGTGCAATTGGGAACTCAGTATTTTTCGCAGGTGCTGGCGATGTTCGACGGCGACGTCCAACTGGCCCTCGCCGGCTACAACGGAGGCCCCTTCCGGATCCGCCGCTGGTGGCGCGAGGCCGACCCCGGCAGCTCCGTCGACCGCTTCATCGAAGGTCTCGCGCTGTCGGAAACGACGACCTATGTGAAGCGAATACTGACTCTCCAGGACAGCTACGATCAGCTCTACGGGAGTTAGGACCTTCGAGGATGGAACCGAGGATCGTGCTCACAACGGCTGACGGGACGGGGTATACTCCTCTACCCTTTTTGGGGCTTCGAGGCTGCGCGTAAGCGTTGCCGGTGCTTTCTTGGGCGGGGTGGCTCCGGGCTAACCCGCGGAACACGGGTCCATAGCTCAGCGGTTAGAGCATCCGGCTCATAACCGGCAGGTCCCTGGTTCGAATCCAGGTGGACCCACATAGGAGAGGCGATGTCGGCCAGTTCAGTTACCACGACCATTGACACCATTGTCGGGCTTCAAACGGCGTACGATGAGCTGAAGGCGGCCGAAGAGCTCCTCGGAGGCATTCCGGATTGGATGAAGGAGCTGCACACGGAGTACTCCGAACGCAAGGAAGCGATCGAAACGATCGAGGCCGCCATCGAGCAGGCCGCGGCTGATCGACGAGCCGCCGAAGCAGAGGCGGCCGATACTCGAGAGAAGCTCGAGCATTATCAGGAGCAGATTGGCCGGGTTCGCAACCAGCGCGAGTACAGTGCGCTCCTTCAAGAGATCGACGTCGTCAAGCAGGGGATTCAGGGATTCGAGGAGCAGGGACTCGAGGCGTTGGAGCGCCACGAGACCGAGAGCGCGCACCTCGAGGAGGAGCGTCAGGCCTTCGCCGAGCTCGAGTCGCGCTACAACGAAGAGCTCGGCAAGTGGGAGGCGCAGAAGCCTGACGTCGCAGAGAAGGCGGAGGAGCTTCGGCGGCGCATCGAAGCGCTGAAGGAGCAGCTGCCTCCGCCTGACCTGAGACAGTTCGAAGCGAGCTTCGCCCGTTTCGACGGTGCCGCCCTGGCTCGCATCCAGCTCGTACAGCGACCCGGCAAGGGGCCCCGGATCTGGCATTGCAGCCGGTGCAACTACCGGGTTCTACCGCAGGCGATCGTCGAGGTGCGCAACCACGGCTCGGTGGTCTTGTGCGACAGCTGCAAACGCATCCTCTTCTACTCCGAAAACGAAGACTGAAACCTCTCCTCCAATGCCCGGCAACGCCGGGCTCTCGGTAAGCTCGAGAGATGGCAAGCTCCGTCGACATCGCCAACCGGCTCGACGCCATCGAAGCGCGAATCGGCGCAGCCTGCGAGAAGGCTGGCCGCGATCGCTCCGACGTCACGCTCATCGGGGCGAGCAAGGTCCACGGAGTCGATCGGCTCCGGGCGGCGTTCGACGCCGGCCTGCGCGTCTTCGGCGAGAACCTTGTGCAGGAGGGCCTGGCCAAAGCAGCCGAGCTGCCACCCGAAATCGACTGGCATCTCATCGGACCGCTTCAATCCAATAAGGTGCGCAAGGCGGTCGAGATGTTCTCGACCATCCACTCGATCGACCGCCTGAAGATCGCTCGAGCCATCGATCGGGTCGCGGTCGAGCGCGGAGTTCGACGTCGTGGCCTGCTCGAGGTGAATCTGGGCCTCGAGAGCACCAAGCACGGCTTCGCGCCCGCCGTCGTCGCGGACGCGCTCGGCGAGCTACGCGACCTCGAGGCGCTCGACCTGATCGGCCTGATGGCGATTCCTCCGTTTGGCGACTCGCCGGAAGACTCTCGCCCGTGGTTTGCCGAGCTGCGCGAGCTCGAAGCGGCCGTCGCTGCCCGCGCGTCGCGCTGCTGGCTCGGCTGCCTGTCGATGGGGATGAGTCATGACTTCGAGATCGCGATCGCCGAGGGCGCCACGCACGTGCGGATCGGTACCGATCTGTTCGGACCACGACCGCAGAGGGAGCACTGAATGTCATCACCTTCCGAGATGCTGAGTCTCCTCCTCACCGTCTTTTCCTGGCTGGTCATCGCTCGCGCTCTGCTCTCCTGGGTGCAGCCGCGCCCCTCTCACCCGGCCCTCGTGCTGCTCCACCGCATCACCGAACCGCTGCTCGCGCCGTTCCGCAAGCTCATCCCGCCGCGAGTCTTGGGCGGCCTCGACCTTTCTCCAATCGCGGTTCTCATCATCCTCCAGAGCATCCAGATGTGGCTTCGATGAACTCCGATCGCCACGCCATCCACTACCCTCCGAGCGCCGCGAGCGATCCGGCCAACACCGACTGGCGACTGGCCGTCCTGCTCGAGGACGGCGATCTCGAAGAGCTCGAAGAGTGCGTGGCGACCCTCGGTTCCGAGCGGCTGCGCCGATGGATTCGCGAGCGCGGTCGGCGTCAGCTGTCTCGCCGCAGCCTCGCTCTGTGGCGGCTGGTGTTCGGTCTCGACCCAGCTTGGGTCGATCGCGGAGACGAGCTCTGGCCTCTCTGATCCCCGAGCACGTCGATGCGCTCGCGCCCGAGTCGCGACGCTGGCTGGCGGCCCTCGCCGAGCTGACCGCGATCGCCGACATGTACCTCGCCGGTTCGGCCGGGCTCGCCCTCTACCTCGGCCACCGCCCGGTGCGTAACCTCGACTTCATGACTGCGGGCAATCGGCTGCTGCCGTCCGATCGACGAGCCCTCCTGCAGGAGCTCCTCGATCTCGATTCCAAGATTGGGGTCGAGACCGCCCGGGACGGGATGCTATTCGCTCGCGGCGGCGATGGCACGGCGCTGAAGTTCTTCTATTACCCGTATCCGCTCATCGACCCCGAGGAGGTGATCGCCGGCGTGCCGCTTGCCTCCGCCATCGACCTCGCCCTCATGAAGCTCGGGGCGATCATCAGCCGAGGGACCAAACGCGATTTCGTCGATTTCTTCCTCGTGACTCGACACCTTCCCCTAGTCGAGGTGTTGGAGCGCTCGCCTGACAAGTTCGGGCATGTCCATGACTTCCCCCTGCAGGCTCTCAAGGGCCTCGCCGACTTCTCTCTCACCGACGGCGAGCCGCTGCCTCGTTTGCTCGAGCGGGTCGACTGGCGTGAGCTTCGCGCAAGCCTCGAGGCCGAGGTGCGGGCCCTCGCTCGCACGCGGCTGGGGTTGACGCCGCAGGGGAAGGCAGAATAGAGCCGTGAGCGACCTCTGGATCACTAACGCCGCCGAGCTGGCGACGCCGACCGGCAGCCAGCCGCGGGCGGGAGCCGCGCAGGGCGAGATCGAGCGGCTGCACGACGTCGACCTCCTCTGCCGCTCCGGTCGGATCGTTGCTATCGGCAGCCCCGAGGAGGTCGCACTCGCAGCGCGGATGGGGGACGGACCTCCGGTCGATCGCTGGGACGCCGGTGGCGGAACCCTCGTCCCCGGTTTCGTCGATCCCCACACCCATCTGCCCTGGGCCGGCACTCGGGAAGCAGAATTCGCACAGCGCCTGGCCGGCCGCAGCTACCGGGAGATCGCCGCCGAGGGCGGCGGCATCCTCTCGACCGTGGCGTCGACGCGGGCCGCCACCGAGGACGAGCTTGCTGATCTCACTCGCAGGCGGCTCGATCGCATGCTGGCGTGGGGTACGACTACGGTCGAGGGCAAGAGCGGTTACGGGTTGTCGGTCGAGGACGAGCTCAAGCAGCTGCGAGCGCTGGCGCGGGCGGCGGACCGCCATCCCGTCGAGGTCGTGCCGACCCTGCTGGCGGCCCACGAGACTCCGCCCGAATATCGGCCCGACACCGACGGTTACGTCGAGCTCGTCTGCTCAGAGATCGTGCCGGCGGTCGCGGCCGAAGGACTGGCAAGCTATTGCGACGTCTTCTGCGAACAGGGGGTCTTTACCGTCGAACAGTCCCGCCGAGTGCTGCTTGCCGGCGTCGAACACGGCCTGCGACCGCGACTCCATGCCGATGAGTTCGTCGACTCCGGCGGCGCCGAGCTGGCGGCCGAGCTCGGCGCGCTGACCGCAGACCATCTGATGGCGGTCTCCGACGCCGGAATCGACGCACTCGCGGCGAGCGGCGTCATCGCGGGTTTGCTACCGGGAACGAGCTTCTTTCTCAAGAAGGACGCCTATGCCCCGGCGCGGCGGCTGATCGAGGCGGGCGTCCCGGTCAGCCTCGCGACCGACTGCAATCCCGGCTCCTCTCACACCGAGTCGATGGTGATGATCTTCTGGCTCGCGGTGCTCGAGCTCGACATGACGATCGAGCAAGCGCTGACCGCTGCCACCCTGAATGCCGCGTGCAGTCTCGAACTGGGTGAGACGCACGGCTCACTCGAGATCGGCAAGCAGGCCGACGTCGTCGTGCTCGAAGCATCGAGCTTCGATCATCTTGCCTACCACTACGGAATTCACCCGGTCGAGGCGGTCATCAAAAGCGGCGCCGTGATCTACGAGCGCGACAGGTCGGCGGCGCCTCACTCTTGAACCAGAGCGAGTCGGGCGACCGTAATCAGCGTATTCTCGCCGGCCGCCAGCTTGACCTCTCGCCGCCCCAGGTGAAACTTGATCTCGACCGCGGTCTCGAGCTCGGCGGCTCTCAGCACACGAATCAGTTTGTCCGGCAGATCCTCGGGCCCGTACCGCCAGATCTCGACTCGAATCTCGCGAGTGGTAGACCGAGCTCCCGACCGCCGGCCCGGCTTCCATGCCAGAGTATCTTCCGTCGCGAGTTGCATGCGGGGAGGCGGACCGAGCAGGATCAGGGCGCGACCCCGGGGAGTGAGGCTGCCACGAGCGTCGCCCTCGGTGTACAGGAGATCGGCGGCCTCAACGCGCCTAAGAAACGCGGCGTGGAACTCGTTCTCCTCGCTCGATGGATCGGGGTCGCGCAACCTCCAGAAGCGATTGACGAAGTTGAGCGCCTCGTTCGGCTCTTCGATCTTCTTGAGCTCGCGCCAGTCGCTCGGTAGCAAGAGCCACCGAACCGGACCCTGTGCCCAGTCCAGAAGCTCCTCGGAGGCGGTCTCCGGTTCGGCGGCCGCCATGAGGCTCGAGCAGCCGGCCAGACAAGCTAGCCAGAGCAGGCCTCGTCGAGCAGCGCGAGCGCCGGTCAGTTGAGCGTGCCCCCCTCCGGCTCGGCGGCCTCGACGATCTCTCCGAAGCGATCCTCGTAGCGCTTCAGGTTGTCGCCGAGGGCGTGGAGGATTCGCTTGAGGTGTCCGGGGCTCGTGACGATCCGCGCGGTGACCGCACCTTGCGGCGGCACCACGTTGATGAAATCGAGAATGAACTCTTCGCGAGTGTGGGTGATCCGGAGGAGGTTCGAGTAGCGCCCTTTGAGCTCTTCGTCCGCGATCTTGATGTTGATGCCGCTTTCGGGGTCAGCCATAGAGAGTCTCCGAGAAGAAGGGGGCTTCAGATGCTACCGCAAGGCTCGGCTTGGACACCCAGCGTCTAGTGGGATCTGCCGGCTGCGCTCGATCATGGGTCGCCGGATGGCGGCCCCCAGGAAGAACAGGGCTCATTGGCCGGCGAAGCCGGGCAACCGAGTCGCAGGCGAGGGCCCCTAATTGTTGGAGCGCCGGCGCTGCTCGAGCGCGCGCAGGCGCTCCATGATCTCCTTCCGGCGCTCCTCGACCTCCTTCTCGTAGTCGACCAACCGCCCCTCGTTGACCACGAAGACCCGAGGGAACTTTTGGACATCGCCGCGCTCGTCGAACTGAAGCGTACCGGTGACGCCTTGAAAGTCCCGCAACGCCCGCAGACCGCTCCAGAGCTCGCTCGGGTACTCCCCTCCGGAGTTCTTGATCGCCTCGGCCAGGACCATTACCGAGTCGTAGCCGTGGGCCGCGTAGAGATCCGGTGTCAGACCATACTTCTCCCGGTAGGCGTCGACGAACTCCTTGATATGCGGCTCTTCGCTCTTGGTGTCGAACCCCGCTTGGGTCAAGAACACGCCTTCCGCAGGCTGCCCCACTTGCTCGATGATCTCTGGCGACGCAAAGGCCGCCGTCGAGAGGATGTAGCCCTTGAACTCGCGGGTGCGCAGCTCCCGGACGAGCTGGGCGATGTCGTCGGCGTAGGCCGCCAGGTACACGGCGTCGGGGGCGAGCGTCATCACCCGGTCGGCCAGTCCGCTGAAGTCGCCGCCAACGTCCGGGAATATGATCTTGTCGACCACCTCGCTGCCCTGCCGTACGATGTTGGTTTCGAAAACCTCACGGTTGCCTTGCGCGTAGGCGTCTTCCTTGGCGAGGATCACGACGGTCGCCACTTTCAGCTTCTGGGTGGCGAAGTTGGCCATCGTCGTTCCTTCGCGGGCATCCGAGACGAAGACCCGGTAGAAGTACTTGGAGATGCCGGTCAGCTCGGGCGTCGACGCCGATGGCGACAGCAGCACCCGGTTGAACTCGTCGGCGATGGCAACGCTCTTCAGCGCCTCTGGGGTCGTGACACCTCCGATGACGGCCGTGGCGCCATCACGGTAGAGCTGCTCAAGAAGCTCCGCTCCCTTGTCCGGGTTGCTCTCCGAATCGACGACCGAGAGCGAGTACTGGACGTCGGTCCCGCCGCTGATCAGCTTCTCGAAGGCGAGCTCCACCCCCTTCTGAATGGCCTGGCCGTAGAGCTGGTAGTCGCCAGTCAAAGGCACGACGGCGCCGATCTGGATCTCCGTCTCGCCTCCGCATCCGAGGAGCACGACGAACACTAAGAACAGACTTGTCAGAGCTCTTCGCATCGGGCAGCCTCCACTCGGTTTGTGCTGCTGAGACTCTGGCTTTGTAACCCACGCTCCCAGAGCTGTCAAGCCGAACCGAGCTCCGAGGAGCACCAAAACTCCTCCAGCAATGCCAAGGCATGGCACAATTGGACCCGTGAGCGAGTCTCGAAGACTCACCGTGCGCTGTCCCGATTGCGAGAGCCGTCTACTGATCGACGCCGCGACCGGGGAAGTTCTATCTCATGACCCGATACGCACTGCGCCGGCGGGCGGCAAGGAGTTCGAGGAGCTGCTGGAAGAGCTCGACTCCAGCCGCCTCCAGGCGGAGAAGCTCTTCGCCCGCGAGGTGGCCGCTCAGGAGGACAAGGACCGGCTGCTCGAGGAGAAGTTTCGAGAGGCAATGAAACGAGCGGCCTCCGAGCCGGACGACGTCCCGCCGCCCAGCCCTTTCGATTTCGACTGAACTGCGGCGCCTCCGTCGATGAGGAAATAGCGGGGCGACGACGTCAGTTCGACCTTCGGACTCGTCGGCGCCGGCAGCTCGACCCCGTCGCGCGACCAGACAGCTGACGGCATCGCCGGAAGCTCGGCCTCTCGCTCGCCGGTCGCCGCCCAGCCGGCCAGGCGGCGCCCACCGTCGCCTCTCGTGAACTCGTAGAGATATGTCCCGGCCGGCGACGGCAGGATCCTCTCGAACCGAGCGCCGGCGAGCTGATCCGTGAGGGCAGCCAGCGCCGCGTAGCTCGGCCGGCGGCGAAGCTTTCCATCGACCTCGTCGGCGACGAGCCCGTAGCCGCGGGCGATCAACTGCCACCAGTAGACTCGGTCGACGAGGCCGGTGCACAGCGCCAGCAGGTAGTAGCGCACCAGGTAGTCGGCCTGCTGCTCCTCGCCGACGGCGACCTTGCGCCCGGCGGGCGAGTGAGGACCTTCCAACAGCGGCCAGTTGAACTCGGTGATCCAGCTCTTGCTCGCGGCGTTTCGCGCGGTCTCGGCGATCGCCTTCAACAGCGTGACCTTGCCGATCGTGTCGAGCCCGAGCTGTCGGCTCTCCGGCGCGCCCCTGCGGTCGACGTAGAGCAGGCTCGCCACGCCGTCGAGCACGAGCCCGGGGCGCCACTTCATGTTGAGCAGTGCGGCCGTGGCATAGAGCTCGAAGTCGATCACGGCGGGGCCCAGTAGCTCGACGTCCGGATAGGGCGAGAAAGCCTCCCTGGCGGCTGCCACTAACGGCTCGTACTCGTCGTAGCGCCAGATTCCCCACTTGCTCCGGTTGACCGCCTGGCCCACCTGGAAGCTCTGCCCGAAAGGGGTGAATCTCTCGGCGAGCTCATCGAGGGCTGAACGCCAACGTGCGGTATCGCGGACGAGCTCACGGTTCTGCGGTAGCGCGAAGGCGAGGTCGTAGCCGCGCCCATGAAGCTCCCGGGCGAGCGCCTCCTCCTCGCCGTGGCCTTCGGCCCAAGGGTGCAAGCGGAGCAGGATCCTCCTCACTCCGAGCACCTCGAGGGCCGCCAGCAATTCCCCCGGAGCGGTCGGCCACGGTCGTAGCGCCAGGCCGATCCCGTCCATCGTCACCGGTGTGGGACGCCCGCCCCGACGGAGCTGCCGGTAACGCCACGCGATCCTCGGAAGCGACCGCGCGCAGACCGCCAACTCACGCGCGTGCGTGCCTCCGTCGGCGAGTCGGACGCCGAGGCGACGCCAGCGCCCGGCGTGCTGGTGCGGTTGATCCGAGAGGTGGTCCCAGACGATCCGGTCGCGGACCCCGGCCGCGGTCGAAGCCTCCGGGATGTGCGCGTGCGCTCGCCGCGGCGCGAGGGCCGCGAACGGGGATCGCAATCGCTTCTTCGCTTCGTTGCGCCAGAGAAAGACCCGGTGGTAAAGGCGGTAGAGAGCCTGTTTCAGTCGGTAGCCCTCTCGGTCGCGACCCCAATAGGCACGCAGGAAAGTCTGCTGGTGGACGGGCTCGAAGATCCGCAGCCGGCACAGGTCCCGGATGCGCTTGATCGCTCCCGGCCGCTTGCCGGTGCGGGCACGGTTGAGATCGAGGATGAAGATCTCGGGTTGACCGCCATTGGCGTAGCGCACGAGCAGATTCCCGACCGAGACATCTCGATGCCAGACCTTCGCTTCGTGCATTCGGCGTAGGGTCTTGGCGAGGGTCACCAGCAGCTCGTCGACGTCCACCTGCGGGAAGCGATCCTGGGCGACTCCGCTGTTGAGCGCCCGAAAGAAGTAACGCGACTCGAACCCGTCGACCACTCGGCGAGAGACGAACAGTGACGGTCCTTCCGGGTCGTTCGACTCGATCAGGATGACCGGCTCGGCGGTGCGCACTCCGTGGGCGATCAAGTGACGCGCGACCCGCCAGCTCTTTTCCGCCTTGCTCCCTTCGAGACGGCGTCGCAGCCGGGCCCTCCAGCCCTGGTTGCGGAACTGCTTGACAACCACCTCTACTGAGCCCGATTCCGTCGCAAGCTCCTGACTGTAGAGGTAGTTGCGTCCCCAGTGGATGGTCTCGATGGCGCCGCCGGGGTCGGCCAGCTGGGCGACCGCGGCCTCGAGGTCCCGCGGCTTCAGGGTCGTCAAGAACTCGCCGTGCCAGCCGGAGATCTCGAACGATTCGACCGTGCTCATCGAGCGACCTCGACCAGCTCATACGAGCCTGCGGCCAGCTTTGAATCCACTTCGAGCTCGAGTCGACGCCCGAAACTCGCGCGAAGGTCGCCCAGCGGCTGCGGCTCGTCTTCTCGCTCGTTGCCGAGGGTGCGGGAGGGGAGCTTGAGCAGCCACGAGCGCCCTGGTCGGCGTCGTTCGCTCGCGAGCAGCGCTCGCCGAGCCGCCGCCAGCACCTCGTGAGCTGCGCGGACCCGACCGGAGCCGCCGCACTGGTCGCAAGGCACGGTCGACCGCTGCAAGAGGTCGTTGCGGCCGCGCTTGCGGGTGATCGCGACCAGGCCGAACGCGACCGGACCCTCGACCTGAGTCGCGGCCTTGTCCCGTCCCAGCCCCGCCACCAGCGTGGACATCACCTGTTCCCAGTCTGAGTCGTCCGCAAGATCGATGAAGTCGACGACGAGGATGCCGGCAAGATCCCTCAAGCGGATCTGTCGAGCCACCTCGCTCGCCGCTTCGAGATTCGTCACGAGGGCCGTTTCCTCGAGCGTCTCTGCGCCGAGATCACCGCCCGAGTTGATGTCGATCGCGACCAGCGCCTCCGTCGACTCGATGACGAGCGAGCCGCCGGACGGCAGCTTGACCCGAGGCTCGAGGATCTCCTCGACCTGCCTCTCGACCCCGAAGTGCTCGAAGAGCGGCTCGGCCCCCTCGTGAAGTCGAATCCTCGGCTCGAGGAACGGAGCGATGGCGGCAAGGATCGCCCTCGTCCGTTCGAGAGTGGCGGCGTCTTCGACCCAGATCTCCCCGATCTCGCGCGTCGCGTGATCCCTCAGCCAGCGCTCGAGAGGATGGAGATCACGATGGAGCCGGCGAACGGGCCGCGTGCTGCCGGCGGCACGGGCGACCCCCTGCCACGTCTCCAAGAGGTCGGCAGCGTCGGCTTCGAGAACCTCCGCCGCGACCCCTTCGGCGGCGGTCCGCACGATCCAGCCGACCTCCTCGCTCGCCCCGGCCGACACTGCCTCGGCGAGCCGGGTGCGCTCGCTCTCACCTTCGATTCGGGTCGAGACCGACACGCCCGACCCGGGAGCCGCCAAGACCAGGTAGCGGCCCGGCAAGGTCGCCCCGCGGCGCACTCTCACCCCCTTGCCCGGCAGCGCGTCACGGTAGACCTGCACGACGATCGGCTGATGGACCTCGAGCGTTTCGTTCTCGGCGAGCCGGAAGTCCGCCGCATGCAAGAACGCGTTGCGTTTGAGCCCGATGTCGACGAACACGGCATCGATCGCCGGCGCCAACCGGCGCACCCGACCCAAGTAGATGTCGCCCACCCGCGAGGATTCCAATCTCTCGGCGTGATACTCGACCAGTCGCCCCCCGTCGAGCACTCCCATGCGAACTCCGTCCGGTTCGCTCTCGACGAGCAGCTTCACCGGTTGACGTAGCGCCGCAGGTCGACCCCGAGAATCAGGCCGACCGAGATGAAGCTAGCCAAGGTGAACGATCCACCGTACGAGAGAAACGGCAACGGAATCCCGGTAATCGGCAGGAGCCCGACGACCATCGCGGTGTTGTAGAGCACGTGGAACCCGAAGGCGGCAAGGAGGCCGACCACCAGGAACACACTTGTTCGGTCCCGAGCGCGGATGGCTACCTGGGCCCCGTTCAAGATGTACATCGCGTACAGCAGGAGCACCCCGACTACGCCAAGGAAGCCCCACTCCTCGGCGAGTACGGCGAAGATGAAGTCGGTGTGTCTGGCCGGTAGGAACCGAAGTTGGCTCTGGGTGCCCTGCATGTAGCCGCGACCGGCTATTTGGCCCGACCCGACCGCGATCTTGCTCTGTCGGAGCTGATAGCCGGCGCCCAGAGGATCGCGCTCGGGATCGAGAAAGGTGAGAACCCGCTCCTTCTGGTAGTCCAGCAGCGCGAAGTTCCACACCAGCGCTCCAAGCAGCAAGCCCAGAAGCAGGGCCGCGACCAGCAGCTGCCACCGAACGCCGGCGACGAAGAGCATGCCGGCGAGCACCGGCAGGAACATCAGGGCGCTCCCGAGATCGCGCTCCAAGACGACCAGCGACATCGGAAGCAGGACGATGCCGGACGCCAAGGCGATCTGACCCAGTTGCAGGTATCTTCGATTGGTTCCGGCCAGATAGCGGGCCAGCAGCAACGTGGTCGAGAGCTTCGCGAACTCCGACGGCTGCAAGCCGAAACTGCCGAAGCCGAACCAGCTCCGAGCGCCCCCTCGCACGGCGCCCAGGAAGAGCACCGCCGTGAGGGCCAGCACTCCTGCCACGTAGATCGGCACCGAGAACTTGCTCAGCGTCTGGTAGTCGATACCGAGCATCGCGGCGAACGCGATGAGGCCCAGTCCTACCCACACCGCCTGCCGTGGGAAGTAGTCGCTGGCGAGCTCGGAGCTGGCGCTGTGCACCGTCGCCAGACCGACCACCGCGAGCAGCATCGCCGTCGCGAGCAGCGTCCAGCGGACGTCCGCCAACTGCCGCAGCAACGGGCGGTCTTCAGCCAGCGTCAGGCTCGTTGAAGTAGCTCTCATAGACTCTCTTGACGAGCGGTGCCGCGGCATCCGAGCCGTGGCCTCCGTGTTCGACGAAGACGACGATCACGAGCTCCGGATCGACCATCGGCGCGAATGAGACGAACCAGGCGTTGTCGCGCTGCTCGAACGGCAGGTCCTTGCTGCGGATCCAGGTCTTCTGTTCGATGACCTGAGCGGTGCCGGTCTTGCCGGCTACTTCCACGTTGGCCATCCGCGCGGCGCCGCCGGTGCCGCGTTCTTCGTTGACTACCGCCCACATCGCATCCTGAACCTCGGCCAGCACGTTCGGATCGACATCGATGTCGACGACCCGCGCCGGGGAGCCGGCCGCCACGTAAGGCGTTACCAACCGGCCGCCGTTGGCGATCGCGGCCACCATCCTTGCCGTCTGCATGGGGGTGACGAGAATCGGACCTTGGCCGACCGCCACCGAAACCGTCTCGCCCGGATACCAGGGAGACTTGCGGTGGGTGATGCTCCACTTCGTGTCCGGGATGAGTCCCGCCTTCTCGCCCGGGATGTCGAAGCCGGTCGGACTTCCCAACCCGAACATTCGAGCGTAATGAGCGATCCGATTGATCCCGAGCCTCTGGCCCAGTTGATAGAAGTAGATGTCGCACGAGCGCTTGATCGCGGTCCGCAAGTTCACCCAGCCGTGGCCGCTGCGCAGCCAGCATCGCGTCCGGCGGTTGTAGATCGTCGTCTGGCCGGCGCAGAAGACGGAGTCCCCGGAGTCCACGGTCCCCTCGCTGAGCCCCGCGACCCCCATCAGCACTTTGAAGACCGATCCCGGAGCGTGGGCGTTCTGGATCGCCCGATTCTGCAGCGGATGGTGCGGCGCCTCGAGCAGTGCTTGCCACTGCTCGTTGTCGAGGCGTCGAGTGAAGAGATTGGGATTGTAGGAGGGGGCGGAGACGAGGACCAACACCTCGCCAGTGCGAGGGTCGAGGGCAACCGCGGAGCCGACTCGGTCCTCGAGGTAGCGCGCCGCTTCCTGTTGGAGCTCCAGGTCGAGCGTGAGATCGAGCCGGAGGCCCGGCTTTGCAGCCTCACGCCCGTGCTCGTCGCGGGTTCGACCGAAGGAATCGACGACCAGCTCGCGCTCACCGTCCTGGCCGCGCAGCCGGCGGTCGAACACCCTTTCGATCCCCTTGCGTCCGACCAGATCTCCAGGGCGATAGCTGAATCCAGGGCGCCTCAGATCGGTCTCTGTCGCTTCGCCCAGGTAACCCAGCACATGAGCGGTGATCTCTCCCTGGCGGTAGAGCCTCAGGTGCTCGATCTGCGTCTGGAACTCCGGAAACTCGAGCTTAGCGACACCGAGTTTCGCCACCTCCGCCAGGGACAGGTTCTCGGCCAGCAGCACCGGCTTGAATCGCGAGCTTCCCGCGTTCTTCGTCAGCGCTGCCTCGAAGTCTCCGCCGTCGCGATTCAGCGTCGCGGCGGCAAACCTCAGCGCACGCGGCAGATCGGCGCTGACACTGCGATCGAGCAGCAGGTTGTAGCTCGGCACGTTGTCGACGAGATGACGACCGTGCCGATCGTAGATCAGGCCCCGCGGCGCCTGAATCGGCACTCGACGCAGACGGTTGTTCTCCGCGAGCTCGCGGTAGTAGTCCCCTTGAACGACCTGCACTCGCCAGTAGGCGGTCGCGATCACGACGAGAAGCGTCGCGCAGGCCACCTGCAAACCCGGCACTCGCGAGACGAGATCCTCGCGCTGTTCTCGAACCCTCTTCACCGGTCCATCCGGATCCGTGTGCGCCGGGTCCGCCGCCAGAGATCGAGCTTGATGATGAGCCTTTGATTCATCGCGAAGAGCGCGGCTCCGACCAGGCCCGTGACTCCCGCCTTCAGGAACCACCAAGGGTACGCCGTGAGCTCGGGAGCACTCGACAGCAGGACGCTGAGCCCGATCACCAACAGCTGCTGGCAAGCGGAGGCGCCCGCAAACAGCAGAGCCGCACCGGACGGGCGTTGGATCACGATGTGTTGCACCGCAAACGCCGCGCCGTAGCCGATGATCGTATCAACCGTCCCGAAGAGACCGAACGCCGAACCGGTCAGAGCGTCAGTCAGCCATCCCGCTCCCAATCCCCCGAACATTCCTGCCACCGTATTGCCGTCGAGGGCATTCCAAACGACGACCACCAGCAAGAGATCGATGATCGAGGACCACTGGTCCAGCAGCCGCACGGCTACGAAATGGATCAACGTCGCGGCGACGAGGGCTCCGGTAAACTTGAGCGTACGTTTCAAAGTGACCCGTCCGGCGCTCCGACGTCTGCCGAGTCGAGCAGAGTCTCGAGCTCGAGGATGTAGGCGTGATCGATCGCGTCGAAGTTCGCCGCCGGTGAGAGATCGACTTCATAGAACAGCTCGCTGCCGGGCTCTGCCCGAGTCACCGTCCCAACCGGGATCCCCCGCGGATAGACGCCGTCGATTCCGGCGGTCACGACCCGGTCACCGATTCGCAGGTCCGCCTGCAGCGGGATGAACTCCAGTGCCAGGCCGCCGCTCCCTCCGCGAACGATCCCCTGGCGGCGAGTTCGCTCGACCATCACTCCGACCGACGCGGCGCGATCGGTGATCAGCTGCACTTTGGCGTAGGGCCCGCTCGTGCTGATCACCCGTCCCAGCAGGCCCGCGGCCGTGACGACGGGCTGATTGACGGCGACCTCGCCGGCCGTCACCCGCAGCCACAGCGCCTTGAGCCACGACTGCCGGTCCAGATAGACGACGTCCGCCACCCGCAGGTCGATGTCGCTGGAGCGCTCATAATCGATGGCTTCCGCGAGACGCTCGACCTCGCCTTCGATCCCGAAGCGGCGAACGACCTCCTGCTGTAGCTTCTCGTTGGCTACTCGCAATCGCTCGTTCTCGGCCAGGAGCCGACGCCGAGTCGTCCACGACACCGCCACTCGCCCGACCCCGTCGGCAACCGCGTCCACGGCGTTGCCTAGCGGAGCCACGACCCGCAGCAGGCCGCCGGCCAGCAGGGTGCTGCTTCCGTCCGCGGTCGGCACTTGGGCGGAAAGCAGCAACAGCTGGGCGACGATCAAGCCGACCAGCAGCAACCTCGTGCGCCGCTCTGTCACGTTCGCCCCCTTCTAGCGGATCGAGACCTTGCGCAACAGTGCGATGTCCTCGAGAACCTTGCCGGTTCCCAGCACCACTGAGGACAGGGGATCTTCCGCCAGGACTACCGGGAGGCCGGTCTCGTTGCGCAAGCGTTGGTCGAGGCCACGCAGCAGAGCGCCACCTCCCGACAGCACGATGCCCTTGTCCATGATGTCGGCCGAGAGCTCGGGGGGCGTCCGCTCAAGGGCCATCTTGACTGCCTCGACGATGGTCGAGACCGGCTCGGCCAACGCCTCGCGAATCTCCTCGTCCGTAGTAGGTAGGGTTTTCGGAACGCCCTCCACGAGATCGCGACCCTTGATCTCGACCTGAATCTCCTCCTTGAGCGGGTAGGCGGAGCCGACTTCCATCTTCACCCGTTCTGCCGTCCGTTCGCCGATGAGCAAATTGTACTTGCGCTTGAGGTACTGGATGATGCCGTCATCCATCTCGTTGCCGGCGATCCTCACCGAGCGTGAGTACACCGTCCCGGCCAACGAGATGACCGCCACGTCCGTCGTTCCGCCACCGATGTCGACGATCATGTTGCCGGACGGCTCGGTGATCGGGAGCCCCGCCCCGATTGCCGCCATCATCGCTTGCTCGACGAGAAAGACCTCTGACGCTCCGGCCCGCATGGCCGAGTCCTTGACCGCCCGCTTCTCGACTTGCGTGATCTCCGAAGGGACGCCGATGACGATCCGCGGATGGACGTACATCTTGCGGCCGTGGGCCTTCTTGATGAAGTACTCGAGCATTCGCTCGGTCACCTCGAAGTCGGCGATCACTCCGTCCTTCATCGGCCGCACGGATTTGATGTTGCCGGGGGTCCTGCCGAGCATCTCCTTGGCTTCGCCGCCGACCGCCTCGATCCGATTCGTCAGCGTGTTGATGACGACCACCGAAGGCTCCCGGACCACGATGCCCTTGTTGCGGGCATAGACCAGGGTGTTGGCGGTTCCCAGATCGATCGCCAGATCGTTGGAGAACTGGCGGAACAGTTTCGCAAAAGGCATCTTAGATGGCCTCGGGCAGACCCTCTTGATCTTCGACGGCGACGGGCGCCGGCACCACCTTGAAGCGTCGTGGTGTGCTCCACGGTCCGAGCACCCCTTCGCGTCCGACGGCGGCGACCCGCCACATGAACGTGCCGTCGCCGAGCAGGCCGAGGGTGGCGCGAGTGGTGGCGCGATCGTCGACGTCGATGATGTTGCGGGCGAAGAGACGGTTGCGAGCGATCTGCAGGGCGTAGCGCTCGGCGCCCGGCACCGGCTGCCAGCTCAACACGAGCTGCGCCTCGTCGCCGAGCTCGACTTCGACGTTGTCGTGCGGATCGACCGGCAGCGGAGCCGCCGGGAGCCGCCGCTTCTCGGAAAGGGACCGTCCCGTCTGTACGACCTGCTCGAGCTGGCGGAGGTTGCGCCGCTGGCCGGTCGAGGACGCCACGTCCATGGTCCCGCTGTAGGTCGCGAACCGCCCCAATCGCCGGGTACCGTCGTAGGCGACGAGGGCGCTCGAGTCTTCGTTTACCTCGGCTTCAGCCTCCGGCGTGGTGACCGTACTGGCCGCCTTCGAGGTGCTCAGATTGACCCACCCGTGATTGAGCGAGATGCTGCGTTTGACGCTCGCTCCTTCCAATCCGGTCGTGCGTCCGATCAGGATCACGGTGTCCTCACGGACGGTGTAGACGGTGCCGTCGATCCCCATGATCTCGGCCGAACCGTTGGAAGTCTTGACATAGTCGCCGGCGTGGAGCACCCCGCGACTGAAGGCGCGTTGCCATTCACCCCGCTCACCCCGCCGATACTCGACGTTGCTGGTGACCGAGATGAACTGGGCTTGGCCGCTGCTCTGTGCCCGTTGGATGCGCCGCATGACGGCAGCCAGCATCGATCGACTGCGTTCGGCGCTGCGTAGCGCCGGCTGCCAGCGGGACTCGAGAGCAAACTCCTCGGCGACTGTCAGGCTCTCCCGGGCGGTCGCGTACTCCTCCCCGTATTCGGTGAGGCCTTGGTGCTCTCGGACACTGCGCTGCAGACTCCTCGCCTCGTGGAGGACACGCTGGTACTTGCCTCGCTGGTAGCGATGCTCGATCTCTCCCCACGCCTTCCACGCGAGAAAAGCGCCTACCACGATCGCGGCGAGGATCAGCGTCCCGCGGACGGTGTCGACGTCGATCTGGTACCAGTCTCTTTGCCAGCGTTCTTGAGAGCGTCGAGCCACTCTCCACCCCTTCTAGTCAAGGTGCGGCAATATAGCACAAAGGCCTTGATTCATCGGCGTTTGCGGCCCATCCGCCCCCTCGGCGAACGGTTGCTGCAACGACGCGACGCCTGCTAGAGTTCAGCCCCATTTTTGGGGGTCTTCCAACCAGGAGTTTCGTCATGCTGAAAGTCTTTCGCGACAACCTGAAGTACCTGAGCTGGGTGCTTTGGGGGGTCATCTTGGTTTTCGTCCTCTTCGCCTTCACCGATTTCGGTAGTCAACCGGTCGGACCCGGCGCTCCGAATTCGGCGGCTGCGGTGGTGGGCGGCAAGGAGATCTCGTATCAAGAGTTCCAGAACGCCTACCAGAGGGTCGAGCGCCAGTACCGAGAGGCCTACGGTGAACAGTTCTCGAGCGAGCTCGCCAACCAACTCGGGCTACCGCTTCAAGTGCTCAATCAGCTGGTCGACCAACGAATCCTGCTCCACGAGGCCGAGCGGATCGGCCTGGACGTCACCGACGAGGAGCTCCGTGACGCGATCCTCGAGTTTCCGGTCTTCCAGGAGGACGGTGCTTTCATCGGTGAAGAGGCCTACCGCCAGGTGCTGCGCAACAACCGGATGCGGGCCGAGGAGTTCGAGAGCTCACTGCGCATGGATCTCGCCACCGACAAGGTTCGGGACGCCCTCACCCGGACCGTCTACGTCTCCCCCACCGAGGTAGAGGAGCTGTTCCGCGAGGAGGCCGAGACCGCGAGCATCCGCCTCTTGCGGCTTCCGGCAACCCGGTTCGCCGCCGAGATCACCGTCGACGAGCCCGAGCTCGAGGCGTACTTCGGCGACCGGCGCAGCGACTACCGACTCTCCGAACGGCGAGTGGTGGACTATCTGACGGTGGCCCCCGGCGAGCTCGAAGAGGCCGTCACCGTCACCCAAGAGCAGATTCAGGCGTATTACGACGAGCATCAAGAGGAGTTCGACCGGGAGGAGCAGCTCAAGGCGCGGCACATACTCCTGAGGACCAACGATTCGAGGACGGTCGAGCAGGCGCGCGCCGAGATCGAGGCGATCAAGGCCAGAATCGCCGCCGGCGAAGACTTCGCGAAGTTGGCCGGCGAGCTCTCGGACGACCCCGGAAGCAAGGTCAAGGGCGGCGACCTCGGGTTCTTCGGCCGCGGCGCCATGGTCAAGCCTTTCGAGGATGCGGCCTTCGCCGCCGAGCTCGGCGACCTCGTCGGCCCCGTCGAGTCGAACTTCGGAGTCCACCTGATCCAGGTCCAGGCGAAGCGTCCCGGAGGCCTGCAGCCACTCGCCGAGGCCGAGCCCGCCATCCGCGCGCGTCTGACCAGCGAGGGCACTTCCCAACTCGCCGAGACGAAGGCTCGAGAGCTGGCGTCGTCGATCGCTGATTCCGCGGGTGACACCTCCGCGATCGAGGCGCTTGCCGCCGCCCAGACCGGAGTTAGCTTCGCCACCACCGCGCCCTTCGGCCGCGACGACAACGTGCCTGGTATCGGTCGCGGAACCGAGTTCACGACCCGCGCCTTCGAGCTGGCGGAGGGCGGCGTGTCCGAGCCGCTGCAGGTCGCCCGCGGCTGGGTCGTGCTGACGGTGCGCGGCATCGAGCAACCTCGACTGCCGGAGCTTGCCGAGGTTCGACAGCAGGTCCTCGGCGACCTCCGCCAGGCGCGTCAGCTGGCGGCGGCCAAGGAACGCCTGACCGCCGCGCTCGACGCCTCCCGGGAGATCTCGTTGGACGACGTGGCGGCCGAGCTCGACGTCACCCTGGAAGAGATTGGTCCGTTCGGAGCCACGGCGCCTATCGGCTCGTTGGGACGTGCCCCGGAGATCACGCGCTTGGCGCTGACGCTCGAGCCGGGCGCCGTCAGTGGACCGATCGAAAGAGCCGACGAGGTCGTCGTTTTCGAGGTCATCGAACGCACCCGTTTCGATGCGGCAGCCTTCGAGAGCGAGAAGACGGCAGTCCGCGAGCGGCTCGAAAGCCAGCGGACCGGGGAGCTTCTTCAGGGCTTGCTCACCCAGCGGCGAGACGAGCTCGGCGTCACCTTCGACCCACAGGTCTTCGAAGCGTTCGGCCAGACGCAAAGCGTGTCCTGACGCGATCGTGAACGATCGCGAGAACTCACCGCCGAAAGATCTCGGTCACGAGACTCGGGCGGTGCATGCCGGCGAGCGGCAGCGTCCACCGCATCAACCGGCGGTACTGCCGATCTATCAGACCGCACCGTTCTCCTTCGACAGCGCCGCCGCCCTCGACGACGGCTTTCACCGAGCCGACCAGCAGGGGCTCTACACCCGCTACGCCAATCCCAACATTCAGGTTGTCGAGGAAAAGCTGGCGGCGCTCGAGGGGGCGGCTTCCGCCGTCGCTTTTGCTTCGGGAATGGCGGCGATCAGCGGCACGTTGTCCACCGTCCTCCACGCCGGCGATCGCCTGCTGGCGGCCGCCGACCTGTACGGCGGCACCTCCGGATGGCTGGCGTGGCTCGTCGAAAGGCACCCGAGCGTCGTAGTCGACTGGGTTCCGCTCGACGACATCGCCGGCCGTCTCGAGGCCGGAGCGGCGACCGGAACGCGCGCGGTCTATCTCGAAACCCCGACCAATCCACTGCTGCGCTCCTGCGACCTGGCGAGGATCGGTGAAGCGTGCCGGCGCGATGATCTTCCCTGGATGGTCGACAACACCTTCGCCACGCCGATCCTCCAGCGACCGCTCGAGTTCGGAGCGACTTACGTCGTGCACAGCGCCACGAAGTACCTCGGTGGCCACAGCGACGTCACGGCCGGGATCGTGGCGGGACCCGATGAGGAGCTCGAGAGCGTCCGCCGCACGCTCCGGCTCGCCGGCGGCTGCCTCGATCCGCACGCCGCCTTTCTGCTCGCCCGCGGTATGCGAACGCTCCCCCTTCGCATCGCGCGTCAGTCGGAAAACGCGGCGCGACTCGCCGAGCGGCTGGCGGCTCATCCCGCCGTCGAGAAGGTCTACTACCCCGGCAACGACCCTGTCGCCCGGCGCCAGATGAGCGCCGGTGGCGCGATGCTCGCCTTCGAGGTGGCCGGCGGCCTGCCGGCGGCCAACGCCTTTCTCGACCGCCTCGAGCTCGTCAAGATCATGCCGAGCCTCGGCGGCGTCGAGACCGGAGCGGTGCTCCCCGCGGTCACCTCCCACAAGGCGCTCTCGGCGCAACGCCGGGCGGAGCTCGGGATCCGCGACGGCCTCATCCGGATGTCGGTCGGCATCGAATCGGGCGCCGACCTCGAGGCCGATCTCGTCAGTGCGCTCGCCTGAGCGGTAGGATCCAAGCCCGATGATCGCCTTTCTGAAAGGTCGCCTCCAAGCGTCCTCGCCGAGCGGCCTCATTCTCGACGTCCGCGGGGTCGGCTATCGGGTCCAAGTGCCGCTCTCGACCTTCTACGAGATCGAGCGCTCGGGTGAGAGCGAGCTCGCCCTCCACATCCACACCCACGTCCGCGAAGACGCCATCGAGCTCTACGGTTTCTGGACCGAGCGCGAGAAGCAGCTGTTCGAGAAGCTGATCGCGGTCTCCGGAATCGGGCCCAAGCTCGCCCGCGTCATCCTCTCCGGAATGGCCCCCGACGATCTCTTGACGGCGCTCTCGACCGGCGACACTCCTCAACTCGTGACCATCCCCGGGATCGGCAAGAAAACCGCCCAGCGAATGGTGCTCGAGCTCAAGGACCGCGTCCAGGAGCTGGCAGCCGAGCTCCCCGAACGTCGAGCGACCGACGGTGGCGACGAGGACCTCGTGACCGCCCTCGTCAACCTCGGCTACCGAGAGAACCAGGCGCGCCGTGCGGTCGCCGAGACCCAGAAAGAGCACCCCGACGCCGCGGTGCACGATCTCCTGCGTCACGCGCTCAAACGGCTGTCCCGGGTCTAGCCCCACCCCCGATCCGGCAGACCGGCGACCCCACGCCCTCAACCCCACCGACACCCGGTCGCCGGGGGACCCGCGCCCTGCGGTTCTTTGGACCGTCGCTGCCTGGATTGCCGGCCCTAGTCGAGAGAGGGATGAGCCCCAGGGGGACGTCGCGCGTACTCGGACTGCGCAACGGCGACGCGCGCTCATTCGCCTTCGCCCCGGAGGGCAATGTGATCCTGAGTGATGAAGAGGGCTCGGCTCAAGCCCCCTGGGCTCTCATCCCTCTCTCGCCGGGGCCTACGGTCGTGGCAGTAGTCGGTCGTTGGATGGCGACCGCGAGAAACAAGGGCTCAGCTGCGCGATGGACTCAATTGTAGAGCCGACCAGCCGAGCTCTAGGCGAAGGCTCACTCCTCGCTCCACCGGTAGGCCCCAGGCGAGAGAGTGCTGACAGCCCAGGGGGCTCTCGCCGAGCGGGAACCTCGAACGCTCAGCGACCGAGGAGGGACCGTGAGCGACGGTGAGAGAGCCGCGCGTCGCCGGTGCAAGCACCGAGTACGCGCGAGCGTCCCCCTGGGAGTCAGCGGCTCTCTCGCCCCCGGGGCCGGCGACCAGGAAGCGACGACCCAAAGAACCGCGGGGCGCGGGTCCCCCGGCGACCGGACAGCCGGCGGTTGGCCGTGGACGCCGGGTCGGCAGCTACAATGGCGCGGTGACGATCGAACGGCAGATCCTCTCCGGGGTGCCCACCGAGGACGACCTCGGGTTCGAGGTCTCACTGCGCCCCAAGACGCTCGACGAGTACATCGGCCAGGAGAAGGTCGTCGAGAAGATGCGGCTCTTCATCCGAGCCGCCAGCGAACGCGGTGAAGCGCTCGATCACGTGCTTCTGTTCGGCCCACCGGGACTCGGCAAGACCACCCTGGCGCACATCGTCGCCCACGAGATGGGAGCGCCGATGGGCGCCACCTCCGGACCGGTGCTCGAGCGACCCGGCGACCTCGCGGCGATCCTCACCAACCTGGAGGCGGGGCAGGTCCAGTTCATCGACGAGATCCACCGCCTCGGACCGACCGTCGAGGAGATCCTCTACCCGGCCCTCGAGGACTTCCATCTCGACATCGTTCTCGGCCAAGGACCGGCCGCGCGAACGATGAAGATCGATCTGCCGCGCTTCACCTTGATCGGTGCGACGACCCGTGCCGGGCTCATCACGGCACCATTACGGGCTCGCTTCGGAATCGTGCATCGACTCGATTTCTACCAGCCCGAGCATCTCGCCCAGATCATCCATCGCTCGGCCAGGCTCCTCGGCGTGACCGTCGACGCTCCCGGAGCTTTCGAGATCGCCAAGCGCAGTCGCGGCACCCCGAGGGTGGCCAACCGCCTCCTGCGACGGGTTCGGGACTTCGCCCAGATTCACACCGACGACCGCATCGACCACGACAGCGCCCAACGGGCCCTCGAGATGCTCGAGGTCGACGAGTTCGGGTTCGACGAGGTCGATCGCAAGATCCTCGGAACGTTGATCGAGCACTACCAAGGGGGGCCGGCCGGAATCCAAGCGTTGGCCGCGGCGGTCGGCGAGGATCGCGGCACGCTCGAGGATCTGTACGAGCCCTACCTGATCCAGGAGGGCTTTCTCCAGAGGACCCCCCGGGGAAGAGTGGCGACCTTTCGCGCCTACGAGCACCTCGGCGTCCAGCCGCCGCCCGGGACCGCCGGCCGACTGTTCTGAGTCGATCGCCCGCCCGTGCATCCCGCGATCCTGATCTACAACCCGAAGGCGGGCCGCTGGCGCAACGCCAGGCTCGTCCACGGCCTGGTTACCGAGCTCGCGACCGACGACCTCGCCATCGAGCCGGTCGCCACTCGCGCCCCCGGCGACGCGACGACCCTCGCCCGTCAAGCGGCGGAGGCGGGCGCTCCGATGGTCGTCGCCCTCGGCGGCGACGGCACCCTGCGCGAAGTCGCGGCCGGGCTGCTGGGAACTGACTGCGTCCTGGCGCCGCTTCCCGGCGGCACCACCAACGTCATCGCCGGCGCTCTCGGTATCCCGTCGGATCCGCGGGCCGCGGCGCGGCATCTCAAGACTCTTCCCGCGCTCGACCTCGACGTCGGGTTGTGCGGTGAGGAGATCTTCCTCATGCAGGCGTCGATGGGACTCGACGGTCGAGCGCTCGCCGACGTATCGCCGAGGCTCAAGCGCTGGCTCGGACGGGCGGCGGTCGGCTTCGCCGCGCTCGCGGCGTGGTGGCGCTACGACTATCCCGAGTTCGAACTGCTCCTCGACGGCCATCCCGTGCACGCCACTTTCGCGGCGGTCTGTAACCTGCCGCTCTACGGCGGGATGGTGGCTCTCGTGCCGCAGGCGCGGCCGGACGACGGCCGCCTCGACGTGTTGCTCTTCCGAGGCCGCGGCCGGCGGGCGACCTTCGACTTCGGCCGCGACCTTTGGCGCGGGCGCCACCTCACGCGTTCGGACGTCTCGGTGCTGCAGGCCGAAGAGGTGGTCGTGACCGGGATCGACGTCCCGCTCCAGATCGATGGCGATTCGCGACCCTGGAGACTTGGGATCGAGATTCGACTGGCAAGCGAGAAGCTGCGCATCCTCGGCACGTCGTCTATCATCAGCAGACGATGACGACGCCCCAAAGCACCCTGATCAGGGGGTTTCTCGGTCGGCTCCGCTTTCCCCAACTCTTCCTCGTGGCCGCTGGACTGTTCTTGCTCGACCTCATCTTGCCGGACTTGATTCCCTTCGTCGACGAGATCCTCCTAGCGATCGGTACCCTGGTGCTCGGCTCGTTGGAGAAGAAGACCGGCGTCGACCCGGCGGGAGCCGAAAAGCCCCCGATGAAGGACGTGACCCCGGAAGACGGCAATCTGAACTAGCGCCAGGAGCACGACCTCATCGTCAAGGTCGACCGCTACGACCTCTGTCCGGTCCGGCGCTCTCCTACAAATCATGGGGAGCTCAGGTCCAGAGCTCCCCGCCTCTCGCGAGCGGAAGCAGGTCCACGAATGGGTGGCCGGTCTCGAGGAGGCGAGGCCCGCGACCTGAGGCAGAGGTGGCTGCGGCCCGTTCGCTAGTCGAGATCGAATTCCATCAGCTCGACCGGCACCACGACCGAGCCGGTCACCCGCAGGATCGCGTTCTGACCCGAGATCGGCGTCGAGGCGCTGCCGAAGAAGCTTCGCTGCATCGCGTGGAAGCCCTGGCCGTTGATCGTGCCGCTGGACATGCCGATGCTGCCGCGAAACGGGGGGCCACCTTCCTCCCCCACGGGCTCCGCGAATACCGCGCCAACGAACGGTATCGGCGCCGGGAAGGGAGTGAAGCTCACCGCGTTGAAGGCGTAGGACGAAGCGTCGGAAACAGTTCCGTAGAAGAACGGATATGAAACCCCGGGAGCGAAGCCGGCCAAGAAAACGTAGCCCGTGTCCTTGCCCTCGTCCGAGAAGGCGATCAGACCCTGATACCAGGAGACCGCCGAGACCGAGCCGGGCGAGAGGGGCACGCCGTTTCGGGTGTCGAAGAGGTTGCCGACGAAC
>CALZKB010000017.1 GCA_945787575.1 Thermoanaerobaculia bacterium | reverse complement strand
GGCGCACCCGCGGTGTGGCGGTCGCCGTGTAGCCGTGCATCGAGGCGCGCGGAAACCGCGAGCGAAGCCCGGCCAGCAGGCGGTACTCCGGCCGAAATGCGTGGCCCCACTGGCTGATGCAGTGAGCCTCGTCGACGGCGAAGAAAGCGACGTCGGCGCGTTCGAGCAGGTCGAGGAAGCTCGCCGCGTTGTCCCCCGCCAACCGCTCCGGAGCGACGTAGAGCAGCTCGAGCTCGCCGCGCTCCAGCGCCTCTTCGATCGCTCGTTGCTGCCCGGCGTTCAGGCTCGAGTTGTAGGCGGCTGCCGCGACCCCGTTAGCCACCAGTGCGTCGACCTGGTCCTTCATCAGGGAGATGAGCGGTGAGACGACGACGGCGAGACCTTCGGTGACGACCGCCGGCGCCTGGTAGCAAAGCGACTTGCCGCCGCCGGTCGGCACTACCAGCAAGCTGTCACGCCCGGCGAGCACCGCCTTCATCGCCTCGTCCTGCAGCGGCAGGAGCTCGGAGAATCCCCAGACCCGGCGAACCGCCTCGTGTAGCGTTTCCGGCACCAGCTGCTACCCCTCCCCTCTCCGGCCGCCGCCGTCGCCGGCCCCTTCGAGGAGAAGCGGGCATGATGCGATCGACTCGACCGCGGCGATGATCGGCAGGCGATTCATTCTCATTCCCTCTTTGCTCCTATACGCGATTCAGACCGATCTCTCCTGCACCGTGGCAACGGGACGCTTCGAGGCCATGGTCCAGGCGCAATTCAGGGCGCCACCGGAATTTCTCGAGCAGCGGGTGAGCGGCTCCCTCGACAGCGGCAGCGATCACTTCACCGAGGACGGGGGTGAACTTGAAACCGTGGCCGCTACCGCCGCTCGCGACCGTCAGACCTCGGAGCTGCGGATCGGCGGCGATCCAGAAGTCCTCGTCCTGGGTGTCGCAGTACGGACAGAGCCGCGTGTAGACCACCTCGGCGTCGGCGAGTGCAGGTATCCGCCCCGATAGGAACGCGCGAAAACGAGCCGTCAGCTCGTCGCTCACGATCAGCTCGCCGCTCGGAGGGGGCTCCGCGGCGAGACCGTGGTGAGCCACCTTGACGACCCCCGCCTCGCTATTGAACGGAAAGCCGTAGAAGCCGGTCCGGTTGACGTCGGCAGTGAACACCGGGAAGTGGCTCGAGTAAAACGGCGTCGGGTCGGCTGGACGCAGATGCCAGACCGGGTGGTACGAACGCTCCAACGACGGGGCAAGCTCGGGGAGCAGCTCTCCGGTCCAGGATCCGGCGGCGACCACGACCCCTTCGGCTCTCCACTCGCCACCGTCGGTGGTAACCACGCCCAGCAGTCGGTCGTTCGACTCGATCAACCTCTCGACCGGCTGCCGGTCGTGGAGCGCGACCCCCCTCTCTACCGCCCAGCGTGCGAGAGCCTCCACGACCTTGCCGCTCTCCGCCCAACCTCCCTTCGCATGGTAGAAGCCGTCGGCGAATTGCGGGCTCCACGCCGGGAAGCGTTGGGCGAGAGCGTCGCCACCGAGCCTCTCAGGCCGATGTCCCCGGCTCTCGAGCATCCGGAAACTCTCGTACTCGAAGCCTCCCGGCTCCATGGCGCCGAGGCTCACCATCAACACCCCGGTCTCATGGTAGAGCTCCGGCTCGCCGGCCGCGCTCCACTCGGCGTTCCACTCGAGCCAACCTTCACGCGCCGACTCCATCCAAGCCATGTAGGCCTCGTCCCCTCCGTACTCGAGCCGGCAGACCTTGCTGATGTCGGTGCCGCCGGCCAACGGATTGGGGATCTCGCCCGCCTCGAAGACAACGACCCGATAGCCCCGGCGACTCAGCTCGAGAGCGGCGGCGAGGCCATAGACTCCCGCGCCGACAACGATGATTCGATCCTGAGGCATGAGCAAGTGGAGCCGCGAACGACGGGCCGAGAGATCCTCCGATGATGACACGAAAGGCGTGCGCTACGATCTCGTGACCGGCCTCGCCGGAGACCCGTGAGGAGCCATCATGAGCCGAACCCCCAAGGCCCGAGCCGTCGTCAAGAGAACGGCCGCGGTCGCCGCCACGCCGGTCGCCGCCGGCACCGCCACCGAGATGCAGCTGCTGGTCGGCGACGCCGACGGCGCCCCCAACTTCGAGATGCGCCGTTTCATCATGGGCGCGGGCGGAGGCATGCCGCTACACACCAACCAGGTCGAGCATGAACAGTACGTCCTTAGCGGTCGCGGCCGCCTTGCGCTCGGCGACGAGATCCGGGAGGTCGAAGCCGGTGACGTCCTCTACATCCCCGCCGGCCTGCCGCACTCCTACGAGGTGCTCGAGGCGCCGTTCGAGTTCCTCTGCATGGTGCCGTGCGCGGCGGACCGGTTGGAGATCCTCGAAGACAGCTGTTGATGCGGCTCGCTCGAAAACGTTCCCCGGGGGACCCGTGCCCTCGGTTCTTTGGGTCTTCGCTCCCTGATGGTCGGCCCTGGCGGCGAGAGAGCCGCTGACCCCCAGGGGGACGCTCGCGCGTAATCGTTGTTTGGACCGGCGACGCGCGGCTCTCTCGCCGTCGCTCACGGGCGCTCATCAGTTGCTGAGCGGTTGAGGTTCCCGCTCGGCGAGAGCCCCCTGGGCTGTCAGCACTCTCTCGTACTACGTGGTCAGGCTCGATTAGTTCGGAACCAAGACCGCCGGCGTGCCGGCTTCCGCGAGAGTTCGCATGATCGCCGCCAGATCTTCGTCGAGGATCGCCTGCCAACGCTGCTTGAGCGGCTCCCAGATCCGATCGAGATCCTCCATGCGTTGGTAGGCGCCGCTATTGGGCCGCCCCACGAGGCCGCTGAGCTCACCGTAGAGAAAGGAGTACTGGTTGTCGAGCCGGGGCGGGAAATTGAGGGCGTCCTGGGGGGCCTTGTTGCGATGCTGAATGAGCTCGTCTTCGAGTGCCGAGAGCTTCTCGCGCAGGGCGTTCACCGCGGCGGCGATCTGCACCTCGGAGCCCGCCGCGGTCAACCGCTCCTCGAGTGAGGTCACCTGTTCCCGCACCGAGCGGAGGCGGCGGATCACGGTGTGGATCTCGACCATTCGATCGCGGGCCGCGACGGCCAGCTCGTAGCCGGCGCGATAGTCCTCGGGGGTGGACGTCAGGCGTGGATCCGGTCGGAGCTCGAGAAAAGCGCGATGCTCGTCGTCACCGATTTCGAGGACGATCGTGTAAAGCCCGGGTGGCATCGGGGTCCCCCCGGTGTAGCCGAGCGACATGAAGGTGCCGTCGAGCAGCTCCGGCTCGGCGCTCTCGAAGTCCCACTGCAGACGGTTAAGGCCCGGGTGGACGACCTCGGCGTCATCCTCGACGTCGTCGGCCTTGGCGAGCGCATACTCGCGCACCACCGAGCCCTCCCGGTCGAGAACGGAGAGCGAGCCCAACACCTCGTCGTCCGGGGCTGAGGCGAACCTCTCCTCGCCGAGCAAGAAGTCGAGAAAGGCGCCGGTGCCGCGGGCGTCGGGCTCCGGCCCTTCGCTGAAGCCACCGCTCGAATCGACCCGAGGTGTCGGCGGAGGAGCGAACAGGTGCACCTCGGAATCGGCGATTGCGTCGTCCATCTGGCGCAGCGGCGCGATCGTGTCGAGAACCCAGAACGAGCGCCCGTGAGTGGCGAGCACCAGATCGCCGTGCCCGACCGCCAGATCGGAGACCTGCACGACAGGCAGGTTGAGATCGAGCGCTTGCCAGGACGCTCCGTCGTCCCACGAGACTCTCACCCCCTTGTCGGTACCGGCGAAGAGCAGGCCGCGTCGTTCCGGGTCTTCACGAACCACTCTCACCGGCTCGTCGGCGGGCAGATCGTCGGCAAGCGAGGTCCACGTCGCGCCGTAGTCGTCGGTACGCAGCACGTAGGGGCGATCGTCGCCGACCCGATAGCGATGGATCGCCAGAAAGGCGCGCCCAGGATCGTGAGCCGAGAGCTCGATGGTGTTGATCGTGCTGTCCGGAGCGAGTCCCGGCGGAGTTGTCTCTTCCCAGCTTGCGCCGTCGTCGCGCGAGAGATGCAGGCGGCCGTCGTCGCTCCCGGCCCACAGCAGTCCGGGCTGTAATGGCGACTCCTCGAAGGCGAAGATCGTCGCGTAGACCTCGACGCCGGTGTCGTCTTGTTGAATCGGCCCGCCGGGAAGCTCCTGCTTGGACTCGTCGTCGAAGGTCAGGTCTCCCGAAATCGTCTCCCAGGTCTGCCCGCCGTCGCGCGAGCGATGGACCCGGTGCGAGGTCTGGTAGAGGGTGTCCGGGTCGTGCGGCGAGAGTCGAATCGGCGCGTTCCACTGGAAGCGGTAGGTCAGGTCGCGCGGCGGCACACCGTCGGCGAGCTCCGGGTAGACCATGACTCCTCGCCGCTCGTCGGTGGCGCGATCCCAACGCTCGATCAGGCCGATGTAGTTGCCGCTGTAGATGATCTCCGGTCGCTCTGGATGAACCGCGATGTCGCCGCTCTCACCGCCGCCCGGCCTCCACCATTCCTGCTTGGGCGAGATACCGCCCGCGCTCCACGCCGGGACGCCGATCGAGCTGTTGTCCTGCTGCGCTCCGTAGAGGCGGTATGGAAAGTCATCGTCGACCACCAGCCGATAGATCTCGGCGGTCGGTTGGTTGTAGAGCGAGGACCAGGTCGCGCCGCCGTCGAGAGAGACGTTCGCTCCGCCGTCGTTGGCCTCGATCATGATCTCCGGGTCGTCTGGGTTGATCCAGAGAGCGTGGTTGTCGCCGTGTGGCGTTCGCACCCGGGTGAAAGTCTCACCGCCATCGACGGAGCGCCAGAAACGGAGCCCGATCGAGTAGACGGTGTCGGGATCCCGGGGGTCGGCCTCGAGGTGGGCGTAGTACCAGGCTCGCACCTGGATCTTGCGCTCGGCGTTGACTCGCTGCCAGCTCTTGCCGGCGTCGTCGCTGCGGAAGAGACCTCCCGCGTCGTCAGGGGTGGTCAGCTGAGCCCAGACCCGCTGGGGCCGTGCCGGTGAGAGGGCAAGTCCGATCCGACCCAGGGGACCGGAAGGAAGACCTTCGGTCAGCTGTTGCCAGCTGTCGCCGCCGTCGGTCGACTTCCACACGCCGCCCTCGTCTGAGCCGTCGATCAGAGTCCACGGCTTGCGCTCGGCGGTCCACATCGCGGCGTAGAGCTCGCGGGGGTTGTCGGGGTTCATCACGAGATCCACGGCGCCGGTTCGCTCCGAGATCTGATGAACCGCTTCCCAGGTCGCGCCACCATCGTGGGAACGATAGACACCGCGCTCTTGCGACGGCTCGAAGATGTCGCCGAGGACGGCCGCGAACACCACGTCGGGATCGCGCGGATCGACGACCATTCGCGGAATCAGGCCGGCATTTGGCAGTCCCGCGTGAGTCCAGCTGCGCCCTGCGTCGGTCGAGCGGTAGACGCCGTCGCCATTCATGATGTTGCCGCGGGGACAGCCCGACCCGGTGCCGACGTAGACGACGTTCGGATCGGAAGGGGCGACGACGACTGCGCCGATCGATGCCGCACCGAACGCTCCGTCCGAGACGTTCTCCCACGTGGTGCCGGCGTTGACCGATTTCCACACCCCGCCGCCGGTCGTTCCCATGTAGAAGGTGAAGGGCTCGCTCCGAATCCCGGCCACGGCGGTCGAGCGCCCGCCACGATGAGGACCGACGTTGCGGTATTGGAGCCCTTCCTTCAGTTGGGCGTCGATGCCCTCACCCGCGACCGAGGCGGCCTCGGCGAACGGATGATAGGTGACGACAAGGAGAGCAAAGGCACAGATTCTCGTCAGGCGCGGCATGCGAAGCTCCTCGTCAGTGGGGCCAGCGAGCCTACCAGTCGACACCCTGACCGGCGGATCAGCGTCAGCCGTGAATCGTCGTCTCGCAGGCGGCTCCGCAAGTCGCCGCGACCGCGGAAGCCAAGGCCGCGATCGCGGCGGCAAGATCTTCCCGCATCGCCGGCGGCAGTGCCTCGACGACGAGGATGGCATTCTCGGTTCCCGCCGTCAGACAGGTCCGCGCGGCCTCGCGCCAGTTCCACCGGCGACACACCGCTCCGACGTCGTCGGTGTAGATCACCTCGCCCGGCTCGGGAGCGGCGGGCTCGGACCGCCCGAGGAGCTCCACGGCCGGCTCGCCGGCGTCGGCGAATCGCAGCTCGAGCGGACCGCTCAGCTTGTCGAGGTCCTCGCCGCCGACCGGCAACAGGTGGCGCAGCGAAACCTCGTTGTAGAGATCGACGAGCGGGCTGATCGACGGCAGCGCATCGCCCTTCAAGACTCGGCGCGCCAGCGCCTCGATCGACGACGGGTACTTCTTCGGCTTGGCGCCGAACTCCCGATAGGCCTGACGCCACGGCGCGATTCTGGGATGCTCGACGAGCGCCACGCCGGCCAGGCGCTCCCTCGCGAGCGCCTCGGCGGTGCGCAGTCTCTCGGTCAACTGGGGGTTGTCGCCGCGGTTGTCGATGCCGCGGGCGACGACGGTGCCGACGAGCGCGCCGGGAAAACGGTCGAAGATCTCTGCCGAGATGCGGAGCATCGATCGATCATGCCACGGCTCCGGCCACAGGCCAGCGCCGAGAACGTGGTTCCCGTGGAAGCGCCTCGCGCGTTACGATACAGGCCGCCGAATAGCTCGGCGTCCGGAAACTCTTCGATCCACGGGGATTAGGTACTCAAGCAATGCACAGGGCGACCCTCCTTCTCGTAGCCGTTCTCGCTCTTCCGGCCTGCGACTCGCGCTCGCCGACCGAGATCCTAGGCGGCGTTCAGACCTTCGAGGGCTCGATCCCAGCCGCCGGCTCGGCCATCCACAGCTTCACCGTGACGCGCGAAGGTGGCGTCCAGGTCGAGGTCTCGAGCATCACGGTCGACCCGCCGCGTAACGACCCGACTCTCCTCGTCTCTCTGGCGCTCGGCATCGGTCGACCGGCGGACACGGGCGACTGCTTCGTGACCTTCCTGACGACGATCTTCACCGGCGCCAAGCGTGCCTTCGCAGTCGAATCGGTCGATTACTGTTTCGAAGTCATCGATCGCGGCTCGTTGGCTGAAGGCGAGCTCGGTGTCTACGCCTTTACCGTTTCGCCTTCCGGCTGACCGCGAGATGGTCCGGCCGAGGACGCTCTCTTCGCCATCGGCACGAAGTCGATCGTGAGGCCGACTCGGAGCTCGTAGTCGATCGGCTCGGCGGCGACGTAGCCGCAACGCCGATAGAGCCGCTCTCCGGACCGGGTCGCCATCAGCTCGAATCGTCGGTAGCCGCGCTCACGCGCCTCCCTCTCGCACCGCTCCAGGATCTTCCGCCCGAGACCCTGCCGCGAGTGGTCGGGATCGACGAAGAACGCCCGGATCTTGGCCGCTTCGGTCGCCGGATCGAGAACACCGGCGTCGCGAACTGCGGCGGCGTCGCCGCCGAAGAGCGTCTTGCGGAAGCTCCATCCACCACACGCGACCAACCGACCGCCGCTCTCGACGACGAAGTAGGTGCCGTCCTCGATGAGCTGGCTGTCGACGCCGAAGGCGCCTGTCAACGCCGCCTCGATCTGCTCGGTGGTGTAATCGACCGCGCAAAGCACCCTCGCCGAACGCGCTATCAGAGCTTCGAGCCGAGGCACGTCCTCGGACAGCGCACGCCGGAGAGGGAGAGAAGACCTTTCGACCACCGTGATCGCCTCGGCTATCAGAGCGGCAATTCTACTCTCGCCGGCGCTCGGCGATCGCCTCGGCGAAGCGACTCGGTGCCTTTTCGTCCATCCTCAGATAGAGCGACGGCTCGATCAACTCGAGCTCCATGAGCCAGAAGGCGGCCTCGTCGTCGGCTCGCACGAAGTCGATTCGTGCATAGAGCGGCGTCGTGCCGAGCGCTTCGAGCACCGCCCGCCCCGCCGATCGCAGCCCGGGCTCCGGTTGCAGCGACCGGACGGTGCCACCATGCTCCTCCTGCACCCGAAAATCGCCGGCCGCGGGGGTCTTCGCAATCGCGTGGCTGAAACGCCCTCCGAAGTAGAAGAGTGACGACTCGCCTTCCTCGAGAATGCCCTCGACGAAAGGCTGGGCAAGGAGCGCTCGATCGGCGAAGGAGTCCTCGACCTCGGCTGAACGTTGCCCAGTCGATGCGCCACTCAGCCAGACAGCGCCCTCGGCGCTGGCACCAACCTGCGGCTTGATGACGACTCCGGGGCTACCAAGATCGGCGACGATCCGTCGGAGATCGCCGTCGACGAGACGGTCCAGCCACAGGGTTGGGACCGTTGCCACCCCCCACCTCGCAAGCTCCCGAAGATAGCTCTTCTCGAGATTCCAGCGGATGAGCGCCGGTGGGTTCTCGATCTGGACCCCGGCCGCCTCGGCGGCGCTCAGCATCTGCAGGAACTCGTCGACCCGCCGGTGGTAGTCCCAGGTCGAACGCACGACTACCAGGTCGAACTCCTCCCAGCGCACTTCCGGCCGATCCCACGGCACCGTCTCGACCTCCCATCCGCGGGCTCGCAGAGGTCGGTAGGTGAGGGAGTCGTCGATCACGTGCCCGCGAGGGTCCGCCATCGTCAGAAAGGCGCAACGAGATCGCGCATCCACGGGTTCAGTCGCGCCTCTCACACGCCGGCGACGAACTTCGCCAACCTGCCCACCGCGGTCACGACCGGTGGAGCCACTCCTTGGAACGCCTTGCCGGCCGCCAGCAAGCTCCCGGTCGCCGTCTCCTCGTGCGGCGGATTGAACGGGTATCCGGGATCGATCGTCAAGAGGATCGAAGGCGTCAGGAAAGCGCGGCTGGCGGAGTTCAGCCGATTGGACGGCGGATCGAGACTCGGCACCAACCCCTCCGAGCGCATCAGAACACCGAAGAACTTGACGACGCTCGCGTCGGGCTTGCGGTAGCTGTGGCTGGAGTAGATAAGCTGCACGCTCTCGCCTCACTCCGTCGCGAGCTCGAGCAGCTTGAGCGTCGTTCGCCAGTTACGAAAGGTGGAGGTCGTCTTCAGACGTGAGTCGAAGTAGGCGTTGGTCAGCTTCGTGCGTGCCACGCCGTTCGGCAGGTGTAGGTAGATCGCCGAGCCGAGCACGGTGAACGCGTCGGACGGCGAGCGCTTCGGGTCGAGCTCGGCAACGTCCTCCGGTTTCGGCACGTCGGCCAGGAAGCCGAGGTGGAGCTGCTGCGGCTCGATCCCCGCTCGGAGGTACGGGTTGGCGTCGACGATCTCGCGCAGCTCCTCGACCGTGCGGACGATCACCGGTGCCTCGATCCCGGTATCCGCGAGGATCGCCTTCGTGATCGCCTCTGCCGGCCGTGACTCGAGATCTCCCGTGGCTTCGAAGACAATGTTGCCGCTCTGGATGTAGGTGCGAACGCTAAGCCCGCCGACGCCCTCGACGATCGCGGTCAGCTGTTTCATCGGCAGCTTGTTGTGGCCGCCGACGTTGATCCCGCGCAGCAAGGCAACGAAGGTCTCGCTCATTGTGGCGTTCCTCGAGCTCAGTGCTCGCACCCCTCCGGCAACGGTTGCCGCTTCGCCAGCTCGACGGCGAAGTCTCCGGGCATGTCAGCGCGCTCGAATCCGCCCGCCACCGAGCCCCTGAACGCGGCGCCGCCGTAGCCGGTGGGGTGCATGTGCGCCCGCACCCAGACAACGTCATCGGAGCCGATCGACACGGGGCCGCCACGCCGCACGAACGGCTGCTCCCTGACGTGGCTGTGGGTCAGGATTCGGCGATAGAGCAGCTCGCCGTCGAGACTGATGACCTCCCACCAGTCGGCGTACCGCTCGCAGCCGGTATCGGGGCTGGCGACGCCGACCGCGAACTGGTAGGCGCCTGGCGAGCCCCCAGCGCGCACCGAGACGACGTCGGCCGTCATCGCGTCGCGCTCGATCGCGGCGGCCGCGGCTTCCTCCTGGGCCGTACCGCCGGTCGCCGCCGCAAGGCCGGCCAACAACGCGATAGCGAGAAACACGATCCACGCCAGGTGACGCCCGCGGCTGGCGACCAGCGCCACCGCGCCGCTCGTCGCGAAGACGGCCACGATCACCCACAGCACCGAGGGACCCAAGGCGCTGCCGTGGCGCGACCGCACGACGAGCAGTAGCGCGCCGAAACCCCACCAAGCTACGGTCGTCAGATGCCAGGCGAAACGAAGCGTTCGCTTGGTGAACCAGTCGTTTCCGAAGAGCTTCGGCAGCTCACGGCGGAAGAGGCGGGTGAGGATGTAGCGCTCGCCGAGCCAGGAATGGGCCAAGCCGATGGCGAAGGCCAGGCTCGCGGCGGCCGCCAGGTAGAGGGCTGTCATCGGTTCGGCTCGACTGCTAAGAGGCCTCGCAAAGGGGCCGGGGCAATCGAAACGGAGCAGCTCACGGTCGCAGTGTAGCAATGGCCACGCGCCTCGCCACCGCCCTAGTCGTCGAACAACTCCGGCATCTCGACGACGTCCGCGTGCTGGGCGAGGCGCTGGAGAGCTTCGCCCTGCAAGACGTACTCGATCATCTGAGGGGCGTCATCGACCGGCTTCGACGTGCCCCTGAGGTCCACCGTGCCGCGCTCGAAAACGAGCACGACAGCTCCGACCCCGTCACTGCGCTCTCCTTGCGCGGCGCGATGTGCGAAAACCTCGGAGATCGCGGGATTCTGCGCGGCCCAGATCTTGCCGGTCGGTTCGAGGTCGAAGCCTTCCACCTTCTCCTTGGGCATGCCGATGATGACGAACTCGTTCTCCTTGAGCACATCCTCTCCAAACTCCTCGCGGAGTTTGGGCACGAGCTTCCGCCTGAGCTCCTTGCCGCGGGCCTCCAGCTCTTGACGAGAGATGTCTCCGACGGTCTTGACACCGCCGGAGGTCGGTCGCGCCTCCGAGCTCTCGTCGGTCCAGGACAGTTTCTCGATCGAGTCGAGGAGCTTCGGGTTCATCCGGCGCTAGTACTGTTCCTGCACGCCCCAGTCAGGTGGCGCTTGGCTGAGCTCGAATTCGTTGTCGTTCATCGACTGCTTGAGACCCTCGAGTCGCTCCCGCAGCTGAGCTTGCGGGTCGTCTGCGAAGACCCCCTCGGCATCCCCTGAGCCCACGAGACTGTGATCTGCCTCGAACAGATCCGAGAAGTGGTTCCAAACGGAGTAGGTGTAGTTGTTGTTGGCGTTCTCTCCCCCGTGGATATCGCCGTGGTGGCGCGGGCGCAGCTCCGGGTTGGCGATCTCGGAAGTGTCGGGCAGCGCCACGCCGTTCGTCGCGTCGTTGATGTTCACGCCGGCATCGTGCAAAGCGTCCCGCAAGACCTCCATCTCGTAGGGTCCGAGGTTGACCGGCACGATGTGATGCGCTTGATGGCCGGGAGGGAGGGGACCCCCTTCGGCCTCGAGGGCAATCCGAAGGTTCTCGGAAGGAGAGCGCGAGGCGTTGATCCGCGAGTTCGCCTGGTCTCGCTCCGAGGCACCGCCCGGTCCCTCTCCGGACAGCCAAGTCAACTCCGCGAGCGGCTCGAGCTGCTTGGCGCTCATCGCTTTTCCTCCGCTCAGTCCTTCTTGTAGTTCCGCAAGAAATGAGCGAACGAGTCCTGCACCTTGCCGAGGGCATCGGAAGCGTCCGTCAGGCTGCCCTCGGTCTCGGCCGCCCGGGAGGTGAAGCTCTGGAGCGCTGCGCCAACGCCTTGGGCGGTCGATTCGACCTCACCGCGGAGGTTGGCGAGCCCCTGTGCCACGGCTCGCGACGCCTCGGCCCGCTCGCTCAGTGCCTGTTCCTGCTTGGCGTCCGCCTCGGCGCGGGTCTCCTCGAGATTCTCGCGCGAATTCTCGACCGCCTTGGTGAGCGTGGAGGTCACCAGCTCCTCGACCTCTCCAGCCTTGGCCTCGAAGTCCTCCCCCGCCGCGGAGAGCGCGGAGCTCATGTCGGCGGTGAATATCTCGGCGACTTGTTCCGCGGTCTCGCTGGTTCGAGAGCCGCCGGTTTCGAGCTCGGTCTTGACTTCGGAGGTGAGCAGCTCCTCGACCTGCGACAGCGCCTGCTCCAAGCTCTGCTCCAGACTCTGCACCTGCTCGCTCAAGGCGGAGTGCACGCTCTCGACGCTCGCGATCATCCCTTCGACCGATTCTGCGCCCTGGGTCACCGACTCGGCGGTCTGATCGAGGGCCGCCTTCTCCGCTTCGGCCGACTGCGCCACCTTCTGGTTGAGGCCGGCGAGCGCCTCACCCGTTTGCGACAGAGAGGTCATCGCCTGCTCGACGTCGCCTGCGAGCGCGGCACCCTCGCTCCTGACGAACTCGAGCAATCCGCCGCCCTCCTCCTTGACGCGAGACCATCCGTCCTCGACCGCGGAAGCCGCCTCGGCGGCGGCCTCTTCGATCTCCCCGAGGGTCGCGTCGATCTGAGATGCCATGCCCTCGAGATCCTCGAGGGCGTTGACGAGCCCTTCGCTGGACGCACCCAGCTCGGCAACCAGCTGCTCGGCTTGATCGGCTTCCGCCATCGTTCTCTCCTCCCGGGCGCCCCGGCTCTCCTTCCCTTCCTAGATCCCCAGCTCGCGCGCGATGTGGACGACGGTGTCGGCGAGCTCCTTGCCGCTCTCCGAGAGGTTGCGCACGCCGTCGAAGAGTGAACCGAGCTGTTCCGTGGACTGCGAGGAGTTCTCCTCGATCTCCCGCAGCTTGTCTTCGAGGTCCTGGACCCGATCGGGCAGGGAGGTGGCCTCTTGAACGATCGGCGATTCGACTTCCCCTTCGAGCCGGCTTTGCGCCGCCTCGCGCGCGGCCTCCGCCCACTCGGCCAGGTCGGAGGTCACTTCCGCCAGGCTCTGTTCGTGCTCGCCCGCCGCCTGTTCGAGATTGTCGAGGGTCCCGACCGCGCGGTCGGAGACGAGGGCCGCCATCTCCTCCATCTTGGCGCGCGTGGAGTCCACCGCGGACGACACGCTCTCCTTGCCGCTCTCGATCGTGCTCGCGAGCACTTCCGAGGAGGTCCCGACCTCGCCCACGGCTTCCTCCAACTGGCTCAGGCTGCTTCCCACGGTGCCCGACAGGCCGGTGACGGTGCCGCTGACCTCGCCGCCGCCCTGCTCGACTCTGCCCTCCGCCTGTTCCAGGAGACCCTCGAGGTCCCCGGCGCTCTGCGCGACATTCTCGGCTGCGCCGGAGGTGCTCTCCGCCGCCTCACTCAGAACGCTCTCCCCTTCGGAGGCGGCTCCGGCCACCGAGTCCGTCCGCTGTTCGACCTGTTCGACCGCCCCCTGCACGAACTCCTGGAAGGCGGTGAGAGCCTCGGTCAACTGCGAGGAGAGTCCCGACACCTGGCTCTTCTGCTTGGTGACCGTCTGGAGGTGCCGTTCGAGTCCCTTCTGGACCGCCGTTCCGCGACGAGTGAGCTCCTGAAGCTGCTGCGGCACGCTCTCGAGCAGTTCCACGAGCCTCTCCTGACCTGCGAACATCGCCATCGCTCAATCCCCCACCGCGTCGAGCCGCTGCTTGGCCTGGTGTCCCCGATCGATGTCTCCGGTCGCGCCCGAGAAATCGGCGGTCTGCTGGCTCCACCCCGAAGCCGTCTCGAGCACCCTGCCGAGACCGTCTTGAGTCGGCGCCAGTGCCTGGTTGACCATCCGCTCGCAGGGCTCCCGGAGATGCCCGTCGGCCGCATCGATCAGCTTCTGGACGGTCTGGCCGACGGAAGCGGAGATGCCTTCCAGCAGCCCGGTCTTGGCGCTCTCCGTCTCACCACTCAAGGTCTGGTAAGTGCCGCTCAAGTTGCTGCCGAGATCCCCTGCCTTGCCCTCGCAGGCGCCGGCTTGCGACTCGAGTTCGGCGCGCGCCTTGTCGCCGGCGTCCCGAAGACTGCCGGCAACCTCGCCATCGAGCGCTTCAGCGGTCGTTTCAAAGCCCTCGGCAGCCGACGACAGGTAGCCGTCGAGCTGCTGGGCGCTCGTCCCGGCGGCCTGGTCGATCGAGTCGAGGCTGCCGCGTAGCCCTTCACCGTCGGCTTCGAGCTGGCTCTCGTTACCGGCCAGCATCTCGCCGCTCGAGCCGAAGCTCTGGGCCACGGCGGCGGAACGCTCCCGCACCGCCTCTTCGCTCTCCCCCAGGCTGGACTGAGAGGCTTCCTGGGCTTCGCCCACAGTGGCCGTCGCCTCCTCGACGCGGGCGACGGTAGCCTCGAGCGCACCTTCCGCCTGTTGCAGCGCTTCTTTGGCGCCTTCCGCCTGGCCCTCGACGGAAGAGTCCAGGCTCGCCACTTCCGAGGAAAACGCGCCGAACTCTTCCCGCACCTTGTCGTCGGCCTCTTCGACCCAAGTGAGCAGGCCGTCGATCATCGCCAGGCTCTTGTCGTTCTTCGCCTGCGCGGTCGTGAACAGCCGCATCAACTTGCTGATACCTGCTGGATTGAGTTCGCTCATACCCCTACCCGCCCGGGACCTTCGAAGCCGAGCTGCTGACATCCGACTGCAGGCCGCTCAGGACCTCGGCGAGACCTTCCACGAGCTCGGTGACTCGCGGTCCCGAGGCCTGCAGTGCCTCGCGCTGCTGGGCTTGCACGGTCTCGACGCCATCGAGAACCTCCGAGACCACGTCGAGCTCCGAGCCCAGTTGTTCGGGCGAGTCGACCGCGAAGCTCTGCCAGAGAGCTTCCATGGCGGCGTTGTGCTGCTCCACCATGGCGTTGCCGGCCTCCACCGCCGAGCGGCCGAGGGTCCGGATCAGGGCTCCGCTCCCCTCGACGGCCGCTGTCGTCTGCTCATCGCCTACCGCGCTCAGGCTCTGGATCGCCTGGCCCCAACTCTGCTGCGCTTCGGACAACCGCGTACGGGCCGTGCCGACCGCCTCCTGCAAAGCGGTCATCGAGCTCCCTACCGATTCGAGACCCTCGGCGGCGCTCGTCTGGAGCGCCTCGGCTCGGGAGGCGATCGCCTGGACACGAGTCGAGGTCAACTCCAGCCCCTCGGAGTGCGCCGTCGACAGCTCTTCGCGCGCAGCGGATAGCTCCTCGAGCTGCTTGGACACTTGCTCGAGGGCCTGCTTGGCCCGGCCACCCAGCTCGTCGCTCCGCTGGGCCAGGTCGGCGAGAGGCTGGCGCGCCTCCGCATTGGCCTCTTCGAGCGATGCCCGGATCTCGGAGAACAGAGCCAACACCTCTTCGGCCGCCCCCTGCGCCGCCTCTGCCTCCGACTGAATCGTGCCGACCAGCTCCTGGCACCGTCCGAGGAGATCTTCCACCGGCGCTCTCGCACCCTCACACCTCTCCTCGAGCGTCTGACTCGTGCTCACCGCCTCCTCGAGGCGGTCGATGATGACCGGTTGCGCCAACGTCTGAGACTCCTTTGTTTGGTAGATCCTACAACAGCCTGGAGGGCGCGGCAGCAAACCTCACCGGTGGGAAGACTCGGGCGCCAACCGTCAACCCGCGTCTTAACGTCCGTCGGGCGTCTCCTCGCTCATCGAACGCACGCGGCGCCAGATCCGCACGAGACCTGGAGCGCCGAGGAACAGCGCGGCGCCCAACACGAGGCGCAGCACCTCGACGCTGATGCCGATCGCGTTGTCCCGCAGGAACAGCTCACGGTTGTACTCGTAGTCCAATCCGCCCGCCGAGCGATAGTTGAGGACCAGGCGGAGCAGCTCGGGCAGCGCATCGACCACCAAGTAACAGCCGATGCCGGCGAAGGCGACGACGGCGAGAGTGCTGCTCGTGACGGTCGGGATCGTCGCGTCAGCAGGGAACAAGAAGGCCGCCAACCGTTTGGCGTAGGCGAGCAGCGACACGCCGATCGCCACTTGCACGGTGGCTCCGAGCCCAATGGCGAGCGCTCCGTCACCGCCCGACTCGAGCTGCCCCTGAGCAAACCAGACGACGGTCGGCAGATTGCTGACCGCCGAGAGCAGGGCCCACAGCCCGAGGAGCTTGATCCCGACCTCTCCAACGCCTCTATTGGTCACGTGGCCATTCTCCATCCAATTCGTTTTCGGCGGTTGCGGCCAGGTCGATCACCAACCCGTCGAACGACGCGAATCGCGCGGAGATCGTACCGCTCTTCGTCCTCGCTCTCCGAGAACAGCAACCAGTGGTCTGGCGACCAGCGCGGCGAGTAGCCCAAGCCCGGCCCGAAAAGAGCACCCGGGGCGCTGTCGGCGGACCCATCATCCGCTTGATTGGACGAAGGAGACGCGGCCGGTCAACCGGTCGCCTCGGCATCGAAGAACTCGACCTCTCCCGTCTCCAACGAGTACTCGGCGCCGACGACGAGAAGGCGTCCTTCGTCGATCAGCCGTGCCAACGGCTCCGAGTCCGTGCGCAGGTGGTCGACCGAAGTCCTGACGTTGGCTCGAACGGCTCGTCTCACCAGCTCGTCCCCGTCGGGTCGCGACTCGCCTCTCAACAGCTGCTCCACCGAGGGCCGTACCCGATCGACGATCGCCGCCAGGTGCGGCGAGAGTCCCTCTGTCGGCCGGCGAAGCTCTTCCAAGGTGGCCAGCACCGCTCCGCACCCGGAGTGGCCGAGGACCACGACCAACGGGGTACCGAACTTCACAGCTGCGAATTCGACACTACCCACCTGCGAAGGGGCCGCGATGTTGCCGGCGACTCGAACGACAAAGAGGTCTCCGACGCCCTGATCGAACACGATCTCCGCCGGTACCCGGGAGTCGGAACAACCGAGGATGATCGCGAACGGCTCCTGCTTCGCGGCTGTCTCGGCCTGGTGCCGGTGACGCAGCTGCCAGGAGCCACTGGGCGGATCCGAGGCAAAGCGCCGATTCCCTTCGCGCAGACGTTCCAACGCCTCACCGGCAGAGGTCCTCGCGCTCAGTCGTCGCCCCCCCTCGACTCGAGCAACTGCCGAGCCCGCTGCCGCGAAAAGCGCACCGGCACGACCTCGATACCCGACCTGTCGATGTATCCCCACGAGCCGCCGACCATCGGGGTGTGCTCGCCGTCCGGATCTCCCTTGCGACAGCCGCGGCAGACCAGCGCACGCCCGTTCTCGAAAGGCCAGCCCCAATCGTAGCGGGGAGGAATGACCTCTTCGAACGCCTCGTTCAGATAGACCATCTTGCGATCCCGTACCGAACGGACCAGTCCTTCCGCCCACGAATCCGCGCCGTTGTCGAAGGTGATCACCCGCAGCGAGGAGCCGTCGGGACGTACGTAGTACCAGTCGTCGATCAGCATCTTGGCGAGGCCGCGCGTTCGTGCGACCGCTTCGAGGTGCCTGGCAGCGATCCTCGGCCGACCGTCTTCGCCGATCTCGGCACACCGCTCGTGCACCTCGAGTTCAGGAGTCGGGTTGTCGGCGCTCTCTCGGGCCGAGTAGATGCACGCCAGGCTGTACTCCTCCGCGACGGCCGTGCCCAAGGTCAGTAGCAAGCCGACGACCATGACGGAGACGGCGCGGGCCCGTCCGGTCATTCCGTTGTTCCCGTCCCGATTGCGAAGCCGTTCCATGCCAGGGCCGATCACCCTTGACTCGTTCCAGAGAATCTCCAGTCTAGCCTGCATTTCTCACCCCGTTTCGAGCGAAACGGTGGAGCTGCCTGTGTCTGCAAGGCGTCGTGACCGAGGGCGCCGCAGGCGTAGCCGTAGCTACGCCGAGGACGACCGACCGATCGCAACGCAGCAGGCGCGGGCAGATCCGCCGTTGCAGCCGGAGCGGGGTGAGAAATGCAGGCTAGCGCCGGTACTGTCTTCCTCGGGGCGGCCTGCTCGCTCTTCCCACCCCACCGGGTGGAGTCGGTCGATGACGATGGTGGGATACTGATAGCCATAGGCTCGTAAGTTTCCGCCCCATCCGTGTGGGCGCGCGTCCGTCTCCTGGGGCGGTCTCCCCGCCAGCCTCTTCAACTCCGAGCCCGTGACCTCTCACGGAGGAGTCGCCATCAACAAGCCGTGGTGTTGGACTAGAGCCGTAGACGCCTCCTGGAGGCTCGCGAGGCAGTTGGTGCTTCCCGCGAGCACCGTGCTGGCGCTCGCCGTCGGGTTGGGGATCAGCCCCCTCTCGGCCGCGCTTCCGCTCGAGGTGCCCGAGCGCTTCGAGATTGCCGGCCGGGGCACGCTGACGATCGCAGGGCTCGTCGCGCGGCCCGGCAGCTTCGAGATGATTCTGGTCGTGCAGCCCGACGGAGCCGTGACGATCCCGCATCTCCGGGCGACGATCCGCGATTTCGACGTCGTCCGTCGGCGAGTGTTCCGCGATCGGCGCACGCCGTTCCGCTGCAGCGAGGCCGTCAACGTCGGCCCGCTCGAGGGACACCTGGCCCCATCCGGGGAGCTGACGTTTCCCGCCCCCCAGAACGTCTACGCCCTTTCCTACTCGTCCCGAAACGATCGCCACGGATGCCCCGGCCAGGAAAGCATCTACAGCCTGACCGCGGCCAGCAACGCCCCGGCGGTAGGCGTGCACTTCCCCTGGGACGACTTCTTCGCGCTTCACGGAACCTTCGTCACCGACTACGACGGCGACACCTACACCGTCCGCCTCGACCTCGAAGGGACCTATGCCAACCGCCCGCCCCAGGCACGGATGGGCTTTGCGGGCGAAGGCTTCCTGACCCCATCGGCCCAGTACACCTGCCCACCGTCCATCTCGATGACCTACCACTTCGGCGCCACGACCTTGAGCTGCAATTTCGTGCAGGCCAACGACCCCGAAGGTCTGAGGGCCACGCTGGTCTCCGCCTCCAGGGACCCCGACGGCACCTGGGACCGCGCCGACCTCGGCCTCGAGCAGTGGTCGAGTTTCAGCTGGTCCTTCGAGGACGGCACCGAGACCCACACCCATCTGGGGCGCGGCCGCACCGTCGGACCCGCACTCTTCGACATGGCCCACCGCCACACGGTGCAGCTGACGACGAGCGACCGTGCCGGCGCCCTGGACCGCGCGACCTGCGAGTTCTGCGTCGCCGATTGGCTACCCCCCGTGCTGACCGTCCCGCCGCCAGCGACGGTACCCTGCTCGGTCGAGGGGGGTGCCACACCAGGCTCCTCGACGCCTTTACAGGAGTTCCTCTCCTCGGCGGTCGCCGTCGATCTGGCCGACGACGATCCGCAGGCCCTGCCGCCCCGCGTCGACGGCGCCGAGGTCGAGAACCACACCCTCTTCCCGCTCGACGAGTGGACCGAGGTGGAGTTCCGCTTCCAGGACTTCTCCGAGAACGTGGCCGTGGGCCACAGCGAAGTCCGGGTCATCGACGACGTACCGCCCACCCTCATCGTCGACTTCGGCGTCCCCTACCTGCGGCCCGAGGGCCGCTTCGTCAAGGTCCGGCCGCAGATCCGGGCCACCGACGACTGCGGCCTTCCCCGCTTCTACCTCGATAGGATCCGGTCCGACGGACCGGAAGCGCCCACCGGCCTCTCCCGCGGGGTCATCCTCGGTCGCCCGGTCAAGGAGTTCGAGCTCCTGGCCACGCCCGTTGACGAGGGCAAGGAGCCGCGGGACCGCACCTACGTCGTCACCTACGTCGCGGTCGACGGTGCCGGCAACGAGACCCGGGTCGACCGCAAGCTGGTCGTCCGAGCCCGGCCCGAGGGCCCCGGGAGGAAGCCGTGAACCAGCCTCTACTCAACGTTCTCCGCGGCGCCGCGTCGGTTGGACTGGTCGTCCTCGTCGGGCTGGGATGCAGCAAAATCCTCGAGCCGCACCGGATCGATGTGCCCGATCCGCCGCCAGAGCCGGCACGGACCAAGTACCACTGCGATGCAGAGGTGATCGACGAGCTCGATGTTCAAAGAAAGGTCTACAGCTACGACGACACGGCAACCGAGGGAGTCGTCCGGCGTCAGTGCTTCGTGCTCTGGGAGGAGCTCGAAGACCTCGAAGACGTCGAAGATGCCTGGCACCGGTGGCTCGATCAGACCATCGAGCCGGACGGCTGGTGCATCGTGGCCGACACGATCTCCTGCGAAGAGGCCGGCTCACTGGGCGAGGAGAGCTGCCCCGAGATCACCCTCCCCGACGAGGCGAGAGACTTCTGCGCCGAGGAAGAGCCCCCCTGCTGTGTCTGGAGCTCACCGCCGGAGATCGACTTCGAGGACTTGCAGGAGGCCGCCGGTATGGACAACTGGACCCCGGTGGGTTTCGCCTCCCCGATCGAGGCCTCGGGGACGCTGAGCAATCACTGCGACCGCGAGGTCACTTTCAGGTTGCACGACGGCCTCCTGGGCCAGAACCCGGGCGACTTCGTGGTCTTGAACAACTCGTGCGAAGTTCCTGAGCCGCCCGAGGACCATCCCGACGGCCTGACCTTGAACCCGGACGGATCACCAGGCGACCACTGCACCTACGACCTGCGCTTCACGCCGAGCGCCCGCGGTCGGCGCCAGGCGCGGATGGATTTCATCCAGGCGGACACCTCCGCCTGCACGAGGGACGACGCAGCCCTCTTCCGCGGGCGAGGCCGAGCCGGAACCCTGTCCGGAATCCCGGAGGAGATCTGCCGCGACCGGCTTGCCGACGGCAGTTGCACCGAGACCTTCGTCAGGGAGCTCACCAATGAAGGACCGGGGGTCGTAGCCGTCGAGGCCGTGGACGTGACCGGCAATTTCGAGCTTCTCTCCGACGGCGGATCCTGGGTGCGAGAGCTCGGCTCGTTCGAGCTCGCCCCCGAAGAGCCCGCGATCTTGAGACTTCGGTGGTGCACCGGCATCGCCGGAGACATCGACGAGGACGGCACCCTCACCATCACCAGCAATGCCGCAGAGGAACAGATCCTCGTCCCCCTCTCTCGCCGGACCGCCGGATGTCCCTAGTGTCCTGACGGCATCGACCCACCGGAAGCCGCGCGGGTCACCCCGAGCTGCACCTACCTGGAGAGGGGTGGGCGCGAGCTCGCCGTCTCGGGTCAGGGCACCCGCGGATCCACGCCGTCAGACGAGAGGCTCTGATGGAGCAAGACCATGCGGTAGAGAATCAGGTTCCACGAGAAGACACCGACGAAGACGGACCAGCCGCCGATCATCGGGTACAGGAGGATCGGCAGTGCGGCCGAGGCGAGGAACCACCACTTGTTGACGCGAACGGATCTTCGCCATCCCTCGAGCTTCGAAGGCGGCACCCCATCCCACAGATCTGCGTACCAAGTCCGACCGGACAGCGAGGCAAAGCAGAGGTTGAGCAGCACCACCCCCGGACCGAAGAGCAGAGCTCGGGGAAGCTCGATGGATCGCAGGGCGAGTGCCTGCTGGACCACTCCTAACGAGGGCACCGACACCAGAAGCAGAAGAAAGAGATCGTAGTAGGTACGGTGGTCGCGGAAGAGGCGAGCGGGGATCGGGCGGGTCTGTGCGAGCGAGAAGTAGCCCGGAACCAGCAAGGCGCAAATCGCCAACTGCATTCCGAGCCACAGGGACCGTGTCATGCCAGTCGGATAGTCCGGCTCGGACGGGATTCTGAGCTCCTCGGGAAGATGAGGGAACAGGAGGACCGAAGCGACCGCGGTGCCGGCGCACAGCGCGAAGAATGCGCAGCTCGTCGGCTTCATTGCGACCGGGGGATCTCCGGACCCAGCGCCGTATGCGAGCAGGCAAGAGTGAAGAGGAGGAGGACGCCGCTCCCCAACGCGCTCATGCGATTACTTGTAGCTCCACTCCGGCTTGCCGCCCTCTCTGTTCGAGGTGAGGTTGACCCCGAGGACGACGAAGGCGACCTCCTCGTCCGCCCGCGGGGAGTGCTCGAGCCCTCTCGGTATGACGAACAGGTCGCCCTCGCCTAGCTCGATGTTCTCGGTTCGCAGCTGGATGGTCAGCCGGCCTTTGTAGATGATGAAGACCTCGTCCTGGTCGTCGTGCTTGTGCCACCTGACCTCGCCGACCCCTTTTGCCACCTTGATGAGCGTACCGTTCGCTTCGCCGAGGATCTTCTGCGACCAGAACTCATCCAACGACGCCAGCTCGTCTCCGATGTTGACTTTCTCCATGTCATCTCCTCCATGCGGTCTCAAGGGAGTTTCAGAAACCGCAGCACCGCTTTCGACGGGCCGTGACCGCGTCTCCCCATGCGAGCCGAGATCGAGCCGTGAGTCTCGTGGGGGAAGATTTCCAGGGTCACCGGCACACCCGCCGCCTCCAGTCTTCGTTCGAAGGCCTCGACCTGGGCGACCTTGCGCGGGTGTCCACCCGCATCGAGGAGAAGAAACGGGGGGATCGCCTTGCCCGGCCGCACATGGGTCATCGGTGACGCGTCGCGCCAGGTGACGGGGTGGCGGCCGAAGGCAGCGAGATACAGCTCGCGGTCGGGCGGCTCGACGGCACGGATCAGACGCTCCAGGTCGTAGGCATCGGTGTCGATCGCGACGACGCCCGAGAGGGCGGCAAGCGAGAGGCCGTGTGTGTCGAGATAGCGCCCGTCGGTGGCGACGAGGGCCGCGAGATGGGCCCCCGAGGAATGTCCCATGAGGTAGAGAGACTCGGGGTCGCCGCCGTAGTCGGCGACGTGGGCGCGGAGCCAGGCGATGGCGGCGGCGATGTCGGCAACGTTGTTGGGGTGGGCGCTTCGATCGCCCTCGGCCGTCAACCGGTAGCCGACGCTGACGAAAGCGAAGCCCTCGGCCACGAGCCAGTCGGGCTTCCCGTGCACTCGCTCCTTTTCGCCCGCGTACCAGCCACCACCATGGATGAAGACGACCACCGGCCGCCTCTTCCCTTCCTCAAGCTCGTCGGTGTAGATGTCGAGCGTCCGGTGGTCGTTGTCGGTCGCCACCTGGACGTAGGGAACGTCCAGGACGACTCTCAGGTCGCCCTCGGCGCGGAGCGCCGGCACGCTCGCGAACAGAACCAGCGGCGTCAGGGCGCGGAACGGCAGTCGGCGGGGCGTCGGCATGCCCCGATCGTACCGGTCCGTGGCCGCGATAGACTTTCCTCTCTTTCGGGAGGACGTCGCGATGCGTTGGAGAGGTCGAAAGGTCAGCACGAACGTCGAGGACCGGCGGGGGCGCGGCGGCGGCGGATTCGGCCCGATGATGCGCGGAGGCAAGCCGATGGGCTGCGGCTGCGGCGGCCTGTTGCTGCTCGGCATCATCATGTTGCTGTTCGGGGCGGATCCCCAGCAGCTCCTGGAGGTGCTGCAGCAGACCCAGGTCGCGACCCAGCAGGCGCCCGCTCCGATGCCGCGGGTCGACACCACGCCGGGAGGGTCGGGTGCCGGACTTCAAGACGAGCTCGGACAGTTCGCCGGCGTGGTGTTGGCCGACACCGAACTGACCTGGGGCCAGGAGTTCGCGAAAGAGGGCTACCGCTACCAGGAGCCGACCCTGGTGCTCTTCTCGAACGCGGTGCGCTCGGCCTGCGGTTTCAACTCAGCGGCGACCGGCCCTTTCTACTGCCCGGGCGACGGCAAGGTGTACATCGACTTGAGCTTCTTCAACCAGCTCGAACGGCGCTTCGGCGCGCCCGGTGACTTCGCCCAGGCCTATGTGATCGCTCACGAGGTCGGCCACCACGTGCAGAATCTGCTCGGTATCAGCGAGCAGGTCCAGCGTGCACGCGCGCGAATGTCGCGCGGCCAGGCGAACCAGCTGTCGGTGCAGATGGAGCTCCAAGCCGACTGCCTGGCCGGGGTATGGGCGCATCACGCGCACCGCGATCGACAGCTGCTCGAGCCCGGGGACGTCGAGGAAGGGCTGCGGGCCGCCTCGGCGATCGGTGACGACTCGATCCAGCGCAACACGACCGGCCGCGTACAGCCGGAATCGTGGACCCACGGATCCTCCGAACAGCGAGTGGCGTGGCTGCGGCGCGGTCTCCAGAGCGGCGACAGCGACGACTGCGACACCTTCAACTAGCGGCTCGACCCACCCCGTAGCTGGGGGACCCGTGCCACGGGTGCTTTGGGTCGTCGCTCCCTGATGGCCGGCCCTGCAGCGAGAGAGCCGCTGACCCCCCAGGGGGCTTGAGCCGAGCCCTCTGCATCACTCGGGATCACATTGCCGTCCGGGGCGAAGGCGAATGAGCGCGCGTCGCCCTTGCGCAGTCCGAGTACGCGAGGCAGCCCCGCGGAATCCGATCACCACCACGTTCTCCGAAAACGGCGTACAATAGCCGTCCCTCGAGAGACGTTTCCGCCTCTCGTCCCCCCGAAATTGAGGAGAACAACGAAGATGACCGGACGTTTGATCTGCGTAGCCCTTGCGCTTGCTGCGCTCGCCGGCGCTCCGCTCGCCGCCCAGGATCTCTCTCACGAGGAGATCAGCGAGAGCGTGTTGAGCGCAATCGACAAGACCGCCGACCCTTGCCAGGACTTCTACCGCTACGCTTGCGGCAGCTGGATCGACGCGACTCCGCTGCCGAGCGATCAGCCGCGCTGGACTCGCAGCTTCTCGGTGATCCGTGAGGCCAACCGCGAGTTCATCCGCGAGTTGCTCGAGGACGCCGCCGCCAATCCGGGCGAGGACGAGAATCGCCGAAAGGTCGGAGCCTTCTACGGCTCGTGCATGGACACCGAAGCGACCGAGGCCAGGGGCGCCGAACCGCTCGAGCCTTTCTTCGCCAAGATCGCCGCGATGAACGACGTCGGCAGCACCACGAAGCTCACCGGCGAGCTCCACCGTGCCGGCGTCAACGCTTTCTTCGGAGGCGGCGCGCTGCCCGATTTCCACAACCCCGACTTGAACATCTTCTTCATCTCGCAAGCCGGACTCGGAATGCCGGATCGGGACTACTACGTGAGCGATGACGAGAAGAAGATGGAGCTCCTGGCCGAGTACGAGAAGCACGTCGCCCGGATGTTCGGGCTCCTGGGCGAGGACGCCGAGACGGCCGCCGCCAACGCCGAGAGGGTGCTCGCGGTCGAGACCCGCTTGGCGGAGGTCTCTCGCCCCCGGGCCGAAATGCGCGACCCCGACAAGCTCTACAACAAGATCGACCTCGCCGGCCTCAAGGAGCTCTCCCCCAGTCTCGACTGGGACGCCTACCTGGCCGCCATCGGCTATCCGAAGATCACCCAGATCAACGTCGCGACTCCCGAGTTCTTCGAGGAGCTCGAGAAGGTCGCCCTCGATACCGACGGCGAGATCCTCCAGACCTACCTGCGTTGGCACGTCGTCGACCGTTTCGCCGATCAGCTGCCCGACGCCTTCGCCGACGCCAACTTCGAGTTCTACGGCCAGAAGCTCCGCGGCCAGCAGGAGATCCAGCCGCGCTGGAAGCGCTGCGTCTCCGCCACCGAGGACGCGCTCGGTGAGGTTATCGGCAAGCTCTACGTCGCCGAGAAGTTCGCGGGCTCGAGCAAGGAGGTCGCTCTCGAGATGATCGGCGACATCTTCACTGCCTTCGAATCGGGCCTGCCGGAGCTGGCCTGGATGGACGATACGACTCGTGGGCGCGCCATGGAGAAGGTCGCCACACTCAACCAGAAGATCGGCTACCCCGACGAGTGGCGCGACTACTCGGGGCTCGTGGTCGGCGACGAAGGCTACTTCGTCAACGCGTTGACCTCGACCGAGTTCGAGTTCGACTACGACGCCGCGAAGATCGAAAAGCCGGTCAACCGCAACGAATGGGGCATGACGCCGCAGATGGTCAACGCCTACTACAACCCGCTGTGGAACGAGATCGCGTTCCCCGCCGGCATCATGCAGCCGCCGTTCTTCCACAAAGACTTCCCGGCGGCGATCAACTACGGCGGGATGGGCGGGGTCATCGGCCACGAGCTTACCCACGGCTTCGACGACCAGGGTCGCAAGTTCGCGCCCGACGGCCAGCTGAAGGAATGGTGGGAGCCCGAGGTGGCGGAACGCTTCGAGGAGCGTGCCCAATGCGTCGATGACTTCTACTCGAACTACTCGGTGGCCGAAGGCGCCAGCGTCAACGGCAAGCTCACCCTCGGCGAGAACATCGGCGACATCGGAGGCGTCAAGGAGGCCTACGTCGCCTTGAAAGCCCTCCAAGCGCGCACCGGTGACACGACGCCGGCGATCGACGGACTGACCGACGATCAGCTGTTTTTCGTCTCCTGGGGACAGGTGTGGTGCACCAAGGCGAGCGACGAATACCAGCGGATGCAGGTCACGACCGACCCGCACTCGCCGGCGCAGTTCCGGGTGATGGGTCCGCTGACGATGAACCCGGCGTTCGCCGAGGCCTTCTCTTGCGAGCCGGGCACCCCGATGGCACCGGCCGAGCGCTGCGAGGTCTGGTAACCCCGCACTCCCGCTTGAAGGAGAGTCCTCGAAAGCCCGGGCTCGAGAGCCCGGGCTTTTCTCTCAGCCCCCGCCGTCAACCGGCGCCGGCGGCACGTCGATCTCGTCGTAGCTGACGGCGACGCTACTGCGCGGGTCGCCATAGTCGAAGAGCACCCGCTGCTCGCCCTGTCTCGCGATCTTCTCTTCGATGAGCTCGATCAAGCGCTCCCGGCGCACTAGAAGGGCGCGCGCCTCGGGAGCCGTGACGTACGGCGAGAGCCGCGCCAAGACCTCACTCTCATCGAGGGCCTTGAGACGCTCCCACAACCCACGGGAGCATTGGATGACGTCGTTTGGCGCCGGCAGCCGCTTGTCCCGGTTGAAGGACCTCGTGTGATCGATCATCCAGAGCTTCCAGTCTTGGTCGTAGAGGATGTTGCCCTGGTTGCGGTCGACGTTGTTGATGAGGTTGTCGAACACCCGCATGTCGTAGAACTGGCGGTTGAAGTGCAGCTGATCGGGCGGTTTGAGGCTATCGGCTCTCCGCTGGTTGTCCATGATCGCGTTCTCGACCCACATCTGGACCGAGCCTTTCTGGTTGTCGACCTCGCGAATGACCGCCGGCGGGATGTTGTCGAGACCCAGCATCCGGGCCAGCTCGTAGGCCGCCACCTCGTTGATGTAGCTGTCGCGGAAGAACATGACCATCTTGCCGGTCGAGAGCCGCTGCCGATCGGCCCTGACGTCGACATAGCGGAAGGCCGCTCGCGACTGGTTGCCCCCGTGGTCGAGGAGAAGGCGCTTGGGTTTGGTGACGCCGATCGGTATGTCGTCGACGGACAGCACCCGCGCCTTCGCGAGGAAGTCCCGCACCTGTTCGGGGCTCGTGAACGGTAGCTCGCGGCCGTTCGGATCGAGCCAGCGCGTCGAACTGACCTCGGTCTCTTCCTCGACTTCGATCGGTTCCGCCTGCGGCACGGAGCTCGGCGAAGGCGTCGAGTCGGTAGTCACGGCGACCCGCTGATCGCGGTAGAGCGCGAAGATCTCCCCGTCGGCCAGCTCGAGCGCCGAGGGTCGGCCACCGGCCGACGGGCCGAAGACCATCGCCGTGTCGATCAGCAAGACCCGACGGTCGAAGCGCGCCACGATGCCGGTGATCTGAGGGGTGTGACCGACGACGAAGCGTCGCGCCCCGAAAAGCTCGACCACGCGATCGAGAAGCGCCGGCCCTTCCTCGTCGCTCCACTGGGCGAAGCCACGGAACCATAGCGGCCCCTCGCCGCTGAAAGACAGCCAGGTCGACGCGGTCGGCATGCGGTCGCGGAGCTGTTCGAGCCGCTGGCGATGAGCGGCCGCCTTGTCGCTCGTCTTGGACGTCAGCCCGTAGATCTCATACTGCAGCGCGCAGTAGAGCTCGGCGAGCTCAGAGAAGGGGAGAACCACGCCCTCGGCCTCTAGATAGGTACGGTCGGCGTCCCACTGAGCGATCTCCGCCGCGACCGCGGCGTTGATCTGCTCGAGGCTCGCAACTTCGAAAAGCTCGGGCAGGGCCGGACTCAGCCCACCGTGGAGAAAGACCGTGTCGCCGATCTTGGCGACAACCGGCCGCCGCCGGACCCATCTTCCGTACTTACCCTCGGGCGCGAGCGATTCGACGTATGCGAAGTAGCCAGGTGGGCGGGCATCGAGCCACTCCTGCTTCGACGACACCGTGCAAGCGGGGTAGCGCCGTTGCCAGCGGGTCCACTGTTTGAGAGCGCGGGCGCGCCGCGTTTCGCTGTCGGCATCGACAAAGGTCGCATAGATCGGGGTCGGCAGAGTCCCCTCCATCGCCACCCCGTCGCGAAACCCGACGAGGTTGTTGACCTCGTGGTTACCGAGGAGCGCAACCAGTCGACCGCCCGCTTCCTCCGCTTGGGTTTCGAGATCGATCAGGAGATCGAACACATTGCGGATGCCCGCCCCTCGATCCATCAGGTCGCCGGTCTGCACCAGGATGGCGTCGCCGCCGATCCACCGGAGCTCCTCGTCGACGAGACCGGCGGTTCGCAGAATGGCCGTGAGCCCATCGAAGCTGCCGTGGACATCGCCGAGGGCGACGATGCGCTCCGCCGATGCGGCGGCCGGAGCCAAGAGCAGGATACCCAGCGAGATGAGAACCGCCAACGACCGGTGAACTGCTCTCGGGTTCGGATGATGCATGACGTCACTCCTCGCCGGTCGGGGTACCGGGCGCGCGATCGGCAGGCGCCTGCTGCTCGCCGAGCAGCTGCCGGAAGAGCGCCTTCACGATCTCGATATTGTTGGACAAAAGGTCGAAAAAGTCATCCGCGTCGATGGCGAGGACGCGGGAGTTCTCGAGTGCGGTGGCCGTCTGAGTGCGCATCCGGCCGCTCAGGATCTCGGTGACCCCGAAGGTGTCGGCCAGGCCGAGCGCGCCGTCGTCCTCGCCTGGGGAGAGCTCGACCGCTCCCTGCTCGATGAAGTAGAGCGCATTCGCCGGCTCACCGCTGCGATAGATCACTTCGCCCGCATTGAAGCTGCCCTGGCGAGTGATCGCCGAGATGCGGAGAATCTGCTCGGCGCTGCACGATGCGAGGAGATCGACCCGCTGCAGCAGGATCACTCGTTCGATGCGTGCCATCTCAGTCACGGTGCATCCCTCCATCGCACTGCAACAGTTGTCTCATGTCGAAGGTTCCCTGAGGCCCGCCGCGATCCTCTCAGTCGCCCAAGCCACAGTCTCGAGCACGAAGGAATCCGTGGCCGTCGCCTCGAGCGCCTCGACCACCGGATAGAGGTCGCGGATTGCCTCGGACTCGACCGCGTGGATGGCGCCGACCGCCAGGAACGGTCCGTCGACCTCGTAGTCGTCGCGCGGCGAGAGATGTTTGACCAGAGTCGCGGAGCGCGATCCACGGGCGAGGCCGAAGGTGCGCTCGGCGAGCGACAGCTTGTCGCCGAGGGGCGCGTCGCTGATGGCGCTGAGGGTGTCGCGGTGCTCGTCGCCGAATAGCGTGTAGTCGAGAAACTCGAGCGCGCCGGGTCTCCTGGAGGAGTCGGCGAGACCGCGAAAAGCGTCCCAGATCGACCGCTGGTCGTAGAGCAGCGCCAGAAGGCCGAACAGGTTGTAGCGGTGATCCTCGGCGCGCTCGGCCAGCAAGCGCTCGAGGAGACGGCAGGACTCGCACCGCTCGAACGCGTCGACCGCTCGGGCTGCAGCCGGGTCGAGGGAATAGAGGTCGCCCAGAGTCACGAGATAGCGCTTCGCTTCGACGTGGATCTCGCCCCGGATCTTGGTCTCGGCCGCGGGGCCGACGGGCGGACCGTCGATCGCGCTCAGGGCTTCGATGAGCTTGCGCCGCAGGAAGGTGTCGGTCTGGCCGCCCAGGCTGTCGGTCAAGGCTTTCCGAGCCGCGCGGCTGGAGGTTCGCGCGATCGTCTTGGGGATGGCACGCCGGACCCAGATCGGCTCCTCCGGCTCGTTCATGAAGAGCAGAAGAGCGGGGATTGCCTTCTCGCCGTAGGCGGCGAGCGCTTCGCGGGCATCGTGCTTGAGCCGTCGATTGACGAGCAGCGAGATGAGGGTCGGCAGGTCTCGGCGATCGCCCCGACCGCTTGAGCCGCTTCGATCCGCACTTCCGGATCGGCATCGAAAATCATGTCCTCGAGGGTGGTCTTTGCCGCGGCCCTCATCTCCGCATCGCCGTGGTTGCTGAGGCACGCGATGGCCGCCGCGCGGACGCCGGCGTCTCCGGACCGCAGCCGCGGCAGCATCATGTGACAAGCATCCTCGTGGCGCAGATCGGCGAGCACTCGAGTCGCCTCTGCCCGCACGTCCGGGCTCCGGTCGGAGAGTCTTTTCTCGACCAACGGGGCGGCGTCCTCACGGCCGGCGGCTGCAAGCACCTGCAGCGTCCGTTGCCTTACCTCGGCATCGTCGTGGTACAGGAGTAGCGGCGGCACCAGGTGGCCCCGGCCGTGGGTAGACAGGAGATCGAGGCTGTGAAGTACCTGCCGGGCGTCGGGGCTGCCGAGCGACTGGACGAGGATCTCGAGGGTCGTGATGTCGGCGAGGTTGATCGGTACTTCGCGGTCGACCGCGCTCTTTTCGAGGCCGTCACGGAACGAGCGGATGTAGGCGCGAATCAGCTTCGAGGTGACGACGAACCAGATAGCGATGATGGCGAGCGAAAGCCAACCCGCTTGCAGCGGCGTCAGCCAGCCGAGAGTCACCGGCAGGAGCAACAGGGCGGCGACGCCCTTGGCTCCCCGCTTGACCACCACGTCGACGAGCGTCTTGGCGTTCAGCCGGTCGCGACGGGGCAGCGGCAGGAAGAGAAGCTCGCGGGTCGAGTCGTCGAGCGAGTAGCGAATGCCGCTCTCGGCGATCTTGAGCACGAGCGCCGCGACGACCAAGCCGGCTGGAAAGAGGGTGCCGGTGATGAGGAGTGCGAGGGTGCCGGCGGTCAGCGAGGTCGGCAGCACCCGGAGTGCGAAGCCGACTCCCAGCAACCTGTGGATTCGGGTAGTGAAGAACAGCTGAAAGAGGAGCGCGGCGACCCCCATCAGACTGAAGAAGTTGCCGAAGAACTCGGTTCGATTTTCGAGCCCGGAGGTCGACCTCTCGACCGCCCAGTTGAACTGGAGATCGACGATCTGAGAGACGATGATCGTGAGCAGCATCACCGCAGCGACCAGCTGCAGATGACCCGAGCGCTTCAGGAGCGACAGTCGACCCTCGGGCGGCGCGGCTGGCCGTCGAGGCTCACGATCGCCTGCGAGCTCGAGCAGCGGGATCAACGCCGTGACGCCGACGAGCACGACCGCCGCGGCCAGCAGAGAGTCGCGGGTGGTGGTGAGCTGCGCGGTCAGGCGCGCCATGAGGCCGCCCGCGATGCCGCCCAGGAGCGCACCGCCGCCCAGAAAGCCGAACAACCGCTTGGCCTGCCTGGCGTCGAACACCTCGCTCGACAAGAGCCAGAGTTGGCTCATGGTCAGGGCGATCGCGACCGAGATCCAGACGTAGAACGCGACCGGGATCCAGACCGCGGGGTACTGAAAGAGCCACCAGAAGACGACCAGGCTGACCGCTACGACACCGAAGGTCATGAGCACCAGTCGCCGTCGACTCATCGTTTCCGACAGGCGGGTGTAGAGCCAGGCAGCGGGATAGGAAGCGAGCGCGACGAGCAGATAGACCCAGGGCAGTTGCGTGGCCCCGACACTGTCGACGAAAGTCGCCTGGCGCACCGTCTTCGCGGCGTACTGGAACGTCATGCAAAGGAAGAAGCTCACGAAGAGCAGCAGCGCGCCGCGGCCTTCGCCGGGATAGAACACGATCCCGAGACGCCGACAGAACCGACGCCAGCTCGAGCTCGCTTCTCTTGGTGCGCTGTCGGGTCCCATCATCGTCGAACGCCGTCCCGCGGCCGGCGGCCCACTACCGCCGGAGGCGCGGTCGCGCTCTCCCTTCGCTCAGAGTGCCAACGCAGTCTATCCGCCTCTCGGGCCGTGGTGAAGAAACGGGCTACCAGCCGCCGCCTCCCCCGCCGCCGCTCGAACCCCCGCCGCCGCCACTCGACGCGCCGCCGCTCGAGCCGCCACGCGAGCCAGCCGCCGTTACCCCGCCTGCGATGGAGGCGGCTGCCGCGGCCCAGGCACCCGTCGCGCCGGCGCCCCCGAAAGCGCCCCCACCTCCAGCAAAGCCGCCACCGCCCGCACCCCCTGTAGCGCTACCGGAGCCGCTCCACGTCGTCGTATTCGGTGTCGACGAACCAGAACGCTGGCCGCCGAAGGCGCGCGACCAGCGATCGACGTCGCGTTGGAGCTCGAGCGCGATCAGATGCGGTACGTGCGCGTCCTTCAACCGCGGATCTGGACGCGACAGCTCCGCCCGAACCCGTCGCCGGGCAACCGCCAATCGCTGACGCTGACGCACCCTGCTCAGCGGCGCGCGGGTGCTCGCCTGATTGAGAAAGAACGAGCACGTGCCGAGGGTGAAGAGACCGAGAGCAGCAGTCCCGCGGATGCGTGGCTCGAACGAGACGAAGGCCCCGAGAAGTCCCGGCAGCCACCAGTAGGCGAAGGCGAGCGCGAGCGCGGGCACGACCATGAAGAGGACGCGGGGGCGCAGCCCGTCGACGCGGTCTCGCCAGCGCCGGGCAAGAGCGAAGCCCACGGGGAAGATGACGAGCCACGACGCGAAAGTGAAGATCCCCCAGCTGAGCGTCGTCTCGAGGTGGCGGGCCCCTCGCTCGATCAGCCGGGTCAACCGCAGCACGTCGCGCCCGAAGAGGCCCGAGGTCTCCACGACCTCGCTCTCGACCTTGCCCTCGGCGACCCAACGGGCGATCAGCGCCGCCACTTCGGGCGCACCCACCGACTCGTCCCACAGCGCCCCCGCCACCTCCGGGGGCCAGGCGAAGACGTGCTCGTCGAGCCAGTCCGGGTCGAAATCGGCGGGCGCGGCGGCCGGCTCGAGGCTCCCGAGGTCGCTTTCGCGACGCAAGAACGACCTCAGCATCACCACGATGCCGACGATGACCACGGCCAGCGCCCCATGGCGCCACCACCGGTCGATGGGGTAGAGAACCCCCGCGAGCTTGCGCGATTGTTCGTGGCGCAGCTCGAGAAACGAATTCGCACCGACCCCCGGGAGCAGATCGGTGAGCTCACGGTGGATCCGGCGCTCTCTCGCGGTCCATTCGGGAGCGAGCTCGAGGTCGAGAACAAAACGCTCGATCACTCCCTCGCGATCGCTGAAGGCGAAGTCGTGGTCGAGCACCTAGAACTCGTTCTCCGGGTACAAGATGTTGCTCAACGTGTAGTCCAGGGCGTAGACCAGTTCCTCCGAATCGAACCATGGCGAACCTTCCGCCCGGCTGCGCCAGCGCACGGTCGACGAGTCGTGCCAGTCCCAGTGGTCGATTCGGTCGAGCTGCCCCCTCGTCAGCTGCCGGAAGCTGCCGGCTTCGTCTTTCCTCTCGATGGAGTGCAGGACGAGCTCTTGTCCGCTGAACATCAGGAAGCGACGCTCGCCGCCATTCCACGATTCGTCGAAGACCATCGTGTGCTCTTCGCGAACGTGAAGCCGCCCCTCGGCATCGAGGCGAGCGGTGACCTTCAGCTGACGCCAGTGGAGCTCACGCGCGGCGAGCGGCCAGGCCGAGCACAGCATGGCGGCGCAGACCATGATTGCCGCCGGGACTCTAGACAATCTCGCCATCTGCTCCCCCTCGAGGTGTGAAGCGGGTGGATCGTGCCGTCTATTCTAGCGGGCGGCCGGATGCCGCTGCTTTCCGTGGAGCGCGAGCGGCCATCCTGGGGGTCGTCTGTGCCGGAGCAAGACGTTAAAACATGATAACGTTATAACGTTTAATGAAACGAGTTACGGTCTATCTCGATCCTCGCCTCCATCAGGCGCTGAAGCTTCGCGCCGCCGAAACCGACCGCAGCGTCTCGGACCTGGTCAACGATGCAGTCCGGTCGTCTCTCGGCACCGACCTCGACGATCTCGAAACCCTGGCCGAGCGGGCAGACGAGCGCCGATACTCGTTCGAGCTGGTACTTCACAACCTCCGGCGGCGCGGGGAGATCTGATCGTCCGCGTTCTCATTCAGCCTTCAGCGCTCGCCGAGCTGCGCGGCGTCGGACCGATCGATCGGCGTCGCGAGCTGGTCGCGGCGCTCAGCGGCCTGGGCCCTGACCGGCGGGAGCATCGGCTCGCGAAAGGTGGACTCTGCCGGTTCCGGACGGCGGATCACGAGGTGCTCTATCGGCGAACGGATACGGACGTGGTGATCGCGGCCGTCCTCCCGCGGACCTTGGTCTAAACTCGGGTTTACGATTCTGGAGGAGAGAGTCATGCTACGAAGCGTCGTGGGAGCGATCTTGGGGTATCTGGCGATGGTCGTCGTGGTCATCGGCAGCCTCTACTTGACCTGGAGCGTGCTCGGCGCCGAACGCTCCTTCGCCGGCGACGGGCCGTATCCGTCGACCCTCTGGATGATCTCCAACTTCGCCTTCGGATTCCTGGCCGCCTACGTCGGCGGCAAGGTGGCACGCAGGGTCGGTCGAGAGACCCGGGCCGTCTACATACTGGTAGCGCTGATGCTGAGCCTCGGCCTCTACGGTGCCCTGACCGCCGAGACCGCGTACGAGCGACGCAAAGCGGCCGCCGCCATCGACAAATCGGTGGCCGATCTCACGTTCATGGAGGCCGGCCAGGTGGCGAAGAATCCGGCCTGGTACAACTGGATCATCCCTCTGGTCGGCGTCGCCGGCGCCGTCGTTGGAGGGCGTGTCGAACCGTCGGGCCAATGACCCGGATCTACCAGGTCGACGCTTTCGCAGATCGCGTTTTCCGCGGCAACCCGGCGGCGGTCTGTCCGCTCGACGCCGCCACTGACGACTCCCTCTGGATGCAGGCGCTGGCGACCGAGATGAACCTGTCGGAGACCGCCTTCCTCTGGCCTGAAGCAGACGCCTGGCGGCTCCGGTGGTTCACGCCGGCAGCCGAGGTCGAGCTCTGCGGCCACGCCACCCTCGCTTCCGCCCACGTGTTGTGGCAGATCGGGCGCCAGGAAGTCGGCCGACCGATCCCCTTCCAGACGCTCAGCGGGCGGCTCACCGCCGGCCGCGACGGCGAGCTCATCACCCTGGACTTCCCCGCCGTCGCGAGCGAGCCCCGAGAGCCGATCGCCGGTCTCGAGAGCGCCCTCGGAGCCGGTTCGGTATCGCTGTGGCACAGCCGCTGGGATCTGCTGGCAGAGCTTCCGGACGCGGACGCCGTCCGCAATCTCGTGCCCGACTTCCGGGCACTCGCCCAGCTCGACTACCGGGCCGTCCTCGTCACCGCAGCCGGTCGCGGCAGCGGCGAGGACGACTTCGTCTCCCGGTGCTTCGCACCCGCGCTCGGGATCGATGAAGACCCGGTGACCGGCTCCGCGCACTGCCAGCTGGCGCCCTATTGGGCGGGAAGGCTTGGCAAGAACCGGATGTGGGGCCACCAGCTCTCCGACCGCGGAGGCCGCGGGCGCCGCTCTGCCTGCCGATGCTTGACTTAGCCTCCTTCGAGGCTGTGACCTTCGACTGCTACGGCACCCGCATCGATTGGGAGTCGGGAATCGCCGCGGCCATCGGGGCTATCTTGGAGCGCCACGGAATTACCGCTACCCGTGCGCAGATCCTCGAGCTCCATGCACGTCTCGAGCCGGCCGCGCAAAGTGGCGACTACCGCCCTTACCGCGAAGTTCTCGCCACGGTCGTCGACGGCTTCGGCGAGCGCCACGGCTTTCGGCCGACGGCCGCCGAGCGATACGAGCTTGCCCGCTCGATTGCCGATTGGCCCATCTTCGAGGACACCAACGCAGCGCTCGGCCGGTTGGCAGCGCAGTTCCGACTGGCGATTCTGTCGAACATCGACGACGCGCTCTTTGCTCTGACCGTGCCGCGGTTGACGGTCGATTTCGACGCGATCGTCACCGCCGAACAGGTGCGGGCCTACAAGCCCGCCCGCCCCCACTTCGAGGCCGCCTTGGAGCGGCTGGAGGTCGCTCGCGAGCGCGTTCTGCACGTCGCTCAGAGCCTCTTTCACGACATCGCGCCGGCCCGCGCGCTCGGTATCTCGACGGTGTGGGTCAACCGTCGACAGGGGCTTGCCGGGCCCGGCGCGACTCCGCCGGCAAGCGCAGTGCCAGACCTCGAGGTCCCCGATCTGGCCACCCTCGCCGAGCTCGCAGCCTGATGTTCCAGACCGAGCCGATCCTCTTCCTGCAGCAGCTCGGCGGCCCGTTCGCGACCGACCTACTGGCCTTGGTGTCGGCTCTCGGAACGAGAGACGTCTACTTCTTCGTCTTCATCGTCGTCGCCTTCGGCTACGATCTGCGCAAAGGCTGGATCGTCGGTCAGGCGCTGCTGTGGACGACCGGCCTCACCATCGGCGGCAAGGAGCTCTTCGCGCTGCCGCGGCCGCACGATGTCGATTCGCGGGTGTTCGACCCGATCCTCGGTCGCCCGACCCAGGAAGCCTTCATGGCCCGGGGAGCGGCCCGCTTCCTCGGCTCGCTGCCTGGCGACGTCGTCGCCTTCTACCGGTCGGGCACCGGCATCGCGTGGGGGCTTCCGTCGGGACATACCTCGGTGTTCTCGGCTCTGTGCGGCAGTTTGGCGCTTGCCGGAGAACGTCGCCGCTGGTGGATCGCTCTACTCGCTGGTGGCTCGATCATGGCGCTGTCCCGCATGTACCTGGGACTGCACTTCCTTGCCGACGTTCTCGCCGGCCTGCTGCTCGGTGGAGCGGTGCTCGTGGCCCTCGATTCCGCGTTCGGTCGGTCCGAAAGCTGGCTGAACGTGTCCGTCGAGCGCGCCTCGCGGCAGTTGGCAGAGGTTCCTTTCGCGCTCTGGCTATGGCTCGCACCAGCCGTCTTCCTGCCGCTGTCGCTGAACGGCGAGGCGCAGGTCTCGCCGATGCTGTGGGGCCTCAACCTCGGTATCTGGCAGTCTGCTCGCGCCGGCCGCCTCGCCGGGGCCACCGGCGGCCTCCGGCGGTGCTTGCGTGCCGCGCTCGCCCTCGGCGTCGGGTGGATTCTCCACATCGGGCTGGAGATCAGCCGCTCGTTCTCCCTGCTCGAACGGTCTCCGCTGATCGACGCCCTCTCTTCGTTCTTGGAGCTCTGGCTGCTGGTGGTGGTCAGCGTAGCGCTCGCCAGGCGCCTTCGGCTTCAAGGCTAGACTGCAGGATCGAACGGACGGACCCAACGCCGCCAACCCGCCTGCTGACGCTAGAAGCGCCAGGACAACCCGGCCGCGATCTGACGGCCCGCCAAGTCGATGTTGCCCAAGCCGGTGAAGTCGTCTTCGAGCTCGTCGTCGGCCGAGTCCCATCGACCCTCGGCGAAGACCGAGATCGTGTCACCGATGGGCACGTTGAGGCCGGCCACGAAGTAGGTGCCGAAAGCCGTCCCCTCGCCGATGAAAGAGTCGGAGAAGATGGTGCTGTCAGCCGCGAAGTCGATGAAGTCACCGCTCTCCTCGAGCGTCCACGAGTAGAACCCGCCGCCGCCGCCGATGTAGGGCTGGAGGACAGCGTCAGCGCCAGCGAGATGGAACAGCAGACCCAGCGTCCCGCTTGCAACGTCGAGGAAGGTCGAATGGCGGATGTCGCGTCCCTGGGCATCGACGAAATCTCGGTAGGCCTGACGCGACTCGCCCTCGTAGCCGCTGCCGGACGCCATCACACTGACGCGGCTGCCAATCCGGTGGATGTAGTCGAGACCGACGACGGCGTCCTCGAAAGACTCCGTCGAACCGGTGAAATCGAAGAAGGTGTCGTCCCAGTACTCGGACTCGCCATCCGGCTCGAAGTTGCCGACCCTGACGCGCAGCTGGTTCTCACCGCCGTACTGCCGGTAGTTGCCTTGTGCCTCGGCCGGTGTCACCACCGCCAGCAGGCCAAAGAGCGTCGCACCCGTAACAATCCGTTTCAACATTTCGACATCCTCCTCGTTCACGGTGAGATCGTCTCACGAGACTCGAGAAGAGCAACTGCGGTGCCAACCGTTGAGAAGCCTCTGAACAGTTGGGTTTCCGAGCCTCTCACCGGTCCCCGAACCGAGCTTTCGTTCCAACCAGAGGACGGTCGTCGTCCGCGCGGCGGAACAACCGACGGCCGCTTCCGGCTGCTAACATCGAAGAGGATGAAGTTCAAACGCGCCGTCAAGTACGGCTTCTGCGCGGGGGTCCGCATCGCCGACAAGAAGGTCAAGAAGTTCGCCCGGTCGGGCGGGCGCGACGGCGGCATCCTCGGCCAGGTCGTCCACAACGAACGGGTCGTCAGCGAGATGGCCCAACTGGGAGTGCCTACGCTCGAATCGATGGGTGAGATCGACCAAGGCACCATCGTCTTTTCCGCTCACGGCGTACCGCCCTCGTTCCATCGCGAGGCTCAGGCCAAGAATCTCAAGGTCCTCGATACGACTTGTCCGTTCGTCTACGACATTCATGACGAGGCGGACGCGGCGGTGGCCACCGGTGAGCACCTGGTGTTCATCGGGCGGCCCGATCACCGAGAGGTGATCGGCTACACCCACGATCGCGATCCATCCACCTACCACGTGGTCCTCACCGTCGAGCAGGCCAAGGAGATCGACTGGAGTCGTTACCAAGGCGTCAAGATCCTCTATCAGACAACCCTCAACGCCGACGATTACGAAGATGTCGCCCGCTACATCGAGAGTCAGGTCGAAAGCGCCAGTCGAGCCGACACGATCTGCTACGCCACCAAAGAGAATCAGGACGCTGTCCGCGAGCTCGGCGCCGATGCCGAAGTCGATCTCATCCTGGTCATCGGCGGCCGCCAGAGCGCCAACACGCGACACCTCTGGGAGCTCGGGCGCGAGCTCAAGCCCTGCTATCTCGTTCACGACCTCGACGATCTGGATCCCGAGTGGTTCGACGAGGTCACCACCATCGGGATCACCGCCGGCGCCTCCACCCCTGACTACATGATCGACGAAGTCGAGAACGAGGTGCATCGACTCGTGTCGGCGCGGTGCTGACGGTTTCTTGGACTCGATCGCCAGCATACGGGAGCGTCTCTCCGGTCGATCGACTCGGGTGGCACTCACCGAGGCGACCGACCCTCGGGTCCTCGCGGCGGCGGCGCGAGTCCAGGCTGAAGGTCTCTGTCATCCGGTCCTCATCGGCACTCGCAAGATGGTGACCTCGGCGCTCGAGACCGCAGAGCTCGAACCGTCGGCCTTCGAGATCGTCGATCCGGCGACCGATCCCGAGCGCGAGCCTTTGCTCGCCGGGCTGGTCGCGCGGCTCGAGGGCGACCCTCGAGAGGCCCGCTCGTTGATCAGCCGTCCCACCTACTATGCCGGTCTGCTGACGCGCGCCGGCCACGTCGACGGAACGGTCATGGGGGCCGAGGAGACCACCGGCGAGACCATCCGGGTCGCCCTCAAGACGATCGGCTTGGCCGAGGGGTTATCGCTCCTGTCGTCCTGCTTTCTGATGCTCCTACCCGACGGTCGGGAGCTGATCTACAGCGACGCCGGCGTCGTGCCCGATCCCTCGCCCGCCCAACTCGCCGAGATCGCGACGGCGGCGGCCGCGAGCTGCCGAAGCTACCTCGATGACGAACCGCGGGTCGCGCTGCTCTCCTTCTCGACCAAGGGCAGCGCCTCGCACCCGCTGGTCACCAAAGTCCAGCACGCCGTCGAGGTCCTCGCCGCGCGCGGGCCGGACTTCGAGTTCGACGGCGAGCTGCAAGGCGACGCGGCACTCGACGTCGCGGTGGCGGCTCGCAAGGCGCCGGGAAGCTCGGTCGGCGGCCGGGCCAACGTCCTCGTCTTCCCCAACCTCGACGCCGCCAACATCGCCTACAAGCTGACCGAGCGTCTGGCCGGTGCGCGAGCGATCGGGCCGCTCCTCCAGGGCACAGCCCGTCCGATCCACGATCTCTCGCGGGGCTGCTCCAGTGCCGATGTCGTCGATGTCCTCACCGTCACCGCCGCGGCCGCCCTCGAGGGCGCCGAAACCGGTACTTTATAGAGAGCGACCGGTCGATCCCAGATTGGCCGCTGTTTCGAGAAAGGTAGGCAAGGTGATGAAGGTCCTGGTCGTCGGAGGTGGCGGACGCGAGCATTCGCTCTGTTGGAAACTGTCGCAGAGCCCAATGCTCGGGCAGCTTTACTGCGCGCCTGGTAACCCGGGCATCGAAGCGATCGCCCAGACCTTCGCGATCGCGGCCGACGACGTCTTGGCGCTGGCCTCGTTCGCCGCCGACGAGGGAGTCGATCTGACGGTCGTCGGTCCCGAGGTGCCTTTGACCCTGGGGCTGGCCGACTCTCTTGCCGCCGCGGGACGGCCGGTCTTCGGTCCCGGCCGCCATGCCGCGCAGCTCGAGGGCAGCAAGATCTTCGCCAAGGAGTTCATGCTTCGCCATGCGATCCCGACCGCCGCTTTCGAGATCGCCGAATCGATCGACGAGGCGCGCCGCGCCGCTTCCCGTTTCGGCTTCCCGGTGGTGTTGAAGGCGGACGGTTTGGCGGCCGGTAAGGGCGTTCTCATCCCGCGGGACGAAACGGAGCTCGAGGAGGCGCTGTCGGCTCTCTTTACCGAGCGGCGCTTCGGCTCGAGCGCCGACCGGGTGGTCATCGAGGAGTGCCTGGAGGGCGAGGAGGTCTCGCTCATCGCCGTCTCCGACGGGCGACGAGTCCAACGCTTCACCACCGCCAAGGACTACAAGCGGATCGGTGAAGGCGACACCGGTCCGAACACCGGCGGGATGGGAGCCCACAGCCCGTCCGGAGTGCTCGACGAGCGAGCCGCGGCGAAACTGGAAGCCGATCTGCTGCAGGTCGTGCTCGACGGCATGCGCGCCGAAGGCCACCCGTTCGTCGGGGTGCTCTACGCCGGGCTGATGCTCACCGCCGACGGACCGCGGGTCCTCGAGTTCAACGTACGATTCGGGGACCCCGAATGCCAGCCGCTGATGCTCCGCCTGGCCGGTGACCTGCTCCCCGTCCTGGCAGCCGCGGCGGCGGGCGATTTCGGCGAAGAGCGGCTCGCTTTCGACGAGGGCGCCGCAGCTTGCATCGTGCTCGCGAGCGAAGGCTACCCCGGCGCGCCCGCCAAGGGGGCGGAGATCGAGGGTCTCGAGGTCGATACCGGTTTGGACACCGCGCTCTTCCACGCCGGGACCACTCGCTCGGAGGACGGCGCGGTCGTCGTCGCGGGGGGCCGCGTCCTCAACGCGTGCGCCCGCGGAGCCCACCTCGAGGAGGCGCTCGCCGCGGCCTACGAGCTCGCCGACCGAGTTCACTGGCCGGGCAAGGTGCTCCGGCGCGATATCGGACGGCGCGTCCTCGAAGGCGGAACCGCGGAATAGCCTGCCCGTCTCGCCCGGTTTCGAAGGAGACAGCGAGGGCACTGGAGCAAGCGGGTGCTAGTAATAGTTATCAGAGGATGTTACATATTCAACCATATTCGACTTTGACCGGTGCCGGGCGGCACGCCATAATGACGTCAAGTTCCTTGTGACCTCTTGGTCGGGCGGTGGTCCAGCTCTCTCTCAGAGATCGGAATCAGCGAGGCGGCGGCAAGCGGTATCCGTGTAGATGGAGTGTTAGAGCGACATGTCGGGATGTAGTGGCTGCAGTTTCAAAGGAATGTCGACCGCTGTCGAGGACAGCTTCGTGGGGGTCCGTTTCGGCGAAGAGACCAACCTCACACTCTGCGGGGTCCGCGGCGAGATTCTCGCGAAGGGCGATCCAGTCATCGTCGACCTCGACTCGGGACCGCAATATGGCCGCGTCGAACAGTCGCCGATGCCGGTCTTCAAACCTTGTCAGAAGTCGGGCGCCCGTTCGATCAGTAGGCGTGCCTCCAACGACGACGCGTCCGCCCACGACCGCAAGCTCGCCAACGAAGCCAATGCCAAGCTGTTTCTCCGGGAGCGGGCCCGGAATCTCGAGCTCGACCTGAAGATCTCCAAGGTCGAGTTCGCCCTGGACAGCGGGAGCGCCAAAGTCTACTTCACGGCGGACGAGAGAGTGGACTTTCGTCGCCTCGTGCGCGACACCAGCAAGCGCTTCTCGGCCAAGATCCAGATGGTACAACTCGGCCCCCGTGACGAAGCGAAGCTCCTGGGTGGAGTCGGTGTCTGTGGGCAGACGCTGTGCTGCTCCACTTGGCTCGGCGATTTCCGACCGATCTCGATCCAGATGGCAAAGAGGCAGGGGTTGAGTCTCAACCCTTCGAAGATCTCGGGACAGTGTGGGCGGTTGTTGTGCTGTCTCTCCTATGAGGACGATCAGTATCCGCCGCTACGCAAGAAGAAGAAAGCGGAGAAACGAACCCATGTCTGATTCCGAGTCTCAGCGCAAATTGATTCGCCCCGGCTCGGGCGACAAGACGCGTGACGGATCCCGCGCGATCCGCCGCAAGCAGACACCGCCCGAACAGACGAACGCGGAGGAGTTCTACTACCTCAAGCAGATGGCGGCCCGGACCCCGATGGTGGTCATGTTGAACAACGACGAGGAACTGCGTGGCTGGATCGAGTGGTACGACAAGTCCTCGATCAAGCTCAACCGTCATCGAGAACCCAATCTTCTGCTTCCGAAGCGCAATATTCGCTACATGTACAAGGACGAAGATCGGCGCAAGCGGCGCGACGACTCCGATCGTTGACCACTGACGACCGGCCCGCTCGGCCACTCCTTGCGCTGACCCAGGGCGACCCTGCCGGGATCGGCCCGGAGGTAGCTCTGCGGGTCGCTCTCGAGGTCGAGGGGTCCTCGGATTGGCAACCGCTCGTCATTGTCGAGCGCTCCGCGGTCGAAGCGTGCAGCCACCTACTGCCGGGGGGCGCCGATCGCCTCCGCTGGCTCACGCCCACCGCCGGGCGCGCCGAGATCACGGCGCTGCCTACCGATGAGATCGCCGCCATCGACCCGGTCGCGACGCCCCGCGCCGTCGAGCTTGGCACCTCTGCCGCCGCCGATGCGCGGGCCGCGCTCGCGGCTCTCGACCTCGGTGTCGAGATCGCGGCCGGCGGCGTCGCCGACGCCCTGATCACCGCTCCTCTCTCCAAGGCCTCGATCGCCACTCACGTCGATGCCGGGTTCAGGGGTCATACCGACTACCTCGCCGCCGCCTGTGGACTCGAACGATACGCTCGTGACTATCTGATGGCCTTCCTGACCCCCGACCTGAAGGTCGCCTTGTTGAGCACCCACGTCGCTCTCACGACCGCCGTTGCCGCGGTCGACGAGACTTGTCTGAGCGAGGCTCTCGACTGCCTTCATCGCAACGTCTCGGGCAAGATCGCCGTCGCCGGCCTCAACCCGCACGCCGGCGAGCGAGGCTTGATGGGCGACGAGGAAGAGCGGATCCTGAGACCCGCCGTCGAAGCGGCCCGACGCCGAGGTATCGACGCCTACGGCCCGGAGAGCGCCGATTCGCTCTTTGCGCGCGCTCGCCAAGGCGAGTTCGATTGGGTGCTCGCCCTTTACCATGACCAGGGCTTGATCGCGGTCAAGACGGCGGCCTTCGGCGCCGCGGTCAACTGGACGATCGGACTGCCCTTCTTGCGTACTTCCGTCGATCACGGAACCGCCTTCGAGCTCGCCGGAAAGGGTCGAGCGCGAGCCCAGCCGATGCGTGCGGTCGTTCGGACGACCGTGGAGCTTCTCGCCGACCGCGGCGGCGCCTCCGATTAGCCTGCTCTTCTCGCCTTGCTTCGAGCGAATGGCCGCCGCAAGCACCGCAGGCGCAACCGGCAGCCACGGGGCCTGTGTTCCCTCAACCTAGTCGGATATCGGGCCGTCGGGCTCCGGGTCGGACCACCGGATCTTGATGCGATCCACGAGAAGGGCTGCGTTGTCCGGAGCACGTTTCGGCATCTTGACCCAGACGACAAGTCGATCGGCACCCTCCGGCCAGACCAGTTCGTCGATCTCGAGGGTGGTCCAACGGGTCTCCCGCGGGATCTTGGCGGTTGCCAGCTTGGAGTCTTTGGGGCCAATCTTCAGATAGGTGCGCGCCGGCCTCCGGCCGACGCGCCGGAGCTCCACCGCTACGGAGCATCGGCGCCCACCGGGAATCAAGGGCACCTCCAGGCTGACGCCCGGCGACAACCTCCAGCCGCCGTGATATCGCGTCCGGCCGGTGACCCACAGGCCCGGGAAGAGCTCTCCGCCGTCGGCGATGACGTAAGGGTCTTCGGCCTCGATCGTCGTGGTCGGGAGCCTGTGCGCCAGGACGAGGACCGACGCGGCGGCAACGAGCGGCAGGGATGCGCCCAGCCACCAGCTTCCGAGCGTCCGGATGCGCCACCTCCACAACAGCCACAGGGTGGCGATGAGCAGCGGCGGCCAGATCCAGAGGGCGGCGTTCGGTCGCAGGGCACTCGGAAAGAAGCGCGCCACGTCGATACCCTGGCCTGTCGAGATGATGTCCAGCAGGTGGGTGCGGCCGTGCGCGAAGTTGTAGGTCCAGCCGGGGCGCATTACCCAGAGCGCGCTGAGCAGGGCGGTCGAGCCGGCGAGCGCGCCGATCACCAATCTCGCGCCCCCTCGCCGACGATCGCGAAACGCGGGCACGAGAAAGAGCGTCAGGAGAGTCAGCGCGAAACAGCCGTAGCGGAACGGCGGTGACCAGGCTCCGTACCACTCGCTCCGCGGAATCAAGAGGAGAAGATAGGGCCCGGCGATCACGAGGCTTTGAACCAGAAGGCCGAGTCTGGGCCGGGCCACCACCAGCAATAGCCAGATCGGTGCGCTGGCAAAGAGCCCGAACGCAACGTCGAAGAAGAGGCCGTTGAGGCCTCGGGGGTAGCGCTCCAGCTCCGTCCAATAGAAGGAGAGCTTGGAGATGTTGTGGTACTTCAAGGGGTTGCCGTACTGCATCTGATTGAACAACAGGATCCCCGCCGCCAGAAGGACGAAGCCAGCGATCGCGGCGAGCGCCCACCGGCGACTACGGCGTCCTAGCCTGAAGGCGACGACCGCCAGGAGAGGTAGCGCGATCAAGAAGAAACGGATCTTCAACAGCGGCAGGACCAACAGCGGCAGCAACAGATAGAGCCACTGTCTCCGCGGATTCGGGCCGTTTCTGCCGAGTGACCAGCCCGCGTCGAGCGCCACCGACAGCAGTAGCGCCGCCGGCACCTCGACCCACACCTGGTGCGAGTACAAGAGCAGCGGCGACGTGAACGCCATCACGAAGTAGGCGGCGAGTACCGCGCCCGGCTCATCGGCGAACCAGTGACGGGCCACCCGCAGCGTCCACCAGCAGAGCAGGGCGGCGATCAGGCACATCACGGCGAGGGCGCCGTGCTTGCCCGCGGCGAGATACGCCGGCGCCAGAACCGCGGGCAGTAACGCGTTGTGGCGTGAGTAGACCTCGCCCTGGGGACCTACCGGATCGCCCTTCTGCGGCTCGAGTGCGCGCTCGAGAAAGCGTCGGGAGTCTTCCGCCTCGTAGTTGTTGGCGAGGTCGACGTCGAAGTCATGGACCAGGCTGTGCGTCACCAGCAGGTAGTAGGGCTCGTCGCCGTCGGGCGGCCGCTCGGCCGTGGCCCAGGGCAAGATCGCCAGGTAGACCACGAACGGCAACAGCACGAAGACCGAAGACGGGCGAGCTGGCACGCGGGCACCGAGCAGCGGCCTCAACCGCGGCAGCAGCTGCCAGAGGTAGATCACCAACAGGAGAAACAAGGCGCCCGCCAGCAAGCGGGGGACCAGCGCCGAGCCGTAGCGCAGTCCGAGCGCCGGCGCGACCCAACCGACGGCGAGGAGGAGAGCGAGAGTGCTCAGTACGGCCCGCCGGCGATCGGCGGGCCAGCGGCGCGCTCCGTGCCGTACGGCCAGCCGCTCGACCCCGGCGAGACCGGCAATCGCGATGACGATTCCGGCGAGCAGAGCGTTCACCGCGTCGCGACCCCCAGAACGACGATCTCGGTATCGGCGGCCAGGCTACCGGCTCGCATCACCTCGATACGCACCGGCTCGAAACTCTCGGGCAGCCGCCACGACGCGCGGTAGCGGCGCGCCTGGGCAGCGCCGGTGGCGATCCAGGTCAGCCACGGCCGCGGAGAGGTGCCTCGAGCGCCCCAATACTCTGTCGCACCGCCAGCCGCGCGAACGGCGCG
>CALZKB010000016.1 GCA_945787575.1 Thermoanaerobaculia bacterium | reverse complement strand
GGCTCCGGAATGTCGAGCGTCTCGATGACCGCGATCACGGTGTCGATGAAGTTCGGAAGCTCCTTGATGATGAGGGTGTTGGTGCGCTGATCCACCATCACCGAGCCTCTCCGGCTCATCACGCTGTTGCTGCCCCCCTGGAGGACGCTCGCCACCGACTCCGCCGAGGCGTAGCTCACCCTCTTGATGACGAACGCGAGCGGCACGGCCTCGGCCTGGGCCGCCCGCAGGCGCTGCTCTTCCTCGGCTTCGGCGCGCAGTTTCGCGAGCGGCGCGATTCGGAGAATGTTGCCCTCGAGGGTATAGCCGAGATCGTTGGTCTTGAGGATGAGGTCGAGCGCCTGGTCCCACGGCACGTCTGCCAGCTCCACGGTGACGGTTCCCCGCACCCCCGGCTGAATCACGAAGTTGAGGCCACTGAACTCCGAGAAGGACCGCAGGAGATCTCGGATGTCGGCGTCGCGCAGTCGCAGGGTGATCGGCTCACCACGGTAGACCTTCTGCCCTCCGACCTCGGTCGTCCGGGAGTTGAAGAGCTCGTCGTCGGCCTCGGTGGAAGGCGTCTCGGCGAACTCGACGGTGACCGGAGCCGGCATCGCGGGCGCTTCCACCATCGGCGGCTCCAGGTAGTCGCTCTCCTCGGTGCCCGCCTCGACGATCGGAATGAACTCCTCGGCGGGCGCTTCCGGCTCCTCGACTTGAGCGACCTGGGCCACGACCTCCGGCTCGGCCGCATAGGACGGGGGGGTCTCCTCGTAGACCGCCGGAGTATCCTCGTAGACCTGCTCGGCTGCGGCGTCGAAGTCGGGCTCGGGCTCGGGCACCCACTCTTCGGCAACGTCCTCCCGCAGAGTCGTGGGCTCCGTCCAGTTGGCGGCAGCCGCTCCGCCAAAGCTCAGCGCCAGCCCGTCGGGAAGACCGACGAGCTCGGGAGTGGCCGGATACGCGAGATCGATCACGACGCGGGCGACCGGCGTCGGTTGCGACTTGAACTGCGCTACGCGAATCTGCTCGACGGGAGCACCGCTCGCCATGTAAGTGCCACGAGGAGCGAAGTTCGCGACCCCCGCCAGGTCGACGACGTACCGGAAGGGCGCCTCGAGAGAGAGGGTCTCGTAGGAGAACTCTCCGTCGCCGAGGATCCTGACCACCACGCTGTCGTCGACGCTGACGATGTCGATATCGCGGAGCTCGGTTGCCGGTTGGCCTGCGGCCGCGGCCATCGGGGTCTCCTCGATCCACGTCGGTTCCGCTGCGGCGACTTCCTCTGCCACGGGCTCCAAGAGATCCTCCTCGGTCACGACGTCGGACTCCCAGACCGTGGTGCCGGTCGAGTCCTGCTCCTCTTCCGACGCGGCCATCACTGCCTCGGCCGGCGCCATCTCTTCATCGGCTCCCGCGGGCTCGGCCGCGGCGTCGATCATCGCGAGCTTGTCGGCGGAGCCGAGCTCGACCTGGAGACCGCCCTCGGCGGCACTCACCGCGTGATCCGCCTCGACGCGGGTCGCGATCGTGACGCGGGTCAACGGGCGATTGCCCACCGAATCGCTCGTCACTCGAAGCAGCTCGACCAACCCGGTGGGCGATTCGATGTCGGTCAAGCTCGCGGCCGGCTGACTGTTCGGCAGCTCGACGACCAGCTGGCTGTTCTCGTCGCGATAGGTCGTCCAGACGAGCGCTTCGCTGGTGCGGATATCGATACGAGCCGCTCCCTCGCTCTGTTCGATCTCGATCGCTTCGATGGTGACACTCGTCGGCTGAGCCGTCTCCGCCAGCGGGCCCTCCGGCTCCACCGGCTCCGGTCGAGTCGCGAGCAAGCCCGTCGGACCGCTCGAAGCACAGCCGGCGAGCAACATCGCCACGCAAACTGCGGCGATTGCCGAATGAGTACTTTTGCCGTTGCTTCGCATCCTGCCGCCTCCCTCAGGCTACGGATTGAGTCGCTTGACCACTTCGCGGAACGGGGTCAACGCAGTCGGATCGTCGAGAACTTGTCGAAACACGATTTCCTCCAGCGACACGCTCACGACGTCACCGTCAAAGAGCTTGTCGCCACCCCGCAACAGGAAGCTGCGGTCACGATCGGAAGTTTGTATTTGAGCTACCGGACCTTCCGGAAGCACGAAGATCCCAGTCAGGTCGATCTCGCCGATCAGCAGCCCGGGAATGCCCTCCGGGCGCGGACCGCGCGCCTCTATGTCGTCGGGAGATCGCAGCAACGAGCGAAACGGGTCGCGGCGATCACCAGGATCGTAGCCGTAGCCTCGACCCGCGAAGACGGCGGTGTCCTCGTCCAGAATCGCTTCCACGTCGAGAGCGGGTCGAGTCTCCACCGGCTCCGGTTCTTCCTCGGCGCTCTGAGCCCACGAGATCGAGCCCGACAGCCCGAGCACCAATACTCCCACGACCATCCATGCGAGGTACCGCGTCACGGCGCCGTCTCCTCCTCCTCGCCCGGAGGCGGATCTTTGTAGATGAACGTCTTGGCCCGGAAGCTCGCCGACAGGGTGTGGCGACCGCCCGAATCTCTGAGCTGATCGACCTTCAGATTCTCGATGTTGATGATCCGCGAAAAACGACTGATCCGGTCGAAAAGCTGCGCGAGATTGTGGTAGGTGCCCTGCAGATTGATCGTGATCGGCCACTCGCTGTAGAAGTCGCGATCGATCTCTCCACCCGGTGTGAAGCGCAGCAGGTTGAAGTCACCCTGCTCGGTCAACGCCCGAACCCGGCGCAGGAGCTCTTGCGTATTGCGGCGCGCCGGGAGGATCCTGAGGAGCTGGTCGAGCTCGAGCTCGAGCTGTCGCACCTCTTCGCGGAAACGCGGGAGCTGCGCCTGTGCGGCGCGGCCTTCCTGGATCTTGCGCTGGAGCTCGGAGAGGTTCGCCTCCTGCCGAGCCAGGTCGGTCTTTTGATCCTTGATGGCAAACTGGTAGACGACGACGTAGATGATTCCCGCGACCAAGAGGCCGAGCAACGCGCCCATGTACCAAGCCTTGCCCTCGAGTCCGGTGCGGAATTCAGCTGCCATTCTGGCCTCCGCTCGTCGCTAGCGCCTGACGTCTCAACACCGCCGGCGTCAGGTATTGGCATTCGATCACAAAGGTATAGACCTGCCCCCGCTGAGTGGTGTCTCGGAGACGCGGCTCCTGGAACTCGGGCACTCGGTCGAGGTTCTCGATGAACGAGGCGATGGCGTTCGTGTTGTAAGCCTGGCCGGTCAGTCTCAGGCTCGTCGCCTGAACTTCAATTCGGGTCAGCCAGGTGAGCTGAGGGAGCGCCCGCGACACTTTGTCCATCACCGAGACCGGGCCTTCCTGGTTGGCCTTGAGATCCGTGATCACCTGCACCTTGGTCTCGAGCCTCTGCTTCTTCGCCTTGAACGCCTCGACCTCCCGGATGATCGGCTCGAGCTGATCGACGATCACCTGAGCTTCCGCGACCTCCGTCTTCTTCGCTTTGATCTGATACCGCAGCATCAGGTAGTGGCCGAGCACGACGGCGAGCCCCAGCAGAAGGGCCGCCACCAGCGCCCAATCCGCCGCCCGGCTCTCTCCATCCCCGGGCCCTATCGACGGTCCGGCGCCGGCGCGTACAGCGACCGGCCGTCTGGCTTCACCGACTAGATTGATCCGGATCATGGCGGCTCAGTCCCCCAGCCTTCGCATGGCCAGCCCCACGGCGACCGAAAGCGTCGGGGCGACCGATCGCAGCCACTGCCCGTCGAAGTTGCTCTCGCTGAACTCGACCCTCCGGAGAGGGTCCATGAACTCGGTCGGCACGCCGAACTGCTCCTCGAGGATCTTTTGCAGGTTCGGAGTCAACGCGCAACCGCCCGAGAGCACGAGTTGCGAGACGGTGTCTTCGGCGGCGGTCGCCGCGAAGAAGTCGAAGGTCTTCTGAATCTCGGCCGCCATGTCGCCGGAGACGGCGTCGAGCACCGGCCGAGCCTCGGCGAGCGAGCACCCCTCGACCTGTTCGCCGTGCTTGACCAGCTCCGCCTGCTCGAACGACAGGGCGTACTCGCGCTGAAGCGCCTCCGTGAAGTCGTTGCCACCGATCGACAGGTCTCTCCAGAAGACGGTCTGCCCACGCGCGAGGATGTTCATCGTCGTCACCGTCGCGCCCATGTTGACGAGGGCGACGACTTTCGACGTGGGAACGTCGTAGTTGAGCTCGTAGGCGTTCTGGACGGCGAAGGCGTCGAGGTCGACGATCGCGGCGGTCTTGCCGCTCTGAGTGATCACCGAGACGTAGTCGTTGACCTTGTCGCGCTTGACCGCGACCAGCAGTACCTCCATCGAGTCCTGGCCGAACTCGCCGTCGGAGAGCACGAGATAGTCGAGGCGAACGTCGTTGATGTCGAACGGGATGTACTGCTCCGCCTCCCACTGGATCGACTCGGCGAGCTCCTCCTGGGACATCGGCGGGATCTGGATCTTCTTGATGATCACCGAGTGACCGGACACGGAGGTCGCGTAGCCGCTACCCCGAGCGCCGGTCTCCGCCGAGAGCTTGGTGATGGCATCGACCACCAGGGACGAGTCCATGATCGATCCGTCGACGATCGCCTCCTGCGAGAGCGGCTCGATGCCGACGCGCTGGAGAACGTACTCACCGTTCTTGCGGGCCTTCAGCTCGACCAGCTTGATGGACGAGCTACCGATGTCCAGCCCGACGACTCCTTTGGTCTTATTCCAGAACATACCCTCGCGATCCCAAAAACACTTTGATTATCGCACTTAACGTCCGGTCCAGGAATCGGATCGAAGCTAGCAAGATGCCCAATGGGTGTCAAGGCCGACATCCACAGGTTCTCCGGACTCTCAATTATCGGCAGCGAGAGCAACCGCAATTATGAGAACCGGCGATCCTCAGCCGCGCATCGTGCGATCGACCTCGATCACTCCCGGACTGTCCCGAACCGCCTGGCGAATCTTCTCGAGGTGCTTGCGGTTCCTGATCTCGACGACCACCTCGATCGATGCGCGCCCGGTCTCCCGCGCCTCGCGGGTGTCGGTCTCCATCTGTGCGATGTTGCTGCCGTGCTTGGCGATGATGTCCGTGAGCTTGGCGAGAATCCCCGGCCGGTCTTCGGTCTCGATTCGAAGCACCACCGGGAAGACCTCGTCGCGCTGCCCCGCCCATTCGACCTCGATCTCCCGCTCCGGGTTGTAGAGCAGATTCTGCACGTTGGGGCAGTCCACCGAATGAACCGACACGCCGCGGCCGCGGGTGATATAGCCGACGACTTCCTCACCGGGCACCGGCGAGCAGCACTTCGCGAGGTAGGCGAGCAGATCGCCGTGTCCCTTGACCGTGTTGGCGTCGCTCCCGAAGGGTAGGATCCGCTCGACCGCCTGGCGCAGGAGACTCGGCTTTTCGGCCCGCTTCTCAAGCTGCGTTTCGGAGAGCACCTTCGAGAGTACCTGTCGGACCGTGATCTTCCCGAACCCGATGGCGCTCAACAGCTCCTCGACCCTCGAATAACCCTCGCGGGTGAGGTAGGCCGCGAGCCGCGGTTCCTCGGCGAAGCGCTTGTAGGAGATCTTGTGCTTTTTCAGCTCTTTCTCGAGGGAGCGGCGACCGATCTCGGTCGAGCGCTTCTTCTGCTCGGTGTTGAGCCAATGCCGGATCTTGCTCTTGGCGCGGGAGGTGCCAACGAACTTGAGCCAATCCCGACTCGGCTGCCGATCCTTGTTGGTCAGGATCTCGACGATGTCGCCGTTCTCGAGTCGCGTTCGCAGCGGCACGAGCTTGCCGTTGACCCGACCTCCCGAGCAGCGATGGCCGACCTCGGTGTGCACGCGGTAGGCAAAGTCGAGCGGCGTCGCACCGTAGGGGAAGGCGAAGACGTCTCCCTTGGGGGTGAAGGCGTAGACTTCGTCGGGATAGAGATCGACCTTCAGCGCCGTCATGAAGGCCCGCGGATCCTCCACCTCTTGCTGCCACTCGACGAGCTGCCGCAACCAGACGACGTTGGCTTCGCCGTTCGGGCGCTCGGCCAGCCCCTCCTTGTAGCTCCAATGGGCCGCGATGCCCTGCTCCGCGACGCGGTCCATCTCGTGGGTACGGATCTGCACCTCGAACGGATATCCATCGCGGCCGACCAGCGTCGTGTGCAACGACTGGTAGAGATTCGGCTTCGGCATCGCGATGTAGTCCTTGATCCGGCCCGGCACCGGGCGCCACGTCTGATGGACGACGCCGAGTGCCGCATAGCAGTCCCTGACCTCGTCGGTGAGGATCCGAAACGCGATGTAGTCGTAAAGCTGGGAAAGCTCCAAGCCGCGCTGGCGGAGCTTCTTGTAGATCGAGTAGTACCTTTTCACCCGGTAGTTGATCTCGGCCCGGATCCCCGCCCCGTCGAGTCGTCTCTGGAGCTTCTCGCGCACGTCCTCGACCATCTTGCGGCCGGTCTTCTTCTTCTCCTCGACTCCGGCCGCCATCTCCCGGTATTCGTTCGGGTAGAGATGGAAGAAGGCAAGATCCTCGAGGTCGCCCTGGACCCGTGACATGCCGAGCCGCCGAGCGATGGGGGCGTAGATCTCCAACGTCTCGCGAGCGACCCGCCGCAGCCTTTCCGAAGGAAGGTGCTCGAGGGTGGTCATGTTGTGCCAGCGATCGACGAGCTTGACGAGAATCGCCCGGACATCCTTGACGGAAGCGAGGATCAGCTTGCGGAACGTCTCGGCCTGGGCCTGGTCCCGGCGGACGTACTCGTGCTTCCCGATCTTGGTCACCCCTTCCACGAGATCGGCGATCTCTTCGCCGAACCGCTCGGAGAGCTCGTCCCGGGTCGCGAGGGTGTCCTCGAGCACGTCGTGCAGCAGGCCGGCGGCGACGCAGGTGGCGTCGAAGCCGAGGTCCGCCAGCGCGTAGGCCACCTGGATCGGGTGGGTGACGTACGGCTCGCCCGAGCGACGCTTCTGATCGAGGTGCTTTTCGGCCGAAAACTCGTAGATGCGGGTCAGCAGGTCACGATCGAACTCGCGACCGCTGTCGTCGAGCCGGGCGACGACCTCTGCGAAGCCGACGTCACCCGGCTTTTCGACGGGCGGCTTGAAGCCGCCACCGATCAAGCGTTCGCGCACTGAAGGCATGGCCGCATCAATATACCTCCCTCGAGCCCCGTCCGGAGATCCGGCGGCGAGAGCTCGAATCAGGCGGCGCGGCGCTGGGAGCGAGCTTCACGCCCGAACCAGTGCTCCCACAGGAGCGCGAACGGGCAGGCAATGTAGATCGAGGAGTAGGTCCCGATGACCACCCCGATACAGATGATGAACGCGAAGCCGCGCAGGACATCACCGCCGAAGGAGAACAGGCAGCCCATCGCGATCAAGGTCGTGCCGGAGGTCAGCACGGTGCGCGAGAGCGTCTGGTTCAGCGACTGGTTCATCACCTCGACCAACGATCCGCGGCGATTGATGCGGAGGTTCTCCCGCACGCGGTCGAAGATGACGACCGAGTCGTTGACCGAATAACCAACGAGGGTCAGGAAGCCGGCGATGGTCGTCAGATTGAATTCGTAGCCGGAGACCGCGAACAGGCCGAGGGTGATGAAAACGTCGTGGCTGACGGCAACCAGGGCACCGACGCCGAACCGCAGCTCGAAGCGCAGCCAGATGTAGACCAGCATGCCGAGCAGTGCCCACACCATCGCCCACAGGCTGCTCTCGCGCAACTCCGCTCCGATCTGGGGCCCCACGTTCTCCGCGCCGAGCACCGCGAAGGAGCCAAACACGGCGTTTTCGCGGAGCGCGGCGGCGACCTCGGGGCTCACCGCGGCGTCGATCTGGTCCCACGACTCGAGGAGACCGACCGTGCGTTTGAGCTCGCTGATCTCGTTGGCGATCGCCTCGTAATGCTGGGCGGCGAGCAGCTCGTCGCGGGCGCGCAGCTGGTCCGGATCGAGCGTGGTGAGCAGCGAAGCGATCGACTGCGTGCCCAGCTGGTTGAGGTCCCGCGCGCTGGCCGACGGGTACCGCTGGCGCAACACCTCGACGATTTGGCCTCCGCTGCCCTCTTCGGCTCCTTCGACGAGCGGGGTCTTGATCATCATGGAGTTCTCGGAGGCCTCGCCGAAGCGCTGGATGAGCGCATCTTCGATACCGTTCGACTCCATCAGCTCGCGAAGCTCGTCGATCGCCGGCGCCTCGGCGAACTTGACCGTGAGCTGGGTGCCGCCCACGAAGTCGATTCCGAGGTTCAGGGTGTCGCGCAAAAAGACGGTGCCGATCGTCGCGATCAAGAGGACCATCGACACCGAGAAACAGATGCGCCGATAGCGCATGAAGTCGATGTTCGTGTTACTAAAGAATTCCATGGAGGCGCTCCTCAGCCCTGGTCCCGGGTCGGCGAGTCTAGATCGACAGACCGTCGACCTTGCGCCGGCGCGACAGCAGCATGTCGAAGATCCAGCGACTCACGAAGATAGCGGTGAACACGGACGCCAGAATCCCGATCGAGAGAGTCACGGCGAATCCCCGGATAGGGCCCGTGCCGAACTGGAAGAGAAAAAGTGCCGCGATCAGCGTCGTGATGTTGGCGTCGAGCACCGAGGACAACGCCTTGCCGAAACCGGCGTCGATCGACGACTTGACGGTGCGTCCCTTGCGCAGCTCCTCACGAATACGCTCGAAGACGAGCACGTTGGCGTCGACGGCCATTCCGATGATGAGGACGATGCCGGCGATACCGGGCAGCGTCAACGTCGCGCCAAAATAGGCCAGCGCCCCGAAGATGACGCCGATGTTGAGCAGCAGCGCGACGACGGCGTTGAGCCCCGTCAGCTTGTAGACCACCAACATCGCCAGGACGATCAGACCGAGTCCGAGGAGACCGGCTCGCAGGCCTCTGCGGATCGAATCCTGCCCCAACGAGGGTCCCACCGTGCGCTCCTCGAGGTAGGTGATGCCTGCCGGCAATGCGCCCGAGCGCAGAACCGTGGAGAGATCCTCCACCTCCCGCTGAGTGAAGCCGCCCTCGATGATCCCCTGATCGTTGATCCGGCTGTTGATGTTCGGCGCCGACCGGACGAAACCGTCGAGAACGATGGCGAGCCCGCGGCCGACGTTGTTGCCCGTGACCTCTCCGAACTTCACGCCTCCCTCGTGGGTCAGGTAGAAGTTGACGACCGGCTGGTTGAAGTCACCGAGGCCCGGCCGGGCGTTGCGCAAGTCTCGACCGGTGACCGTCGCCCGCTTTTCGACCGCGTAATAGAGGCGGCCGGTCTCCTGCGCGGCGTCGTCCCTCAAGATCTGCACCTTGATCTCGAGGTTCTCCGGCAGGGCGCCGCCGTAGTGGGAGAGGATCTCCTCGGGACTCCCTGCGGCGGCTCCGCCCATCGGGTAGTCGACGAGACGGAACTCGAGGAACGCGGTGTTCTTGATGATCTCCTTGACGCGCTCCGGATCGTCGACGCCGGGCAGTTGGACGACGATCCGCCGCTCCCCCTGACGCTGGATCACCGGCTCGGCCACACCGAACTCGTCGACCCGGTTGCGGATCGTCTCGAGAGCCTGGACGACGGCCAGGTTCTTGATCTCGTTGAGGTTCGACGCCGTCATCCGGAAATCGATCCGGTCACCGGAGCGCTGATAGCTCCAGCCCTGCAGGAACGTGTCGACCGCTTGACGGACGTCCGCGTCGCGGCTCGCCGGCACGCCGCTCACCGAGAAGGTGCCGTCACCGGTCCGCTCGCCCGTCGCCCCGGCGAGCCCCGTTTCGTTGAGCTCGGCGATCACCCGATCGAGGTCCTTCTCGGTCTCCGAGCGAAGGGCGTCCTCGGTCGCCACCTCCAGCTTGAGATGGATGCCGCCGCGCAGGTCGAGGCCGAGCTTGACGCTGTCCTCGAGAGGATAAGCGGAGAACAGAGAGACGGCGGCGACTGCCAGGATCGCCAGACCGCGCAACATCAGACTTCGGTTCATTACGAATCTTCCTCGCCTTGTTTGCCGGAGATCGCCGAGCGCGCAACCTTGATCCTCACGTTCTCCGCGACTTTGAGCAGGAGCGTCTCCTCGTCGAGAGCGTAGACCTCTCCATGGATCCCTCCGTTCGTCACCACACGGTCCCCCTTCTTGAGCTCCGAGAGCATCTGCTGGAGCTGCTTTTGGCGCTTGCGCATCGGGGCGATCAGCAGGAAGTAGAAGATGCCGAAGATGAGAACCAGAGGGAGGAAGTTGATGAGGCCCGACTGGCCTGTCGTCTGGGCAATCGTCACTGCGAGCACGCTCATCTCGGACTCCATTCTCCGCTGCGGACTGGATTAGGGCGGGGCTGACTAGGAGCTGGGCTCCACGGCTCGGGAGGAGGCGTAGACGCTCTGGACCGAGCGCAGTTTTTCCGCCATCGAACCGGACGGGATAGCTTCCCGGAGATCCCGTACAAAGTCAAGATAGAAGCGGATGTTGTGAGCGGTCGCGAGGACCGGTCCGGTCACCTCTCTGCAGCGAAACAGGTGATGGAGGAACGCCCGGCTGCTCGTCGCGCAGCAGGCGCACTCGCACCCCTCGTCGAGCGGCGCCGGATCGTCCTTGAAGCGCGCGTTCTTGATCCTCAAGACGCCTTGACGCGTGAAGAGCTGGCCATGTCGAGCGTTGCGTGACGGAATCACACAGTCGAACATGTCGACTCCCTGGGCGACGGCGTGTGCGATGTCCCACGGCGTCCCCACCCCCATGAGGTAACGGGGCTTGTCCTCGGGCAGCTCGGGCGCCGACCACTCGACCACCTGATGTCGATCCTCGGCCGGCTCCCCGACGCTCACCCCACCGATGGCGTAGCCGGGGAAGTCCAGGGCGGCGAGCTCCTCGATCGCCCGCCGGCGGAGCTGCGGAAAGACCGAACCCTGGACGATGCCGAAGAGCCCCGCCGGCGCTCCGCTCCAGGCCTTGCGCGACCGCCGCGCCCACGCCTGCGTGCGGTCGAGTGACGCTTCGGCGTCGGCGCGAGAGACGGGCCACGGCGGGCATTCGTCAAGGACCATCGCGATGTCGACCCCGAGCCGCCGCTGCGCCTCGACGACGCTCTCGGGGGTCAGCCTCATCTCGCCTCCGTCGACGTGGTTCTGAAAGGTCACACCGTCTTCGTCGATCCGACGCAGACGGGCCAGAGAAAAGACCTGGAAGCCTCCGCTGTCGGTGAGGATCGGACCGGACCATCCGGTGAACGCGTGGATTCCACCGAGCTTCTCGATCACCTCGATCCCGGGCCGGAGGGAGAGGTGATAGAGATTGGACAGCATGATCGCCGCCCCCGCCTCCCGCAGTGCCGGCGCCGGCACTCCCTTGACCGCTCCGAGCGAGCCGACCGGCATGAAGACGGGCGTTTCGATCTCGCCGTGCGGGGTCGCGAGCCGGCCGTAGCGCGCGCTGCCGTCCCGCGCCAACAGCTGGAAGTCGAGAGTCACGAGCTACTGCAGACCGGCGCGACGCAGGTCGATCGTGCGGACCTGGACACCGGACGGCAGGTCGAGCTCGAAACGCTCGCTCGGCAGCTCGCCGTTGATCGAGTAGTCCGCGAACTGATAGTCCGTCAGGTCGCCGTCTGGCTCGGTGTATCGCAACCTCAGCGGCAGGAAGGTGCCGGGATCGACCCAGATCTTCATCCCTTCGATCCGCCGTGCGACCCGCTCGAACTTGGGCTCGAGCTCGAGACGCATCGGCTGCGAGCGGTCGTCCGGAAGCGAGAGGGTCACCTCGAAGTACTCGAGGAGGCGCGCCAGCGAGCTGCCGGCCCCGAGGTACTCGAGCACCCGTTGGGAGTGTCGACCGATCTCGACCTCTTCGACCTGATCGAGGTCGCGGTACCAGGTCGTCATCTGATCGCCGTCGATCAAAAGCGAGATCGGATTGGGCTCGTGGTACTCCCAGCGCACCCGATCGGGCGACTCGTACGAGAAGATTCCGGTCGCCACCTCCGGCTCCAGCAGAAGCAAGCTCTGCTTACGCTGCACGAAACCCGCTTCCAGGGTTTGCAGCCGATCCTGCTCGAAACGCATCCGCTCGACGAGCGCAGCGAGCCGCTCGCTCGGTTCGACATCGTAGGGGCTGGGCGGTTGAGCTCCGAGCGCCGCCGACAGCGCGAGCGTCGCGGGAGCGCAGACCCAAAGGGCCGCGAGAATGCACTTCCTTCGGTTTCGCATGGGGTCACCCGAGGCACGGCCGCCGACTGAGGACTCGGGGTGCGGATGGTACCGGCGCCGGCTGTAAGATGCAAAAGCCTCAACCGACGACGGCACGATGTCTCCTACCAAAGTCTCCGTGGCCATCGGCGCGGGTAGCAACCTCGGAGATCGCGAGAGTCACCTCCGGAGCGCTTTGCGAAGCCTCGACCCAATCCTGGCCGACGCTCGCTGCGGCGGGCTGTACGAGTCGATGCCGCTCGGCGGCGGCCGCCAGCCACCCTACTTGAACACCGTGTTCGTCGGTCGTACCCACCTCGATCCGGAACCGCTTCTCGCTGTCCTTAAATTCCTGGAGCTCCGGGCCGGTCGTCGCCGCGGACCGCGCTGGAGCTCCCGACCGCTCGACCTCGACCTCTTGCTCTACGGCCGCGAGGAGCGGAACACTCCGGAACTGACTCTCCCCCATCCCGGACTTCGGGTCCGGGCTTTCGTCCTGGCGCCGCTCGCCGACGTTGCGCCCGGTCTTCGGCTGCCGCCCGACGGCGCGACCGTGGAGTCGCTGCTGGCGGCGGCTGAGAGCCTCTCCGAGCTGCGAACGAGAGCGTGGCGCGAGGGCCCGGGAGCCGGTTCGATCGGGTGACGGATCGGGACCTCCGCCGCGGGGCCGGTACAATCGCCGCCGAGCTCACGCCCCCTGACCAGCCCCGGAGCCGAGAGAGCCGCAGCATCGAGAGCCGATCGCAGGAGCCGAGACCTTGAGCGCCACTGCTTCCTTTCGTGATCCACTTCACGGGTTCATCAGCGCCGACGCGCTCGAAACGGCGCTGATCAACAGCCCGGTCCTCCAACGGCTCCGGTGGATCCGACAGCTGGGAATGGCCTACCTGGTCTTCCCCGGCGCGGAGCACAGTCGTTTCAGTCACGCGCTCGGCGTCATGCATCTCGCCAGTCGGGTGTTCGACGCGATCGCGCACGGCAGCGACGGGCTCCTCGATAGCGCCCCCGACAGCCTCGATCGGCGCCTCGTCCGCGCCGCCGCCCTGCTCCATGACATCGGGCACCCACCGTTTTCGCACTCGGCCGAGGAGCTGTTCGAGGAGCCGATAGACCATGAACAAATGACCTCCCGCCTGATCTCGAGCGGCGAGATCTCGAGTCTCTTCGATCGCCACGGCGGGGGGGTCAAGGCGGGCGATGTCGTCCACGTGCTGACGATGCCGCGCGATTCCCGTGAGCGTCTCCTGTCGCAGATCGTGGCGGGCGAGCTCGACGTCGACAAAATGGACTACTTGCTCCGGGACGGCCTCTACTGCGGTGTGCGCTACGGCAGCTACGACCTCGACCGTTTGCTCCACACGATGGAAGCGCTCCAGGACCCGGTCACCGATGATTGGGGCCTCGGCGTCGAAGAGGGCGGCGTGCACGCCCTCGAAGGACTCGTCATGGCCCGCTACTACATGTTCACGCAGGTCTATTTCAACGTCATCGGTAAGGCCTACGAGCTTCATCTGTCACGCTGGCTCGAGGACGAGGGCCTGCGCTGGCCGGTCGAGCCCGAGCGTTTCCTGGCCCACGACGACATCACCACTTGGACGCGGATGCGAGGCTCGCGCTCGCGCCACGCCCGCGCGGTGGTCGAGAGACGCGGATTCCCCCTGGCATTCGAAACGGAAGAGCATCTGAGCGCCGCCGACAAGGAGCGCTTCGAAGGGCTGTTGCCCGGCATCGAAGAGCGGTTCGGAGCCGAGAACCTGATGATCTCGCACTCGGCCAAAGATCCTCACCGTCTGCGCCAGGCGCGGGTCTTCGCCCGACGGTTCGACGGTCGCCTCGCACCGATCGCGGAAGCGAGCCACTTCATCGGACACCTGCGGCGGATCGACCGTTTCCGGGTCTACGCCGAGCACTCCATCGCAAGCGACCTCGCGGAGGAACTGCGCGACTCCTGGGGTTGAACCGACCCGCCCGTGTCGGCGCGCGTCCCACCGACCGAGGCCGCCGGGCTCCTTTCCTGCAGATCCGGTCGCGGCGCTATTTCGCCGCCAGCTCACGGAGCCGGTCGAGAGCGCCCCGCCAGTGCCGGCGATAGGCCTCCCACACGGTCAGGCTGGCGGAGAGGGGTAGATGTTCGAAGCCGTTGTGAAGCACCGACAGCTCGCAGCCGTCCTTCAGCGGCGTCAGCTCGAACTCGAGCCGGGTCGCGACCGTCCACTCCGGCTGGCGCAGCGCCAGGACCCAGCGCGCCGGCGGGTCGACGACCAAGGTCTCGCCTCGCTCGACGGCGTCGTCAGCGAACTCGTCGTTGCCGGTCCATTCGACGGCGCCGCCGGGGCTCGGGTCCGCGATCGCCCGCGGGCACAGCCACCGTTCCTGGCTGGTGGCTGAGGCGAGGAGAGCCCAGCCGGCGTCGACATCGACCGGAAGCGACTGCCGGCAGCGCAGCTGAACGCCGGGAATGTCGCCCTGGCGAATCGCTTCAGTCACTCGCGACCTCGGGGTGCACGGCGGTGAGAAGCTCGACGTCCCCCTCCGGTGTGTCGAATCTCTTGCGCGCCGTGCCGCCGCGAGTGATCAGTCCCTCGGCGTAGAGCGCGACCCGCTGGTTGAGCCGCGGCGAGCCGAGACTTCCGAGGGCCTGCCCGCCCGGCCAGACGAGCAGTCGTGAGCCGACACCCGGCCCGTCGACGATCTCGGCGAGTGCCAGCCGTTCGCCGGCTGCGCGAGCGCGTTCGAGCTCGGCCGTGATCCGGTCGCCACTCACGCCAGAAGATCGGCCAACGCCGCCTCGATACGCGGGTGCTCGAAGGCGTAGCCGCTCGTCGCCAACGCCTCGGGGGCGACTCTCTGGCTGTCGAGCAAGAGCCGAGACATGTCGCCCAGTGCGATCTTCAGAGCGAAGGCCGGCGCGGGTAGGAAGCTCGGCCGATGGAGGGCTCGGCCGATCGCTTTCGACAGCTCCCGATTGGTGATCTCCTCCGGGGCGGTCAGATTGAACGGTCCTCGAGCCTCGGACCGATCGAGCAGGTGGAGAATGGCACCGACTTCGTCGGCGATGTGAATCCACGGCACCCATTGGTCGCCGCCGCCGACCGGACCCCCGGCGAAGAGCTTGAACGGCAGGGCCATCCTGGGAAGCGCGCCGCCCTCGCTCGAGAGCACTACGCCGGTTCTCAGGATCGCCCGGCGGATGCCCGCCTCCTCGACACCCGCCGCGGCTTCCTCCCACTCCTTGCAGACGTCGGCCAGAAAACCGTCCCCGGCGTCCGAAGCCTCGGTCAGACGTTCGTCCCCACGCGAACCGTAGTAGCCGACCGCCGACCCCTGGATCAAGGTCGCGGGCCGCCCTCCGAGTCGTTCGAGCGCCTGCGCGAGGACCGCCGTCGAACGGACACGGCTCTCACGAATTCGGCGTCGCCGACTCGCGGTCCACCGCCCGTCGCCGATACCCTCGCCGACGAGGTGAACCACCGCGTCGGCATCTCCTATCGCCGCTTCGACCAGCGCCGACGATTCAGTGTCCCAGGCGGCGACCTCGACCGTGTCGGGCAGCCCGTCCACACCTTCGGGTGAACGGGTGGTCACCACCACCTGGTCGCCACGCTCCACCAGCTCGGAAGCGAGCGCCCGCCCGATAAGCCCGCTGCCCCCCGTGATCACGACGCGCATCGCCACTGCAGTCTAACAACCGTCGCTACCACGTCTCGACTCATCCGGTAGCCGGGGGACCCGTTCCCCGGCTGCCGGATGAACGCGCGCGATGTCAGCCGGGCCGGATGGAGTGTGCGAGCTAGACGACCGCTAGCTCGTCCTCGAGCCGCTGGCGGCGTTCGAGGTCGGCGTAGAGGCCGCCTTCCTTCGCCACCAGTTGCCCGTGGGTTCCGCGCTCCACCACCCTGCCGTGGTCGAGAACCAGAATCTGGTCGGCGTGACGGACCGTCGAGACGCGGTGGGAGACGAGCATCACCGTCCGCCCGATGAAGATCTCCTGCAGATGGCGGAGAATCCGTTCCTCCGTCTCGGTATCGACCGCCGACAGGCAGTCGTCGAGCAGCAGGACGAGGGGCTCGCGGAGGATCGCCCTCGCCAGCGCCACCCGCTGCTTCTGGCCACCCGACAACGTCAGTCCCCGCTCTCCCACGAGCGCCTCGAGCCGGTCGGGAAAGGCGTCGAGGTCCGGTCCGAGTCCCGCTGCCTCCACCGCGCGCTCGACCTCGTCGAGTCCCGCCTGCGGACGGCTCATCCGGATGTTGTCGAGAACCGAGGCGGAGAAGAGAACCGTCTCTTGAGGGACCACCGCACAGGTCCTGCGTAGCTCGGCGAGGGGCAGCCGGCGCACGTCGTGGCCACCGACGAACACCGAGTCCGGCGGCGGGTCGAGCAGTCGGGGAATCAGCGACAAGAGGGTGCTCTTGCCGCTGCCGGTCCGCCCGACGAGGGCGAGCGTGGATCCCTCCGGCAGTTCGAAACTGACGTCTCGCAGCACCGGGACCCCGTCGCCGTAGTCGAAGTCGACGCCGCGAAACGAGATGCTCGGGGTCAGGTTGCCGACCGAGGCCGCTCGCTCCTCGTCGCGGATCTCCGGCTCGGTCTCGAGCACCTCGAGGATCCGCCCCAGCGAGGCGCTGCCGCGTTGGGCGAGGTTGATCACCCAACCGATGGCGATCATCGGCCAGATCAGCCGCACGAGGAAGAAGTTGAAGGTCACGAACTGGCCGATCGTCAGCTCTTCGCGCATCACGAGGCGGCCGCCGTAGAGAAGAACCACCACGAAACCGACGCCCACGAGGAGCTGAAGCAACGGCCGGAAAGCCGAGTCCCAACGAATCAGCTTCGCGCTCTTCTCGATATAGTCGCGATTGAGCCTTTCGAACTCGGCCTGCTCGTGGTCCTCCCGAGCGTAGGCTCGCACGACGCGGGCACCGGCCAGGTTCTCCTGCACGCGGGTCGAGAGCACCCCGAACTGCTCCTGGACCTTCTCGAAGAGAGTGTGGATTCGCTGGCCGAAGAGCTTCGCGGCCAGGGCCACGAGCGGCATCGTGACGAGCGCCGCGACCGTCAGCCGCGGATGCAGGTAGGTCATGAAAGCCAGCGCTCCGACAGCCGTGAAGAGGGTGTTGGCGCTATACATGATCGCCGGGCCGCACAGCATCCTCACCGCCTGCAGATCGTTGGTTCCACGGGCCATGAGATCGCCCGTGTGGTGATGCTGATAGAACGACAGCGGTAGCTCGAGCAGGCGCTGGAAGTACTCGTTGCGCAGGTCGAACTCGACGTCACGCGACACCGCGACGAGGGTCATGCGCTGGATGAAGCTCAGCCCCCCTTGAGCGGCGGCGATCCCCACGAGCAGCGCCCCGTAGGCCAGCAGCGTCCGGCCGGAGACCATCTCGCGTAGCGCATCGACCCCCCGACCGACGACGATCGGGTGGGCCAACCCGACGAGAGCCATCGCAAGATTGGCGCTGACACCGAGGGCGAGCTTGCCGGGATAGCGCAGCAGATAGCCGCGCAGCGCGCCGATGTTCCTCATCCGGCCTCGCGCGGCCCCGCCAAGATGCCGCGGCGCCCGGCGGGATGAATCAGATCCCCTGCCGCTGCGGAGCGCCGCGTCGCGATCAGCCGCACGATCGGCTGGCCGAGCGCCACGAACTTGGCTTCGTAGTTGGTGCGCGGACCCTCCGGCCAAGCGTCGACGCCCACCACATCCACCCCGGGATGCGACGCGAGCAGCTCGCTGACGAGCTCGCCGTAGTCGAGAAAATCAGTCCCGAAGCAGAGCCGGCCGCCAGGCTCCAGCAGGCCGATCACGAGATCGACCGTCTCGGGATCGAACAGCCGGCGCTTGTGATGCCGATCCTTCGGCCAGGGGTCGGGGTGATAGACGTGGACGACGCTGGCGAGACCGGGGGCGAGAGTCGTCGACATCAAGAAGATCGCCTCTCCGCGAATCAGGGTCAGGTTGGAGAGCCCTCGGCGGGCGGCCCGCCCGCGCGCCAGCCGGTAGTACTTGGACGCCACCTCGATGCCCAGGAAGGCCTGGTCCTCTCGGGCCTCGGCGCGGCCGAGCAGGAAGCGCCCCTTACCGAATCCGAGCTCGATCTCGAGCGGCTTCCCGCCGGCCGCCAGGCGCTCGCGCGGCAGCGGTGAGCGCTCGCGGACGAGGTCGGTCTCGGCCCGACCATCCCAGAGCAGCGTCGGCTGGACCATCCGGGTCACCCCTCACAGGAGGTCGTCACGCCCGTATCTGCGGAGCGCGGCGACGATTCTCTTGACCTCTTGAGCCCGCTCTTTGGGGACCACCAGCACGGTCTCGGCCGTTCGAACGACGACGAGGCCGGTGACCCCGGCAACCGCGATCTGTCCCGATTCCGCCCACAGCAGGTTGTCGGCGGAGTCGATCGCCAGCACGTCGCCGCGACTCGCGTTGCCAGGGCCATCCGGGGAGAGGATCTCGGCGAGTGCCGCCCAAGAGCCGAGGTCGCTCCAGCCGCAGTCGAGCGGCAAGGTCGCGAGGTCGTCGAGTCGTTCCATGACGGCGTAGTCGATCGAAGTCGCCGGCAGTGCGGCGTAGAGCTCAGCGGTGCGTCCGGGATCGGCGCGAATCGCGGCCAGACCTTCGCCGACCTCGGGCTCGAGCCTGGTGAGATGATCGAGCAGTGAGGTGCCGCGAAAGACGAAGATGCCGGCGTTCCACAGGTAGTTGCCGGACTCGACGAACGTCCCGGCGGTCTCGAGGTTCGGCTTCTCGGTAAAGCGCTTCACCCGGCGCAGATCGGGCTCGCCGAGCAGCGGCTCCCCCAGCTCGAGGTACCCGTAGCCGGTCTCCACCCGGTTCGGCGTGACGCCGAGGGTCATAACGCGGTCGGCGTTCTCGACCGCGCGGCCGGCGCGCTCGAGAACGGTCCGGAAGCCTGCCGAATCCTCCATTCGGTGGTCGGCCGGGAGGACCGCGACGACTCCTTCCCGCACCGTCCGCGGCATGACCCCGAGTGCCCAGCCGATCGCCGGAGCGGTGTTGCGGGCCGTCGGCTCGGCGAGCACTTGGTCGGCCGGCACCTCGGAAAGCTGACTGCGAACCTGCTCGGCCAGCGCTTCCGTGGTCGAGATCCAGACGTCGTCCGGCTCGATCAACGGTCGTTGCCGGTCCACCGTCGCCTGCAAGAGGCTGCGATCGCCCTTCAGGGAGAGGAACTGCTTGGGGAACGAGTGGCGGCTCAGCGGCCAGAATCGGGTGCCGCTACCGCCCGCCAGAATCAGTGCTTGCATCGTCTTCGTCGACTCCCAGGCTGGTCGAGGGCCGGAGAGTATCAGGGCTCACCCGCCCGGCCGGCCGAGTCCGCGTGGGAGAACGCACCGGTCGCGCCAAGGGCTCCGCGAGCGAATGCTATTCGAGAGCCGCGCTCTCTTCTCGAACCGATCGCCAGAGCCGGCGAATGTGCTCTTCGGTCACCCGGATGTTGCCGATCGCTGCCCTCAGCACGTAGCGCCCGTCGAGCTCGGTGTGGGAAATGAACACCGGGCCGCGGGCGTTCACCGCCTCGATCAATCGAGCGTTCGAGACGTCAAGCTCGCTCTCTTCGACCCCGGCCGGGCACCATCGGAAGCAGACCAGTGAGAACGGCACCGGAGCGCAAAGCTCGAAGCTGGGATCGGCTTCGATCCAGGAGGCGAGCTTCCGCGCGAGGCGAAGATGCTCACGAATCCGCTCCTGAAGCCCCTCCACGCCGAAACCGCGGATCACCATCCAGAGCTTGAGCGCCCGGAAGCGGCGCCCGAGCTGCACGCCGAGGTCCATCAAGTTGATGTCGGCGGAATCTCCTGTCTTGAGATACTCGGGGACGAGGGAGAACGTCGAGCGGAGCTGGTCGAGATCGCGCACGTAGAGCAGCGAGCAGTCGAGCGGCGTGAACAGCCATTTGTGGGGGTTGAAGACGATCGAGTCGGCGCGTTCCCATCCGGCGAAGTGCGGGCGCAGCTCTGGACAGATCGCCGCGCTGCCCGCGTAGGCGGCGTCGATGTGGAGCCACGAGCGGTGCTCGCGGCAGAGGTCGGCGATCGCGGGCACCGGGTCGACGCTGGTGGTCGAGGTCGTGCCGACGGTGGCGACGACCGAAATCGGTCTGAGCCCCGCGGCGAGGTCACCCTCGATCGCCTCGGCCAACAGCTCCGGGCGCATCCGGAACTCGGCGTCGGTGCCGATTCGACGCAGGTTGTCATGCCCGAGGCCGAGCGCCATCATCGCCTTGTCGACCGACGAATGCGCCTGGTCCGAGCAGTAGACGGCGAGCCGCGGCACTTCCGCACGTCCAGCGAGACCGAGCCGGCGGATATCGAGATCGGTCTGTGCGTGCCGGGCGGCGGCGAGCGCCAGCAACGTCGAGATCGACGCCGTGTCGTTGATGTGGCCGCGAAAATCGGACGGTAGTCCGACCATCTCGCGCAGCCAGTCGCAGACGAGCAGCTCGAGCTCGGTCGCCGCCGGCGCCGAGCGCCACAGCATGGCGTTGACGTTGAGGGCCGCGGTCAACGCCTCGCCGACGATGCCGGGTCCCGAGCCGCTGATCGCGAAGTAGGCCATGAATCCCGGGTGGTTCCAGTGGCCGACGTTCGGCTCGATGAGTCGCTCGTAGTCGTCGAGAATCGACTCGAGCGGCTCTGCGGTCTTCGGTGGTCGCGCCGGGAGCGAAGCGATCACCTCTCCCGGCGCGATCGGCGGTAGCACCGCCCGGTCGCCGACCCCACCGACGTAGTCGGCGATGAGGTCGGCAGCCCGATGCAGGGCCCGGCGCAGCTCTTCGTCAGGAATGTCGCCGGGCATCGATTCCGTGGGATTCAGCTATCGGAAGCGGCCCGCTCGAGCTCCTCGTCGACGATCGCGGCGAGAGTCTCGTAGGGGACGGCGCCGTTGACGAAGCGGCCGTTGATGAAGAAGGCCGGCGTGCCGCTGACCCCGACCGCCGAGCCGTCGCGAATATCCGTGGCGACCTGCTCCGAGAATCGGCCTTGGTCGAGGCAGCTGTCGAAGGCCTCGGTGTCGAGACCGAGCCGTGCCGCCTTCTCCTTGAGCTGGTCGACCGCCAGGCTCTTCTGCTCCTCGAACATGGCGTCGTGGATCTCCCAGAACTTGCCTTGCTCGTTGGCGCACAAAGAGGCCTCCGCCGCCTTCTGGGCGCGCGGGTGGATACTGTTGAGCGGGAACTGGCGGAAGACGACGCGAACGCTGTCGCTGTACTCGTCCATCACCTGCCGCAGCGACGGCAGCACGCGCGAGCAGTACGGGCACTCGAAATCGGAGAACTCGACGATCGTCACCGGAGCGTCGGCGTTGCCCTTCTGCGGGAAGCCCTCGCTGGCGACGCCGATTCGGAGTGGCTCGAGGAAACTCTCGACCGCGTACTTGGTCCTGAGGGTCCCGATCAGCGTCTCCGAGAGCGCGGCGCCCTGGAACGCGTCGACCTGGGCGTCGTCGACGGCAGCCACTTTGGAGCCCACCTCGGCCTCGAGGAGCTCGTCCACGGTGATCCCGCGGCTCGATGCCTCGAGCTCGAAGAGGCGCTCGCGCACGACCGTCTCGAGCCCCTTCGCCATCGCCTCGTGGCGCTCGCGCTTGATCCGCATGAGATCGGCCGACACCTTGGCTTCGACCTCGGTGGCGAGCACCTCGGTATCGCCGACCTTGGCGAGGACCCCCTCCTTCATCTCGCCGGCCACCGCTTTCTCGGCATGAACGGCGCGCCTTCCCAAGCCCCAGAATGCAAGGACGAGGATCGACGCAAAAACCCCGAGGAAGAGTGCCCAGGGGACGATTCGGTCACGACTGGATGAAGACATGGTGCGCTCCTTGGAGTGGAAGTGTCGGCCCGAACGGCCGCGAAAGAGCACCGATGATAGCCCGCCGAGCATCACAGCGCCACCGGCCCGCCGGCGGCCGGCCCGCTGCTCAACCGATCGCCAGGCGTTCGACGACGAGGCCCTCGACGATCCGCTTGGCGCTGAGGCCCCGCAGCCGGAGACGAGGCCCGTCGAGCAGGTCCGCGGCGAGGGCCAGCAGCTCGCCCGCGGGTACCCCGGACGGCGCATCGTCGACGGCTCGCCGGACGGCGGCGGCGGCCAGCGTCCACGGCGCGCCGTCCCGAGGGTCTTTCCAGTCGCTGCCGTCGCCGAGCAGGGCGGATGCCGCCGCCAACAGATCGACCGAGGCTCCCGATCTTGCGAAGGTCTCGAGCGCCTCGGAAAAGGCGCCGGCCCGTGAATCGACCTCCTGCGGAGCGTGGCGGTCGGCGGCGCCCAGGTAGACCGTCAGCGACCGGCTCCGCAGGGTCGGTAACAGGTCGGCCTGCGAAGGCGTCAACAGGAAGAAGTGGCGCGGCGACGTGAGGTGCGGCTCTTCGAGAGTCTTGAGCAGGGCGTTGGCCGCTTCGCCGCTCAAGCTGTCGGCCGCCGCTACGACGAAGACCTGGCCGCCCGCCTCGAACGGCGCGACCTGGGCCTTCAACAGAAACTCCCTGGTGGCTTCGACCGAGGTCGCGGTCTTGAGGTCGCGCTCGAGCACTTGGAAGTCCGGATGGAACCGCTCGTTCTCGCCCGGCCACGCGATCCGGTGACAGTGCCGGCAACTGCCGTCGAGGTCTTCCTCGGGTCTCTCGCACAACAGCAGGCGAGCCAGCTCGAGGGCGGCCGCTTGGCGAGCCTGCGAGGTCGCGCCATGGAGGATCACCGATGGATAGAGCCGGCCCGATCTCGCCATCCGGCGCGCGGCGACGAGGTTCATACGCGCGCCGCGGTCAGCTCGATGAGCACCGCTTCGACCTGGGCGGCGGTCTCCTCCACGGAGGCGCTCGAGTCGATGACCCGGAAGCGGTCGGGCTCGGCGCGAGCCAGCGAGAGGAAGCCTTCGCGCACCCTCTCGTAGAAGGCGAGATCCTCCACGTCGAGCCGATTCACCCCCTCGACGCTCTTTCTCCGTCGATCGGACTGGCCCCGCCGGCGCGCCTTGTCCGGCGGCAGGTCGAACAGCAGTGTCAGGTATGGTTGCCGGCTCCCCGTCGCCCACCGATCCAGCTCGCGCAGCCGCTCGATCGGAACTCCGCGCCCCGCGCCCTGGTAGGCCAAGGTCGAATCGGTGAAGCGATCGCACAGCACCCAGCGACCCTCGGCGAGAGCCGGTTCGATCAGCTCCCGGAGATGTTGCCGGCGGGCGGCAAACAAGAGAAGCGCTTCGACGCTGCCGTCGGGCGCGTCCCACGGCGACTCCAGGAAGACCTGCCGCATCGCCCGACCGAGGGCCGTCCCTCCCGGCTCATGCGAGCAGACGACGTCGATGCCGCGGTCACGCAGCCAGTCCGCGGCTCTCGTGAAATGGGTGCTCTTGCCGCTTCCGTCCGGCCCCTCGAAGGTGATGAATCGCCCGCTCACGGTTACCTATCGTAGCGCTCAATGCGTTACGATTCTCATTGCCGCGAGCACCCCCTCTCTCTCGACCCCAGACTCCTCATTTCTTGAGCTCAGACTTCGCTATGACTCGACTCTTCGTCCCCAAGGAGCGGCGCGCCCACGAGCAGCGGGTGGCCGCCACCCCGGAAACCGTCGCCAAGCTCAAGGAGCTCGGTTTCGACGTCATGGTCGAACAGGGCGCCGGCCACGACTCGCTCTGCTCCGACGCCGAGTACGAAGAGGCGGGAGCCCGAATCGTCCCGCCCGGCGATGACGCTTGGAGCGGTGCCGAGGTCGTGCTCAAGGTCGCTCCGCCGGACGCCCATGACGAGGAGGACGACGAGATCGCTCGGCTCGGTCCCGGCGCTATCGTCATCGGGCTGCTGGCCCCTCATGCCGATCTCGCCCGGGTTCGCCGCCTGGCCGAGCGCGGCGTCACGTCGATCGCCATGGAGCTGATCCCGCGGATCACTCGCGCCCAGGGCATGGACGCCCTCTCGTCTCAGGCCAACGTCGGCGGCTACAAGGCCGTGCTCCTCGCCGCCAACCGGCTGGCGCGTTACGTTCCGATGTTGATGACCGCCGCCGGCACGATCCGGCCGTCCCGATTCGTCATCCTCGGCGGCGGCGTCGCTGGGCTCCAAGCGCTAGCGACCGCCAAACGGCTCGGCGCCATCGTCGAGGTGTCGGACATCCGTCCCGACGTCAAGGAGCAGGTCGAGTCCCTCGGCGGGCGGTTCATCGATCTGCCTGAGATGGAGAGCGGCGAGGGCGAGGGCGGTTACGCCAAGGCGGTCGGCGAGGACTTCCTCCGCCGGCAGCGCGAGATCCTCACCCATCACCTCAAGAGTGCGCACGCCGTCATCACGACCGCCCAGGTCCCGGGCAAGCGGGCACCCATTCTGCTCAGCAGCGAGATGGTCTCGGTGATGAAGCCGGGAGCGATCATCGTCGACCTCGCCGCCGAGCAGGGAGGCAACTGCGAGCTCACCGAGGCCGGGCGCGAGGTCGTCTCTGGCGGGGTGCTCATCCTGGGCCCGATCAACCTGCCCGCCACCGTGCCGCTCGACGCCAGCCGGGTGTACGCCCGCAACCTCCTCGCTCTCATGGAGCATCTCCGCGGCGAAGACGGCGTGGTGATCGATCCGGAGGACGAGATCACCGGCGCGGCACTGCTCACCCATGAAGGCAAGATCGTGAATCCGCGGGTGGCCGAGGAGGCCGGAGCGGAGCGGTCCGCGGAGGAACCATCCTGATGGGCGTATTGCTGATCGGTTTGTACGTGTTCGTGCTGGCCATTTTCGTCGGCTTCGAGATCATCACCAAGATTCCTCCCACCCTGCATACCCCCCTCATGTCGGGGGCCAACGCGGTGTCGGGGATCACCCTGGTCGGCGCCATCATCGTGGCCCGCGGCGGCGACGTGAAGGCCTCCAGCATTCTCGGCGCACTGGCCATCGCCTTTGCAACCATCAACGTCGTCGGCGGTTTCCTTGTCACCGATCGGATGCTCGGGATGTTCGGCGGCCGGAGGGACAAGCGTTGACCGCGTGGCTTCAGCAGAGCGTCCCGATCCTCTACCTGATCTCGGCGGTCCTCTTCATCCTCGGCCTCAAGGGCCTCACCAAGGTGCGCACCGCGCGGCGCGGCAACGCGACGGCGGCGGTCGCCATGCTGCTCGCGGTCGTCGCCACCCTCCTCGAGATCGGGGTCGTCGATTACCGCTGGATCATCGCCGGCGCGGTGGTCGGCGGGCTCATCGGGGCGGTCGCGGCGCTGCGCGTCGAGATGACCGCCATGCCCGAGCTCGTCGCTCTCTTCAACGGCTTCGGAGGCGGCGCCTCGGCGCTCGTCGCCCTGGCGATTCTCTGGGCCGCGATCGTCGAACCGTCCCGACCGGGCACGCCGGCCTCGGTGCTGAGCGGCTCGAACGCGCTCACCGCCTTCCTCTCGGTCCTCATCGGGACGGTGACGCTGTCGGGGAGCGTCATCGCCTTCGCCAAGCTCTCCGGCAAGCTGCGCGGGCGTCCGGGCTGGCTCGCCGCTCGCAACGTGATCAACAGCACGGCCAGCCTCGTGGCCGTCGCTCTCGGCCTCTACCTCACGTTCGGCGCGGCTACGCCGGAGGGCGTCGCGGCGAGCGCCATCGCCCTGGCGGCCGTCGGCCTGGTCTTCGGGATCCTCCTGGTGCTGCCAATCGGCGGCGCCGACATGCCGGTCGTGATCTCGCTGCTGAACTCGTTCTCCGGCGTCGCCGCCGCGGCGACCGGATTCGTTCTCAACAACAACCTGCTGATCATCAGCGGCGCCCTGGTCGGCGCCTCGGGCCTGATCCTCACCCAGGTCATGTGCAAGGCGATGAACCGGACCCTCGGCCACGTGCTCTTCGCCGATTTCGGCGATACCGACCTCGAGGGCGGCGACACCGAGTACCGGAACGTGCGTTCGTTCAGCGCCGAGGAGGCGGCGATGGTGCTCGAGGACGCCGAGTCGGTGGTCGTCGTGCCGGGGTACGGACTGGCCGTTGCCCAGGCGCAGCACACCGTCCGCGAGATGGCCGACCTGCTGACCGCCCAGGGCATCCGGGTCAGCTACGCCATCCATCCGGTCGCCGGCCGCATGCCTGGCCACATGAACGTGCTCCTGGCGGAGGCGGACGTCCCCTACGAGCTGCTGCTCGAGATGGACACCATCAACCCGGAGTTCAAGACCACCGACGTGGTGCTGGTCGTCGGCGCCAACGACGTGGTGAACCCCGCTGCCGAATCCGACCCTGCCAGCCCCATCTACGGCATGCCGATCTTGAAGGTCGCCGAGGGCCGCAGCGTCTTCGTCATCAAACGGAGTCTCAGCGCCGGTTACGCCGGCATCAAGAACACTCTCTTCGAGCTCGACAACACGATGATGCTCTTCGGCGACGCCAAAAAGGTCCTCCAGGACCTGGTCAAGGAGCTCAAGGAGCTCGCCGCCTGAGGGGGACGCGATGCGACGACGCCTGACGATCGGCATGGCGATCCTCGCCATCGCGGCCTGCCGGGCCCCGGCGCCGGAGCCGGAGCCGGTCTCCACCCGGGTCGAGAGTCCGGAGCTCGGCCTGACGCTGGCGAGCGTGCCGGAACCGTTCGTCGTCGGCGAGAACGCCGGCGCGAATCTACGGCTCGACACCACCCACCCTACCGGCGGCAACGTCGCCTTCGCGGTCGGAGAGCCGGAGTACGGACTGAATCTGCAGGCCGAGGTCACCCGCCGCGGCGACGCCTTCCGGGCGATGAAGGGGGGCGAGTACCACGGCTCGCGCGAGCTCGGCACTCCGTTCGGTCCCGCCTACTACTGTCGCGGCGCCTACGACACCGCGAGCGGCGAACGCGAAGAGCAGACCTGGATCTTCGGATTGCATCCGAGCGGCGAGTCTCGCTTGTTGATCCTCACCTATACCTATCCCGCGGGCGAGGGGCAGACGCGAGTCAACGAGCTGCTGGCGCTCCTCGGCGAGGTCGAGGCCTTCGTCTCCGAGCCGGAGCCCTCGGCCTCTTAGGCGACGGCTACGTCGCGATACTGCAACTGGTAGAGCCGGTGGTAGATGCCGCGGGCCGCCAGCAGCTCGCCGTGGGTCCCTTGCTCGCGCAGCCGCCCCTTGTGGAGCACGAGGATGCGATCGGCTCGCTGAATCGTCGACAGCCGGTGGGCGATGACGAGGCTGGTGCGGCCCACCAGCAGGCGGTCGAGGGCGAGCTGGATCAGCTGTTCGGTCTCGGTGTCGATCGACGAGGTGGCCTCGTCGAGGATCAGCACCCGCGGATCGAAGGCGAGCGCCCGCGCGAAGGCCACCAGCTGCTTCTGGCCGACGCTCAGACCCGCACCCCGCTCGTGCACCGGCGAGTCGTAGCCGCCGCGAAGAGCGCGGATGAAGCGGTCGGCACCGACCTCGCCGGCTGCCGCCTTCACCTCTTCGTGCGAGATCGACGAATCGCCGAGACGGATGTTCTCGGCGATCGTTCCCGAAAAGAGAAAGACGTCCTGCAAGACGAGACCGACCGACGAACGCAGCGCTCCGAGGTCCCACTCCCTGACGTCGACGCCGTCGAGGCGCACGACCCCCCGATCGACGTCGTAGAAGCGCAGCAGCAGATTCGCCAGCGTGCTCTTTCCGGCGCCGGTATGGCCGACGATCGCCACCGTCTCCCCCGGCTCGAGAGCAAAAGAGACTCCCTCGAGCACCGGCTCGCCCTCCTGGTAGGCAAAATCGACGACGTCGAACTCCACTCGACCGGCGATCTTCTCCGGCCGGAGGCCACGCTCGGGGCTCTCCACCTTCGGCCGGCTGTCGAGGAGGTCGAAGACCCGCTCGGAGCTCGCCATCGCGCTCTGCAAGATGTTGTACTTCTCGGAAAGATCGGCTAGCGGCTGGTAGAAACGCTGGGCGTACTGGAGGAAGGCGACGAGCACGCCGAGTGAGAGCGCTCCCGCCATCACCTGACCGCCGCCGTACCAGAGGATCAGTCCGATCCCGAGCGCCGTGATCAGCTCGACCATCGGATAGTAGACGGCGTAATAGAAGATCGCCTCCAGATTCGCTTCCCGATGGTCGTCGTTGATCGTGCCGAACCGCCGGGCAGTGGCCGCCTGGCGGCCAAAGAGCTGGACGACGCTCATCCCGGTGAGGTGCTCCTGAAAGAAGGCGTTGATCCGGGCGAGCCGGACCCGGACCTTGCGGTAGCTCTGCCGCGCTCTCGCCTTGAACCAGATCGTCAGCCCCAGCAGCAGCGGCAGAATCGCGAACGTCGTTACCGCCAGACGCCAGTCGAGCCAGAAGAGAACGACGGCGATACCCCCGAGCAGGGCGACGTCGCCGAAGATCGACACCAAGCCGGCGGTAAAGAGCTCGTTCAAGGAATCGACGTCGTTGGTCACTCGGGTAACGAGACGGCCGATCGGATGCCGGTCGAAGTACTCGATCGACAGCGACTGCAAGCGCCCGAAGATCTTCATCCGCAAGTCCGCCATGATCCGCTGCCCCATCAGCTGCATGACGTAGCCCTGGGCGAACAGCACGAGCGCCGCCAGCAGAAGGGTCGCCAGGTAGCCGCCGGCAACCAGCAGGAGCCCCTGATCCGCGGTCACCGGGTGCCGCGCGAGCCATCCTTGCTCGACCCAACGACTGACGGCGGAGCGCGAGCCGTCGGGGTGGATGAACAGGTCGAGGGCGACGGCGGTGGCGAGCGGTCCGACGAGCTGGAGCAAAGAAGAGAGGATGATCAGCCCCACCGCGATCAGCGCTCGCGACCGGTAAGGCGAGGCGAAGCCCAGGAGCCGGCGAAATAGCTCGGCGTCATAGACCGCCCTCGGCGGGAGCTCTTCGAGGAGTTCGGGATCGTCGTTCATCGAAGAGCGAGGATAGCAAGGCGTCCGAGGCCTGTGACATTCCTCTCTGGGGATGGTCTACAATCATGTTATATGCTTGAAAAAGCCTGCAACGAAAGGCACTTAGAGGGTTCCCGACTATGACGCTGACGCTCAACGAAATGCTCAAGGAAACGGTCGAGCGCGGAGCATCCGATCTCCATCTGACGACCAACTCGAGCCCGCAGATCCGGATCGACGGCGTCCTTCACCAGCTCAACCATCCGGAGCTCTCTCCGACCCAGACCAAGCAGCTCTGCTACTCGATCCTCACCGACAAGCAGAAGCAGCGGTTGGAGGAGAACCTCGAGATCGATTTCTCCTTCGGGATCAAGGGCTTGGCTCGGTTTCGTGCCAACGTCTTCAACCAGCGGGGGGCACTCGCCGGCGCATTTCGCCAGATCCCGTTCGAGATTCGCTCCTTTCGCGAGCTCGGCCTGCCGGCCCTGATCGAGAAGCTGTGCGACAAGCCGCGAGGCCTGATTCTCGTCACCGGCCCGACCGGTTCAGGAAAATCGACGACCCTCGCTACCATGGTCGACAAGGTCAATCGCGAGCGCAACGAGCACATCGTCACCATCGAGGATCCGATCGAGTATCTGCACTCCCACCGAAGCTGCATCGTCAATCAGCGCGAGCTGGAAGCGGACACCCTCTCCTTCGAGAACGCGCTCAAGTCGGTGCTTCGCCAGGACCCCGACGTCGTGCTCGTCGGCGAGATGCGCGACTACGAGACGGTCGAGGCGGCACTGCGCATCGCCGAGACCGGTCATCTGACCTTCGCGACCCTCCACACCAATTCGGCGGCTCAGACGATCAACCGCATCATCGACGTCTTTCCGCCCCACCAACAAGGGCAGATCCGGGTGCAGCTGTCGTTCGTGCTCGAAGGGATTCTCTGTCAGGCGCTGCTGCCGAGGGCCAGCGGGAAGGGGCGCGCACTCGCCATGGAGATCATGGTCCCCAACACGGCGATCCGCAACCTCATCCGCGAGGACAAGGTCCACCAGATCTACGGCATGATGCAGACCGGGCAGGCCAAGTACGGCATGCAGACCTTCAACCAAGCACTCGCCGCCCTCTACTTTCGCCGCCAGATCAACCTCCAGACGGCGCTCGGTCGTTCGTCGAGCTCGGATGAGCTGCAGGAGATCATCTCCCGGGGTGCGGGGTCACTCAACCCGTCCCTGCGGGCCACTCAAAACCAGCCTGTGAGGACTTAGCATGCCCACGTACGTTTGGAAGGGCCGCGGTCGCGGCGGCCAGTTCGAGGAAGGCGTTCTCGTCGCGGACTCGCGCGAGGCCGCGATCGCTTCGTTGCGCCGGCAACAGGTTCGTCTCTCGTCGATCCGCCAGCGAGGCCGGCAGATCCCTTTCATGCCGCGGCTCCCGAGCCGAGTCGGCATCAAGAACCTCGCGATTTTCACCCGCCAGTTCTCGGTGATGCTCGACGCCGGCCTGCCGCTCGTCCAGTGTCTCGAGATTCTCGGGGACCAGCAGGAGCACCGCAAATTTCGAGAGATCATCAATCAGGTCAGGTCCGATGTCGAGAGCGGATCGAGTCTCGCCGACTCCATGCGCAAGCACCCCGCGGCTTTCGACAATCTCTACACCAGCATGGTCGCCGCCGGGGAGGCCGGCGGTATTCTCGACATCATCCTCCAGCGACTCTCGCTCTACCTGGAGAAGCTCTACAAGCTGCGCAGTCAGATCCGGTCCGCGTTGATCTACCCCACTACCGTCATCACGATCGCGATCATCGTGGTCTGGGTCATCCTCTGGAAGGTCATTCCGGTGTTCACCCAGCTCTTCGCCGGCCTCGGCGGCGAGCTGCCCTGGCTCACCCGCATGGTCGTCAAGGCCAGCAACCTCGTGGCTGCCTACTCGTGGCTCATCTTTCTACTCATCTTCTTCATCGCGGCGGCGATCCGGGGCTACTACAAGACGGACCGCGGTCGGCGGGTCATCGACGGCCTGCTGCTGCGGATGCCGATCATCGGTCCGCTGATCCGGAAGATCGCAGTCGCGCGATTCTGCCGAACCCTCGGCACTCTCACCTCCTCCGGCGTTCCGATCCTCGACGGTCTCGAGATCACCGCCAAGACGTCGGGCAACGCGGTCATCGAAGACGCGATCCTGGCCGTGCGCAAGAGCGTCGAAGAAGGTAAGACTCTGAGCGGCCCGCTGCGAGAGACGAAGGTGTTCCCGCCGATGGTCGTGCAGATGGTCAACGTCGGTGAGCAGACCGGCGCGCTCGACCAAATGCTGAGCAAGATCGCCGACTTCTACGAGGACGAGGTCGATACCGCGGTGGCGGGAATGATCAAACTCCTCGAGCCGATCATGATCGTGTTCCTGGGCGGTGTCATCGGCATCATCGTCACCGCGATGTACCTGCCGCTGTACACGATTCTGGGCCGCATTTCCTAGAGCGAGGTCGAACCGCCGGTGGGGCGCGAGATAACGACGGCCAGGGGCACGCTCGACGACGAGCGGCTCGCCCGGCAGCTCGGGCGTGCCATCTTCGTCCGCCTCGTCGGCATCCTCAGCTTCCTCTTCGCCTTCTTCCTGCTGCGGGTCTTTCTCGAGGCTCCGGTCGCCGATTCGCCGCGGGACGGGATCATCTACGCGCTGCTGATCGGCGCCATCTCGGTCAACCTCGGATTCCTCCTGCTACTGCACCGCGGACGAATGTCGGTCCGCGGCCAGGCCGGTCTCCACGTCACGAGCGACCTGCTGCTGACGACTGCCCTCGTCTACCTTTTCGGCGGCGTCAGCAGTCCATTCACCGCTCTCTATTTCGTGGTCATCATCGTGGTGGCGACCTCGGCCGGGCGCCGGTGGGCGTTGACGACGGCGGGCGCCTCCTGGGCGCTCTACGCGTTGGCCTCGCTGAGCCAGCACTTCGGCTGGGTTCCGGGAACTCCGGTCAGCTCCGAGAGCCTCGCCGAGCTCAACTACTCGGTGGTCTTCCACCTGGCCGGTTTCGTGCTGGTCGCGGTCCTCGCTTCTCGGCTGGCCCGCGACATGCTGCGCGTCAAGCGCGATCTCGCCAGCCTCGAGAACCTCCATCGCGACATCGTCGAGTCCATCCCGAGCGGACTGATCACCCTCGACACGGACGGCAAGATCGTTACCTCCAACGCGGCGGCCAACTGGATCCTCGGCGTGCCGGACGACCCACCGGTCGGGCGGGCGATCCAGGAGACCGGACTGTTCCGAGGCAAGTCTTGGCAGGAGATCCTCGACGAGGCGGGCGATCGCAACGAGGTCCTCTTCGACCGTCACGGCGAACCTCGCCCGATCGGATTCTCGTTGAGTCAACTCGGCTCTCCCGAGGGTCAGCCCGCCGCGCACATCCTCGTCTTTCAGGACCTTCGCGAGTGGAAGAAGCTCCAGGCCGAGGTTCATCTCAAGGAGCGGATGGCCGCCGTAGGCGAGATGGCGGCCGGCATCGCGCACGAGATCGGCAACCCGCTGGCCGCCCTCTCCGGCTCCGCGCAGATGCTCCAACCGAGTCTCGACGAGGGCTCTTCCCAACGGACCCTCCTCGACATCATTCTCAAGGAGAGTCGGCGTCTGGATCGGATCATCAAGAGCTTCATGAAGTTCGCCCGGCCGAAGGAGCGGGCGAGCGTGCGCTTCGACGTGGCGAACCTGTTGCGCGCAAACACCGAGCTGTTGCGCAACAGCGACGAAGTGCTGCCCGGCCACCGCATTCACCTCGACCTCGATGTCGAGCACGCCAAGATCATCGGGGACCCGGACCAGATCAGCCAGATCTTCTGGAACCTCACCAGCAACGCCCTGAGAGCGCTCCCCGAGTCGGGTGACATCCACGTTCAGGGTACACTCGTCGGAAGCGTTTATCGCATCTCTATTCGCGACAACGGAAAGGGCATGACCGAACAGGCGCGCGCCAGACTCTTCCATCCGTTCCAGTCTTCGTTCAGGGGTGGAACCGGTATCGGGATGGCGATCGTCTACCGGATCGTCGAAGAGCACGGAGGCCGGCTCTCGGTCGAGGGTGAGCCCGGCCGAGGCACCACGGTGACTGTGGAACTCCCGGCGGCCGAGCCCGCCCTCGTTACGCTCGCATGACTGCTCGAATTCTCGTCGTAGACGACGAGCAGAGCATGCTCGATTTCCTAGAGGTCCTGCTCGCCGAGGAGGGTTACGAGGTGGCCACCGCCCACTCCGTCCAGGAGGGTCGGGAGCGATGGACCGAGGGCGATTTCAATCTCGTGCTGTGCGACATCATGATGCCCGATGGCAGCGGGCTGGAGCTCCTCGAGGAGATCCGCGGCGAAAGCACCGCGACTTCGGTCATCATGATGACCGCCTACACGTCGACCAAGACGGCGATCGAAGCGATGAAGCTCGGCGCCTACGACTATCTCTCGAAGCCGTTCGACGTCGACGAGATCAAGGTCACGGTCCAGAAGGCGCTCGAGCAGAACGAGCTCATCGACGAGAACGTCTACCTCCGGCGAGAGCTCGAGCAGAAGTATCAATTCTCGAACATCGTCGGCCAGAGCCGGAAGATGCAGGAGATCTTCGCACTCATCGAGCGTGTCGCCCGGACCAGCTCGACGATCTTGCTCGAAGGAGAGAGCGGCACCGGCAAAGAGCTGATCGCGCGGGCGATCCACTACGCCGGCCCTCGATCGAACCAGAGGTTCTTGTCGGTCAACTGCGGAGCACTACCCGAGACGCTGCTGGAGAGCGAGCTGTTCGGCCACCGGCGGGGCGCCTTCACGGGCGCGATCTCTGACAAAAAGGGACTCTTCCAGGCCGCGAATCGCGGAACTCTCCTGCTCGACGAGGTCGGCGAGATGGCGCCTCCGATGCAGGTCAAGCTGCTCCGCGCCCTTCAAGAGAAGAAGATCCGTCAGGTCGGAGGCAATACCGAGGAGCGTGTCGACACCCGGATCATCGCGGCGACCAACCAGGACCTCCGGCAGATGATCCAGAGCGGGGAGTTCCGTGAGGACCTCTATTACCGGATCAACGTGATCCCCATCCGGGTCCCTCCGCTACGAGATCGGCACGAGGACATTCCACTCCTGGTGGATTACTTCGTCAAGAAGTACAGCTCCGAGATGGGAATCGAGCCTCCCAAGGTCTCGATCGACGCGATGCGCCTGCTCGAGAACTACGGCTGGCCCGGCAACGTGCGAGAGCTCGAGAACGTGATCGAGCGCGCGCTCGCCCTGACCTCGAACGACATCCTCACCGTCGAAGACATCCCCACTCACCTGCTGCGCCGCGGCGGTGGAGCGGTCGACACCGTCGAGCTCCCCGAGGAGGGCCTCGACCTCGAGGCTTATCTCGACGCGATTCGAATGGAACTGATGGAACAGGCGCTCGAACGCTGCGACGGCGTCCAGACCCGAGCCGCCGAGCTCGTCGGCATGACCTTCCGGTCTTTTCGCTACTACTCGAAGAAGCTCGGTCTGTCGCGTGAGGAGGCGGAGGAGCTCACCAAGAGCTGAGCCGCGGCAGCGACTGAGGATCGGGATCGTCCGCCAGGGTCACGAGCTGCGACCACAACAGCCCGTACCCGGTGGTCGCCAGATGGAGACGGCTGCCGTCGAGCAGCACCGCCGAGACCTCCCGCCACGGCACCGGTAGAACGAGCGACACCCGCTCTCGGCCACGGGCATCGTGGAGCGTCGCTGTCCCGTCCCGACCGAGGGCCAGGGTGGGCAGAGCTCGGCTTCCCGTCTCGAGCAGGCGTCCCGCCTCGATCGTCGATGGGCGCCAGCCGTTCGCGCCGTCGAAGCGGTAAGGGCCTCGCTTGGTGTCGACGACCAGCGCCTCAGGACTCGCGAACAGGCGCCGCACCGAGTCCGGCGCCGCGACCTCTTCCGACGCCCCGAGATTCCAGCGCAGGAGCCGGTCCCCGTCGACGATCCAGACGTCGCCTCGCCAGCTGAGCGCCTGGGTCACCGGACCGCGCAGAATTGTCGTGTGCGTCGCACCGTCGTGCTGGACGAGCACGGTCTCCCGGTCGTGAGCCACCAGCCATCCGGCCGTTGCCGAGACTCCGGCCACCCGCTGTTCGCCGAGCTCCGCCACCCGCCGCCATTCGCCGTCGGTGCGCTGCCACAGTCCGGACTTCGTTCCGGCGAACAGGCGATCGCCGTCGGTCGCCAGATCGAGCACCCCGGGTAGCTCGTCCCGAGCGGAAGGGGTCAGTCCCGGCGCGCGCAAGTGATGCACGCCGTCTCGGCCCTCGGAGTCACGAACCGAGATCGACACCCCGTCGCTGCCGGCCACGACATCGGTGACTCTCAGCCCGACAATTCCGGAAGAGGAGTGCCCGAAGGAGTCACCACCGTCCGTCGATCGCCACACCCCGGCTCCCTCGCTCCCATGGAGGACGATCTCCGGGCGCCGCGGGTTGTGAGCGAGAGCGTTGACCGCCACCCGAGATCCCCGCCGCTTCCAGCTGCCGCCCCGATCGTCGGATGCGAAGACGCCGGCGACGGTACCGGCGAGGAGTCGACCGCTCGGCAGGACCGCGAGACTCGGAGTCCGGCGCTCGGTCAGCCCGGCGGAATGCCGCTGCCAGCGACGGCCGCGATCGCGGCCGTGATAGACCCACCCGCAGGTCGACGCCCACAGGTCCCCCTCCCCTTCGGGGCCGGGGGCGAGGGCGAACACCTCCGAGTCGAGCACCATCCCCTCGAAGATCCCTCGCCAGCTGCTGCCCCGGTCGTCGCTGCGGTAGGCGCGTCGCCAGCTCCCGGCATAGACGATCGCCGGATCGAAGGGATCGACCAGCAGGCTCGTCACCTTGCCCATCTCGGGCACTTGGTCGGTGAGATGCCGCCACGACATTCCGTCGTCGGTCGAGCCCCAGACCCCGTCGCGGGTCGCCGCGTAGAGCGCGCCCTGCAAGTCCGGCACGACGTCCAGGTCGTAGACCTGCTTCGCGGGCAGCCCCATGCGACTCTCCGACCAGCTTCGACCGCCGTCCTCGGAGACCGCCACCGACCCGTCGCTCCCCCACAGCGACCAGAGCGCGGCCCAAACGCGGCCCTCCCGGCCCTCATCGAAGACCAGGTCGCTAACCACCCATCCCGGAAACGCCACCCGGTCGCCGGCCGGCTGCCAGCTACGCCCGCTGTCGAGCGACTCGTAGACCTGTCCGGCGGAGGTGCCCGCTAGAACCCGATCGACGTGCGAGGGATCGAATGCCAGGCTCCGCACGTCGGCGCCGAAGAGCGGCGCCGCTCGCCACCCGTCGGCTTCCGCCGGCACCGCCAGCGCGATCCCGGCGAGCGCAACGAGGGCGGGTTTTCTAAACCAGCCTGACGGGGCGCTCGTTATCGAACCCGCTCGCATCGTCGCGGTTCATCTCCTGCAGAATCTCGCCGACGATCGACACCGCGATCTCCGCCGGGGTCGAACCTCCGATCGACAACCCGATCGGTGCATGCCAGGGGAGGCCGGAAAGCTCGAAGCCGCGGGCCGCGAGCTCGGCCGTCACCCGCGCCACCTTTCGCTGGCTTCCCATGAGGCCGAGGTAACGGAGTCCGGGCGGTGCTTGACGAAGCACCGACGCCAGCGCCGCCAGATCCGTCTGCCAGCAGCGCGAAACGACGGCGATCGAGAGATCTCTCTCGGCGAGACTGTCGAGGAAGTCCCCCGAGTACTCTCGGTCCACCTCCAAGATGCGCGACGAGTCGGGAAACAGCTCCGGCCGACGGAAAAGCCCGCGATCGTCGGCCACCGAGATCTCGAAATCGCACAGCGCAGCCTGGCGCGCCAGCGCCTGCCCGACCGGCCCTCCTCCGCAGATCACCAGCATCGGCCGCGCGGTCAGCACCTCGAGGAACACCTCGATCATGCCGCCGCAGACCATCCCCGTCGGTTGACCCTTCACCGAGTCCTCGGTGAGGTAGTAGCGCTCGATCTTGGACTGCGGCTCGCTTTCCTCGAGCAGCTTCGCCGCGTCCCGTTGAACCAGCGCCTCGAAGGCGCCACCTCCGAGGTTGCCGTAACAGCTGCCGTCCGGCCGCAGGAGCATCTTCCATCCCCGCTTGCCCGGGGTCGAGCCCTCGACCCGGACGATCTGGCAGAGCGCGATCCTCGGGGACTCGGCGAGCGCCCGGTCCGCCTCCGCCAACACTTCCGATGCGGTCGGTACGGCCATGTCAGGGATCAGCGTAGCACGGCGCTCGGTGTCCGGCTGCCGCCTTCAGTCGGCGCCGGCGGCGGGCTTGGCGGGCGCCGACGGTTCGGATTTCGAGGGCGAGGTGGAGTCCGATGCGCCGCCCGAATTGGCGGGTGCCTTAGCGTCGGCCTTTTCGGACCCTTCGCCCGATTTCTCGGACTCTCCACCCGACTGTCCGGTCTCGGCGCGCGGCTTCGGCTTCGCGTAGTCGGTCGCGTACCAGCCGGAACCCTTGAATTGGAAAGCCGGTGCCGAGACCTGACGCTCCATCTCACCGCCGCAGGCTTCGCACGCTTCAGGCGGCGGGTCGCCCAGTTTCTGGAGGCGTTCGACTCGAGAGCCGCATTCGGAGCATTGATATTCGTAGATCGGCATGACGGGGAGCTCGGTTTGGTCCGCCAAGAGGGACGGAGCGGCGAATGCTACAGCAGGATCCGCCGCGGTGGAAGCTCCCGGATCGCGAGTGGCGCGGGCGAAGAGGATCGAGAGAGTAGGCAGGCGCTTACGATTCGTTCGAATGCCGGAAGGCCGTCAGCTTGGTCGGTTTGGGGTCTTCGACGTCGCCTTTCGGCCTGATCGGTCGCACGAGACCCAAGACGCAGAAGGCATACAGCATCCGCGCGTTGTCCTTGCCGATCCGCGGACCGTCCGAGCACAGCTCGAAGAGCGTGCGCTCCGAGTCGATCATCGTCAGCAGCGCGTAATCGTCGGCGTCGAGTCCGTGCTCGACCGTGTTCTCGATCGTGAAGCAGGGCTCGAGGACGGTGTCTCGCCCGCCGATGCGGGCGATCAGTGGACGCGCGTCGGATTCGCGCTTGATGCCGTCGATGATCACCCGGCTGAGCGAGAGGTGGATCGGCGGCATGTCGACCGGGTCCCAAGGCCCGAGCTTGAACGTGACGCTTCCCCGCCACCAGGAAAAGAGCGACCAGACGATCTCTTCGGTCTGCCTCACGATCGCATCGCGAACCTCGGCCGGAGTCATGAGCCCATGCTCGATGAGGAGGCCCCCGAGCCGTACCGAGGACTCGCGACGCAGTCGCATCACCCGCCGGAACTCGTCCTGCGACAAGCGACCGATTCGCCGCAGGTAGACGCCGAGGCTGTTGCCGAGATCCGACGAACGGGCGTGGATCACATGACCGGCGCGCACGAAGATCTCGGTCGACTTGTCGTCCTTCATCGCCTCGAGCCGCCCCGGCACGTCGAAATGAGCGACTCGCGCCAGAATCTCCGGCAACGGCGTCTCACTCAAATCTCCGTGGTACCGGAACTGTCGTGGCTTTTTGATGGCTGCCTGGGGCATGATCTGGGGTCCTAACGCGCGCTTGAGAGGCCGCGCCGTTATTTCGGAGCATTGTAGCACAATTAATGTCAACTCTGTCAACAGCTCTGGAGATTGCCTCGAACAGCCGGAGGCCCAAACCATGACGACAACTCCCCTCCTGTCTCCCGAGCGAGCCTGGCGGCAGCTCGTCGAGCATCTCGAGCCGCTCGCGGTCGACCGGGTCCGCCGCCGGGATGCCTGGCGCCGGGTGCTCGCCGAGGATCTCCTGGCGACGGTCGACGTCCCGGCGGAGAACGTCTCCGCAATGGACGGGTACGCGGTCGGACCCACTTCTCGGATATCCGTACTCCCCGTGTCCGCGACCGTGGCGGCTGGCGATCCTCCGGGTCAACGCCTCGCACCGGGCAGCGCCGCCCGGATCATGACCGGCGCCCCGGTCCCCGACGAGGTCGACCGAGTCATCCCCATCGAGCAGACCGACGGAGGCCTCGAGACGGTGGTCGTCGAGGTCGACACCACGAGCGGCTCCCACATCCGGCGACGCGGTGAGGTGTTGCGCGCCGGCGACCCCCTCCTCGCCTCCGGCACCGAGATCTCGGCGGCGGTGCTCGCCAATCTCGCCACCCACGGTTTTTCAGAGGTGGCCGTCCACCGCCCACCCACCGTCGCTGTCGTCACCACCGGCGACGAGGTCGTAGCCCCGGAATCACGACCCCGACCGGGACAGCTGCGCGATTCTCACACCGACTTCCTGCTCGCCGCCGGGCGAGAGCTCGGTCTCGAGTTCGAGTCGCTGGGAATCGCCTCGGACGAGCCGGAGCGGCTTGCCGACAGGCTCCGCCTCGGCCTCGAGGCGGACGTCTTGCTCATCGGTGGCGGCGTCTCGAAGGGCGCCTTCGACTGGGTCGGGCAGACCCTCGAAGAGTGCGGCTGCGAGACCCTCTGGCACGGCGTCGCGATTCAGCCCGGCAAGCCGTTGCTCGCCGCGCGTCACCCCCGGGGGATCGTCTTCGGGTTACCGGGCAACCCCAACTCGGTGATGGCGACCTACACCCTGTTCGTTCGCCCGGCGCTGCGCCGGCTGCAGGGCTTCGACGACGGCTTCTGGAGCGGCGCGCGCAGCGGGGTGCTCGAGGCTGCGCTACCCGAAGGGGGCGGCCTCGACCGTTTTCTACCGGCGCGCGTCCGCTTCGCCGATGGCGAAGCTCAGATTCTCCCCTTGTCGGTTGCCGGCTCGCACGACATGGTCGCGTTCGCTGGCGCCGACGGATTGGTCCGCGCCTCAGCCGGAGTTCCCGCCACACGAGCCGGTGAGCGCTGCCGCTGGATTCCCCTTCCGCGTTGATCCGGGACTCCCGATCCACAACACCCGAGAGCAGATCGCGGACCCGCTCTACCAGGGGCCGGCGTAGTCCGGCTCGTAGGGCGAGCCGAGGCGGACCACCCAGCGGTAGTGCAAGCGGGCCAGCTGTCGCAAGTGCAGGGCATCGTGGGTGACCCAGGATACGAGAAGGTCGCCGGCGCGCAGCGGACCGAGCAGGGGATGCTCGTAGGTGCGTTCCCAGTCGGGAGAATCGAGGGTCTCGAGCCAGGCGACCGACCGGCTGCGCTCGGCCGCCAGCTCGCGTACCGTCGCCCCGAGGTCTCGTGACGCGTAGTCGCGCGCCGTCACCCACCCCTGGGGATCGATCGACGGCCAGCTCCTCTCCTCGTTCTCGAGCACGAGCCGCAGCCGTACCCGGAAATCTTCACGCTCTTCGTCGACCAGGTGCGCGGCGACCTCGATGAGCGACCACTCGTTCGCGGACGGCTTCCAGCCCGCCTGTTCAGGGGTGGCGCCCGCCAAGCTCCCGAGCAACGCTTGACCACCGGCCCGCAATCGACCGATCAGCGGTGCGAGCTCCATGACCTGCCGGCGCTACTCGACCCTGCTCAGCTGAATCTGCATGACGCCGGACGGCTCGCCGCCCGCCCAGCCGACCCAGGTCGACGCCATCGAGCCGTCCTCCCCGAATTCGAAAGTAGTCGAGTGGATGTGCATGTCCACGGCCGGGTCGAGGTTGGTTCCGCCGACGAAGTCGAACTCGATCCGACCGTCGGCAAGCCCTTTTCGATCGAGACGCATGATCGGCTGATTGCCCCCCGCGCAATAGTGCGTCAGGACGAGGTCTTCGCCGTCCATGTGGTACATGTTGATCATCTCGTGCGGGGTACCGGGGCTCATCACCTCCATCACCACCGTACCGTTGGCCGAGGCACGGAAGTCATGAGTTCCCGGCTCCGTCGGCTCTTCGCCCCCCGCCTCGCCCTCGAGCGCCTCGGCCGCCTCGGCTCGCCAGCTGCCTTCCATCGCCTTGAGCTTGCCGAAGACGTCCTCCGCGGTGAGCTCGCCGGCGGTCACCGGTAACACCTGGGCGGTCGCCAACACCGCCAGCAACAAGAAGGCCAAGCGAAGAGACTTCATGATCGACTCCTTATGGTTACGGTTGGTCGAGCCGCGAGTCTAGCAGTCGTCCCGCGTGTCGGGCGCCGGCCTAGTTCGGGATGCGGAGGCGGGTCCCCGGGTAGATCGTGCTGCGCAAGGTCAATCCGTTCGCTTCCGCCAGCCGGCGCACCGACACCCGATTGCTGGAGGCGATGCGACCGAGGGTGTCTCCTCGGCGCACGACGTGGGTCCGGCCGGTCGAACCGGCGGCGATGGTCAATAGCTGGCCCGGTCTGAGATTCGTTCCCCGCAGTCCGTTCTCGCGCTGGATTCGGTCCACCTTCGTACCGAAGCGGCGGGCGATGATCCAGAGGCTGTCGCCCCGACGTACGGTGTAGGTCGTCTGAGTGGGCGACGCGGAGCTCGCCGCCGGAGCCCTGCCGTCGACTCGGAGCCGCTGGCCCGGCGAGATGCGGTCTGCGTTGCGGATGTTGTTGAGGCGCATCACCGAGCTCACCGACGTGCCGTAGCGCTGGGCGATCGTCGACAGCGTCTCGCCCCGGCGCACGAGATGAACGGTCGCCGGCGACGCCGATGGCACCTCCGTTCTCGGCACGCCGACGAGCGCCGCCAGCGCGATCTGAGCGCGCTCGGTCGGCACCGACAGCCGGTAGTAACCATCGGGAGTCGCCTTGTTGCGCAGCTCCGGATTGAGGCCGGCGAGCGAGCCCTCGGGCAGATTCAGCTGTTTGTCGAGGTCCGCGAGGCGAATCGAGCGCGTCGTCTCGATCTGTTCGGTCTCGATCGGCGGGAGCGGCTCGGGGAGATCCGAAAAGCCGAACCTGGCGGGATTCTGCACGATGAGCACCGTCGCCAAGAACCTCGGCACGTAGCGGCGGGTTTCGCGGGGAAGGCGCTCATACAGATCCCAAAACTGATCGAAGTAGCCCTCGCTCTGCTCACGCAACAGCCGCTGCACCCGCGCCTCGCCGCAGTTGTAGCCGGCGATCGCCGTGAGCCAGTCGCCGAACAGTTCGTGGAGCTCTCCCAGATAGGCGAGAGCGGCGCGGGTCGCCTTGTCGGGGTCCATCCGCTCGTCGGTCCACGACGTCCGTTTGAGCCCGTAGCGGTAGCCGGTCGAGGGGATGAACTGCCACATGCCGAGCGCGCGAGCGCGCGACATCGCCCGGACCTTGAACCAGCTCTCGACCATCGGCAGCCAGGCGAGCTCTTCCGGCATCCCCGCCTCGCGCAAGCGCTCGACGATCTTCTCCCGGTAGAGCCCGGAGCGACGGTAGCCGGCGAGAAAGTCGGCGCGCTCGGGTCCCTGGAAGCTTCGGATCTCCCGCTGGACGTAGTCGTTAACGTCGAGCGGGATCGAGCCTTCGAAGTCTCCGACTACGGTTCGCTGCGAGGCGTAGATCTCGACGATCTTTCGGGAGATCAGGCGCCGGAGGTCTTGCTTCTGCTGGGCCAGCAGGTCGTCGCCGGCGGAATCGACCTCGGACATCAGGTCGTACGAGCGGTCGAGAGCGTCGAACGCGTCTTCGAAGCTCCCCTCCATCCAGAAGCTGTCCGCGGACTCGTAGGCCTCGAGCGAGAGGCCGAGGCGCTCCTCGGCCGAGGCCGCGGCGGTCTCCGGGTCGGGCGCCGGAAGCGTCTCCGCCGGCTCGACCGCAGGCGCGAGCGCCTCCGGCGTCTGCTCGATCGGCTCGTAGGTGATCGTGACCTGCGACGACGAGGACTGAGGCGGCGTCATCGGGGCGCAAGCCGCGGCGACCAAAGCCAGCCCGAGGAGAGGGAGCGCCAGTTTCACGGCGCGAATCATACCCTCGGTCTTCCGGTCACGCACGATCGAGCCAACCGATTCGCCGTCTGCGGCATTCCGGCGCGCCGTCGACTCGAGCCGGTGGCGGCCGAGAGCGTCAGCGCCGAGTGTCGCCTCGCGATAGGGTGAATCGATGCCCGGCAAGGATCGACGCTTCCCTCGTCGAAGGAGCTCCGGCGATCCTCATCGCCGACCCAAACGGAGACGCCGATCGCCGTCGCGACTGCGTCACCTTGCGCAGTGCGCCCGCGGGCTCGAGCAGGTGCTGGCCGACGAGCTCCGCGATCTCGGCTCGACCCGTGTCACGCCGGTCCCCGGAGGTGCCCTCTTCACCGCCGACCGCCACCTCGCTTGCCGGGCGGTCTTCTGGCTCCGCAGCGCCGTTCGGGTGCTCGAGCCGATTGCGACCGGAAGGGCGCTCGATTTCGACCAGCTCTACGAGCTCGCCTCCACCGCTCGCTGGGAGGATCTCGTCGGCCCTCGCCATACGTTCGCGGTCCACGCCACGGTCTCGAACGCCCCATTCAAGAACCGCAACTTCGCGGCACTCCGGGTCAAGGACGCCGTGGCCGATCGGATCCGGGACAAGTGCGGCATCCGTCCCGACGTCGATCGTCGGGCGCCGGACGTCCCCATCCGCCTGGTAGGGCGCGGCGACGACGCGCATCTGTTCAGGGACCTCGCCGGCGACAGCCTCCACCGGCGCGGATACCGACCCGTCCAGGTCAAGAGTCCGCTACCCGAAGCGACGGCGGCCGGCCTGTTGCTGATGACCGGCTGGGAGGGTCGAAGCCCGCTCCTGGATCCGATGTGCGGTTCGGGGACTTTCGTGCTGGAAGCGGCGGCGCTGCTTGCCGATCGGGCTTCGGGCAGCAGTCGTTCGTTCGCCGGGGAGCGTTTTCCCGACGCCGACCCGGTGGTCTGGGCAGCCCTGCGCGAGGAGGCGGCCGATCGATTGCGCAGCGCCACCGGGGAGGTCCGGCTCCTCGGCAGCGACCACCATCCGGGCGCGATCGGCATCGCCCGCGAGGCGGCTCGCAACGCCGGTCTCTCGCGCTTCGTGCAGTTCGGGGTCGCCGACGTCGCGACCTTCGACCCGCCGTTCCAGCCCGGCCTCGTCGTCACCAATCCGCCGTGGGGCGGGCGCCTCGGGGAAGGCGAGGAACTCGTCAAGACCTGGCGCGACCTCGGCGGCTGCTTGCGCAAGTGCGCCGGAGCCTCGGCCTGGGTACTCTCGGGCGCGCCGGAGCTCACCCGCCACCTCGGCCTGCGAGCGAGCGAGCGCCACCCGCTCACCCTCGGACCGTTCGACGTCCGGTGGCTTCGCTACGCGATCCGCGAGCGGACGGCTGGCGCCTGAGCCACCCGCGCCTGCGCCTCCCCCGAAAGGGGCCGCGGCTAGTGCGAGTGGTAGTGCGTCGCCATCTTCTCGAGCGCCGCGTTCAACGCGTCGACCGACGCGGTGTCGGCCCGCTGCTTGGCCTTCATCGCCGCGGTGATCACCGCGTGATGGTCGGCCAGCGACTCGAGATAGGCCGCGCGGTCCTCACCCGGCTTCACCCGCTGGGCGAGGAAGTAGTTGCTCACGACATCGATGATGTGGGAGGCGTGCTGCTCTTTGGTCATCACCCATCGAGTGATCTGGTTCAGTGACTGAACCTCGCTCTTGCCGGCGAGTCCCGCGATCTCGGTCACCGCCTTCGCGATCGTCGTCGCGTCCTCCCCAAGGGCCGTCACCCTTGCCATGTCGTCGTAGATGCCGCACGGCACCTGGCAGTGGGGCCACGCCGGCACCGAGGTCGAGATAGCGGTCAGCGACATGCAAACCACCACTCGCATCCAAGAGTTCCGAGTCCGTTCGATCGCTTTCATGAGTTTCAGTTCCTCGTGGTTGAGTCGAGTCTGGGCTGGGCGTGCAACTGGAGCTTATCGCGCCGCTAGGGCGCCGGCGGTGGTCACAGACCGCCTTCCGCTCGAGGCGCCGGGAACCCCCTGACTCGAACGGGACCGGAGTCTAGGCTTCCTCACCGTCGGTGAAGATCTCCTCGATCGCCTGCCCGAACAGTCTGGCGATTCTGAAAGCGAGGGGGAGGCTGGGATCGAACTTGCCGGTCTCGATGGCGTTGACGGTCTGCCGCGACACTTCGAGCTCGCTCGCCAGCCGTGCCTGCGTCCAGTCGCGCTCGGCGCGCAGCACTTTCAGCCTGTTCTTCACCGGTAGCGCCTTCGGCCGAGGAAGAACCCGAGCCCGTAGAAGAAGACCATCACCAGAGTCAGATCGCTGAAGTCGAGCTTCGGCGCCCCGAGCCGCTCGAGCAGCTCGTATCCCGAGGCGGCGAAGAAGGCGCCGCCGAAGCCGAGCGCGAGAGCCTGGAGGTGGATCGTCCGCTGGAGCTCGTCGGCCTCGCTGAGGTAGCGGCCGTAGGCGAGAATCACGAGGACCCCGGCGATCACCGGCACCGCCGTCAAGAGCCAGGGAATCGGACCCGCGGGCAGGAGATCGCGCTTGATCAGCTGCGAGAGGCCCGCGAACGAAACCGCCCAGGCGAGCAGACTCCACAACATCCGCTTGCTGTTGAGCCAGTCCCGCGGCGTGGTATCGCCACACCGCTCCCAAAGTGGTGTCTTGCGCGTCGACTGTTTGCTCATGTCGTATTTCCTTTCCAGTTAGTCAATTTTACTTGACATTCGGGAATGTACAAGAACGTCGACAAAATGTCAAGTTTTATTGACTTCTACCACTCATTCTCGTCGCTGTCCGCGAATCTCCGACTCGCACGACGCCCGTGGCCGGCGAGCGTGGACGCCCTGCGTTCGTGAGATAGGCTCCCGTCGTGGCCGGTCGGGAGAGACTTCGCACTGCGGTTGCTTCGCGCACATGGGTCGCGGCCGCCCTCCTCTCCGCCGTGTTGCTCGCTGGCGGCGGCGTCCCGCGGCCTGCGGCCGCCGACGAAGCACCGCTGGCGCCGCCGGGCAGCGCGCCGTTGCCCGAGGAGCTGGCAGCCCGCCTCTGGGCGAGCTACGAGGCCAAGGGTCCCGGCTACCGGCCACGAACCGAGCACCTGCGGGCCGACGGAGCTCCGCTCTACGTCAACCGGTTGATCCTCGAAGACTCTCCCTACCTCCAGCAGCACGCTCACAACCCGGTCAACTGGTATCCGTGGGGTGCGGAGGCGTTCGCTGCCGCGCGCCGGGAGGGCAAGCCGATCTTCCTCTCGATCGGCTACTCCACCTGCCACTGGTGCCACGTGATGGAAGAGGAGAGCTTCGACGACGAGGAGACCGCGCGGCTGCTGAACGAGGGTTTCGTGGCCATCAAGGTCGACCGCGAGCAGCGCCCCGACGTCGACGTCGTCTATATGACCGCGGTCCAGCTCATCACCGGCCGCGGCGGCTGGCCGATGTCGAGTTTCCTCACCAGCGGCGGCAAACCGTTCTTCGGCGGCACCTACTATCCTCGCGAGCAGTTCGGACGGCTTCTGCGACGCATAACCCAACTGTGGCGGGACCAACAGCCCCAACTGATCAGACAAGCCGAGACCCTCGCGGAGCGGGTGGCGCTCGTCACCACGACTTCCGGGGAGGTCGCCGAGGTCGGCGACCGACTGCTCAGCCAGGCCGTGGAGGAGAGTCTCTCCCGTCACGATGACCGGCTCGGCGGCTTCTCGCCAGCGCCCAAGTTCCCCCACGAGCCCGAGCTCCTGTTTCTGTTGGATCGGGCGCTGCGGACCGACGACCGCCGGGCGCTCGCCGCGGTTCGACTCTCGCTCGATCGGATGGCCCGCGGCGGCATCTACGATCAGGTCGGCGGCGGCTTCCATCGCTACTCGACCGACGCTCGTTGGCTGGTTCCTCATTTCGAAAAGATGCTCTACAACCAGGCGCACCTCGGCCGCGCCTACCTGGCGGCCGCGTGGCTGACCGGCAATCCGTTCTTCGAGCGGGTCGCTCGGCAGACTCTCGACTACGTACTGCGCGACATGACCTCGCCGGACGGAGCGTTCTACTCGGCGACCGACGCGGACAGCGAGGGGGCCGAGGGGGTCTTCTTCCTCTGGACCCCAAAGCAGATTCGGGCGGCGCTCCCAGCCGCCGACGCCGAGCTCGCGATGCGGGTTTTCGGGATCACCGAAGACGGGAACTTCGAGGGTGCGAGCATCCTCACCCTGCCGGAGCCGCTCGCCGCCGTCGCCGCCGGCGCCGGCATTCCCCTGTCCGACCTCCTCCCCCGAATCGACGGCATCCGCGCGAGCCTCCACGAGGCCCGCGAAGGCCGAGCTCATCCGCTGCGCGACGACAAGATCGTCACCGCCTGGAACGCGATGATGATCACCACCCTGGCCCAGGCCGGAGTCGTTCTCGAGGAAGAGCGGTACCGCGACGCCGCGGTGGCTGCAGCCGACTCTCTCTGGGCGAGGAATCGCCGCGAGGACGGCGGCCTGTGGCGAGCCCACCTCGACGGAGCCTCCTCGGTCGAAGCGAGCCAGAACGACTACGCCTATCTCGTCGAGGCGCTCGTCACCCTCTATGACCTGACCCGACAGCCCGGCTTTCTGGAACGCGCCTGCGAGGTCGCGGACGTCATGATCCGCGACTTCTGGGACGAGGCCGCGGGCGGCTTCTACCTGAGCCGCGACGATCACGGCGGGCGGCTTCCGGTGCGGCCCAAGAGCGCTCATGACGGCGCCATTCCCTCCGGCAACTCGGTGGCGGTGCGCTCGCTCGCCATGCTCGCCGTCCGCACCGGACGCTCGGACTATCGGCGACGGGCCGAGGGCACGATCGCAGCGTTTTCGAGCCAGATCCGTCGGCAGCCCACGGCCTTCGCCTACATGCTACTCGGCGTCACCGAGCTGCTCCACGGCGGCGCCGGCCCGACCGACTACGGCGCCGACGGGGTCGTGCGCGCCCAGGTCTCCCAGAATGCCGATGGGGCCTCGCCGTCCCGCCGCCTCACCGTCCGCCTCGACATCGCGGACGGCTGGCACGTCAACTCGGACCAGCCCGCCGGGGAGCACCTGATCGCGACCCGCCTGGGCACCGACCGCGAGGGGCTCACGCTCATCGACGTCCGCTACCCCGACGCCGAGTGGGTAACCCTCGGATTCCAGGCTGACCCGCTATCCGTCTTCCAGGGAACCACCACGATCGAGGCCGATGTCGAATCGCCCGAGGAGCTCCTCGCCATCCGCCTCGACCTGACCGTTCAGGCGTGCAACGACCGGCAGTGCCTCAAGCCCGAGACGCTCACCCTGGAGCTGCCCGCGGGCTCTTGAGACAACAGCGGAGAGCTCGCGCTCTCCGCTGTTGTCGTCCCTCGAGCGGTTCGAGGCACCGGTGTCGGCCCAGCGACCGCGTGCAGCTTGCTCGTTACAGCCTCAGCAGGTGAGGCAGGTCTTCTTCGAGCGCCGACTGCGGTTCCTTGTGATCCGATCCCAGTGCGATCACGCTCAGCTTGCCGTGCCGGGTCAGCGGGCCGGTGTTGTAGAAGATGAAACGGCCGCGTCGGTCGGCCACCTCGAACAGCTCCGTGCCAACGCTCTCCAAGACGTCGCCCAACGTCGCCCCGACGAGTCTCTCGTCGATGAAATCCTGAGCCTGATAGGGAGGCCGCTCGGGGAGCAGGCGGTCGAGCAGCGACATCGGCGTGCTGGTGCCGCCCCAGCGACCGTTGCACTCGGTGAATCGTAGCTCGGGGTTTGCGTCGCGCTCGCCGACGACGAGGAGGTCGAAGGAGCAGCGGCCGACGTAGCCCAGCCGCTGTAGCGCTTCGGCGAGTCTGAGGGAGGCGCCGATCATTCTCCGACTCACCGCTTCCGGCAACGTCGACGGCCGACTGCCGACGAAGACCCCGCGCTTCCCCTTCAAGATCTGTTCATAGACCCCGTCGACGCGCGGAGATCCGCCCCCGAACGGCGGAATCCACAGCTGAGTGGAGGGAGACAGGCTGGCCTGTTCCCAGGCGACCGCGAGGACCTCCTCGTCGCCCGGCCATTCAGTCTCCTCCAGGAAGGAGCGCACCTGGCGCTCGGTCTCCTCCGAAGGACTCGACACGAGAGCGGCGGACTCGAACACTCGGTTGCCCATCGCCGAGGCACAGCGTAGCCGTTTGAGCGCGACTTGCTCATGTCGCGTCGCCAGCTCTCGGAGGCGCTCGGCCAGGCGTGAGGTCCGGATCTCGCTGAACGTCTCGACCAGCCATTCGCTGCCGAGAGTGAGTTCGACCAGGCGAGCGAACCGTCCTTTGTCGTTGGCCACCCAGGTGACCGGCGGGGGCGGCGCGAGGACTTGCACCGCCACGTCGGCTTCGTCGCGAAGCCGCGACGCGAGCTCCCAGACCGCCTCGATTCCCATGTAGGGATGAATCGCCAAGCCTCCTGCGCCGCGGGCACGATCGGCCAATCGCGATGTCGCGCCCCCCCGGCCCAGCGCCGCAGCGAGATCGAGCTCTCCTTCCACCATCTCGGCCATGACGAACTCGGCGTCACCCAACGCCAGGGTGCTGCGACAGTACTGTTCATAACCGTCGGGTTGAGGGGTCGAGGCGGCAAACAGGTCGCCGCTTGCCGCTCGCAGTCGCGCCCGGTGCTGGTACGCCTCCACTCCGCTGATTCCGACGAGGACGGGGATGGCCGAGAAGTCGTCCAGGTGGAGAGTCGGTACCTTGGGCAGCGAGCCGTCCCACCGCAGCGGACCATATGGGATCAATTGGCCGGCCAGGTCCAGTTCCTCAGCGATGACCGCTGCGGCCGTCTCGGGACTCCTCATCGCAGGCACGATGGAAGGGCCTCGACGCCTAGCAGCGATGCTGTGGCCCGTCCGGTCCGGCGCAGACGTGACCCTCCTCAGCTACGCTCGCTTGGGTCGCCGGGGTCGCCGGGACCGCCGTGCCCGGCACGGCGGCGAGAATCCAAGAGCGGCAAGCTCGGTGCACGAGGCCTCCTATCCCGTCGTCAGTCGGACGATCCCGCAGGGTTGACACCGATTCCTTCCTCAAAGTCGCAAAGCACTCGACGGGAGCGTCGATGAGAATTCCGTCGCCAGCTCATGATGACGCCCGCGCAGAGAATAGCAGTGGGAGGCTGACCTCTGGACCGCCACCCTCGCCGGACTCCGGCGGCGGCTGAGCTACGGCACCGTCGCCGACCAAGCCGAGGTGTCGCCTGACTCGAAACCGTCGGCGAAGATCATGGGCGAGAAGCGCTGGCCCTGTGCGCTGAAACTGTCGGTGTCCGACCCGGACGAGCCGTAACTGTCCCACACCACCACGAAGTCGCCACCAGGCGCGACGCCCACGGAAGGGAACAGCTGGACGCTCGTCGTGTAGGAATTGACCTGGAACTCACCGCCCACGGGCGCGCCGTCGGAGGCGTAGCGCTGGCCCTGGATGCTGGCTGCGGTGTCCGAGCCGTACGAGCCGGAGCTCATCCACGTCACGACGAAAGCGCCGCTCGGCTCGACGTCCACGGAAGGAAAATCCTGGGAGCCCGTAGAGTAGGAATTGACCTGGAACTCGTCACCGAGGGGCGTGCCGTCGGCCGCGTAGCGCTGGCCCTGGATGCTCGTGGAGTCGATATCGGAGCCGGACGAGCCCCCGCTTTCCCACACCACCACGAAGTCGCCGCCGGGGACGACGGCCACGGATGGCAGGGTCTGTGACAGCGTGGTGTAGGAGTTGATCTGGAACTCTCCGCCCAGGGGCGTGCCGTCGGCCGCGTAGCGCTGGCCCTGGATGCTGGAGCGGTCGGTGTCCGAGCCGTACGAGCCGTCGCTTTCCCACGCCACCACGAAGGCGCCGGTATCGGACGCCATTCCGACGAAGGGGGCGGCCTGGGAGCTGGTGGTGTAGGAATTGACCTGGAACTGGCCGCCCAGGGGCGTGCCATCGGAGGCGTAGCGCTGGCCCTGGACGCTCTCGCCGTCGGTATCGGAGCCGGACGAGCCTTCGCTCTTCCAAACCACCACGAAGGCGCCGTCGGCCCCCGCGGCCAAGGCAGGGAGAAACTGGTCGGCCGGGGTGTGGAAGTTGACCTGGAACTGGCCGCCCAGAGGCGTGCCATCCGCGGCGTAGCGCCGGGCCTGGATGCTGTAGCCGTCGGTGTCGGAGCCGTACGAGCCGTGGCTCTCCCATGCCACCACGAAGACGCCGTCGAGCGCCACGGCCACGGCCGGGAGGTACTGGTAGCTCGTGGTGTAGGAGTTGACCTGGAACTCTCCACCCAGGGGCGTACCGTCGGAGGCGTAGCGCTGCCCCTGGACACTACCGACGTCGGTGTCGGAGCCGTACGAGCCGTAGCTCTCCCAAACCACCACGAAGGCGCCGTCGGGTGCTACGCCCACGGAAGGGAACGTCTGGTAGCTCGTGGTGTAGGAGTTGACCTGGAACTCCTCGCCCACGGCGGGGCCGGCTCCCCATGCGGCGGCGGGCAGCAGGCCGAGGGCCAGCAGCCAGGCCGGAACAACCGATCGCGATCTCCTGTGCACATCCTCTCCATCGAGCTCGTTCGGCATCGGTCGCACTATGCTCCATCAGATCCCCTCCTTCAGAGGAAGGGCTGCATTATCCGTGCAACGTTGTATTATTCCAATACCCTGCTTGTGGGGGCTGAGTTGAGAGATCCGCTCCTTCTCGAGCCGTTTTTCAAAGGTTCGTGTGACTGTTTCTTCAAAGGCCGGTCTGAACAGCTGAGTAGACTTGAACGATCTCCGATATCAGTGGGAGGAGAATTGGGGAATCCAAGCCCGAGCAGTCGCCGCGATCCAGCAGATGCGCACCTAGCCGACCCTCGGCTCCTGGCGGAGCTCATCTCGGCCCGCAACCGCCTGGCAGCTCTAACCGTCGCCTTCGAGCGCGGCGAAACCAGCCTGGCCATCTTTTCGACGCCAACATCATCGGCATCCTGTTTGCCGATCGCGAGGGTCGGATCGTTCGCGCCAACGATCTCTTTCTCCAGATGATCGGCTACAACGCTGACGAACTTCCGTGCTGGCGGGCCCTGACCCCGCCCGAATGGGAGGAGCTCGATCGAAAGAAGGCGCGCGAGCTGCGGGACAGCGGCCGGGTCCTGCCGTGGGAGAAGGAACTTTACCACCGAGACGGCCGGCGCATTCCGATCCTGATCGGAGCCGGTCTCGCCGCGAACGACGAGGAGCCGATGGTCGCCTTCGTCCTCGACCTCAGCGACCGCAAGCAGGCGGAAGCCGATCTGCGGGCCACCAATGAGCGCTTCCGACAGCTCTACGACAACATCCCGCTCATGTACTTCACTCTGGACTATGCCGGCATCGTGGGGTCGGTCAATGCCCACGGGGCGTGGGAGCTCGGCTACCGGCCTGAGGAGCTAATCGGCCGAGATCTACTCGGAGTCTTCCATCCTGAGGATCGGCCGGAGGTGGAGCACAACCTGCACCGATACCTCGAGCAGCCGGGCGGGGTTGCGAACTGGGAACACCGCAAGGTCCGCAAGGACGGGTCGATCCTCTGGGTTAGAGATACCTTGAGAACGGCGGAGGGGCCCGACGGCCGGCCGGAAGTCCTGCTGGTGGGCGAGGACGTGACGATGCGCAAGCAGGCCGAGAAGAAGCTCCGAGTCCACGAACGAGAATTACGGCGGCTGGCGACCGCCGTAACCTCGGCGGAGGAGCACGAACGGCGGCGAATCGGTAGGGGGCTTCACGACGAGATCGGGCAGGCACTGGCCACCGCGGCGCTCAAGCTGGACCAGCTCATGCAACTTGGCGGCGATGGAGAGCACGACAGGATGCTCGCCGAGGTGCGCCAGCTCCTCGATTGGTCGATCGAGTGGACCCGCTCGCTCACGTTCGAGCTGACCTCTCCGGTGCTCTACGAGCTGGGGCTGGCGGCGGCGCTGCGTGATCTGGGCGAGCGGGCGGAGCAGCACGGTGGCCCGAGGTTCCGATTTGACGGCGACGGCTCCCCCCCCCCCATCTCCGACGAGCTGGGCGCGCTCCTCTTTCGCCTGGCGCGGGAACTGGTTCACAACGTCGTCAAACATGCTGACGCTCGCCAACTGCGCATAGGTCTCGAATCGACGCCGCGAGAAGTCACTATCCGAATCGGGGATGACGGCTGCGGTTTCGACGTCTCGGATGCCGGCCACGGCTTCTCGGCTGAGGGCGGCTTCGGCCTGTTCAGCGTGAGCGAGCAGGTGGCGCGGCTGGGCGGACGCCTGGTCCTGGAGTCCACCCCGGGCCGAGGCACCCAGATCGACGTGATCGTGCCCGCCGAGTCGCGGAGCTCCACCGCGGCCGCGAGCAGAGGCGGGAGCTGAGGCGCCGGGGATCCCCACGGCCTCGCGAATTCCCCTAGGTTATCGAGCATGACGATTCGCATTCTCCTCGCCGACGATCATCGGATCCTGCTCGACGGACTCACTTCTCTGCTCGAAAGGGAGGCCGACCTCGAGGTGGTCGGCACTGCCCACGACGGCAGCGAGGCCGTCAAGCAGGCCGAGCAGCACCTGCCGGACATCGCGATCATGGATCTGTCGATGCCCAATCTGAGCGGTGTGGAGGCGATCCGCCGGATCTTGGCCAAGCACCCGGAGACCAAGATCATCTGCCTGTCGATGCACGCTGAGCGACAGTTCGTCGGCGCCGCATTCGAGGCCGGAGCGGCTGGCTACATCCTGAAGGACCACGCGACGCAGGAAGTGGTCAGTGCCATCCACGCCGTCCACGCCGGCGAGAGTTACCTCTGCTCCGAGGTCGGCACCGTCTTGATAGAGGCCTACCGATTAGGCCTCGCCAGTGGCGGCGCTGGCGGCGCCGCCCCCCTGACCCACAGGGAATCCGAAGTGCTGCAGCTGATCGCCGAGGGGTTCACGGCGAAGGAGATCGGCGACCGACTCTGCTTGAGTCTCAAGACGGTCAGCACGCACCGCAGCCACATCATTCAGAAGCTGGGAATCTCCAGCGTCGCCGGGCTCACCAAGTATGCGATCCGTCACGGACTGACCACGGTCGGGCGGGACCACAACCACCACCAGGAGCTGGGAGACTGAGCCTTCGGCTGGTCTCAGCGCAGCGCGCCTTCTCGATAGTGAAACGAAGCGCCGGGAGCGTCGGCCACCCCGATCCTCATCTGCAGGCCGAGGGCTGACGCCTCTCGCGCGAAGCCAGCGTAGCGGTCCTCGCAGCCGCCGCAGTGCATCGGGAAGATCACGCGAGCGGGGAGCGTCTCGAGGGTGTAGAGGTCACCCTGATTGAGGATCCGCGCTCCGCCGCGCCGTCCAAAGCTCGACAAGAAGGCGAGATCGATCGACCCGGACGCCGCGGCGAGCCGGTCGATGTTCGCCCTGAAGGTCTCGCCGGGGGGCTCGCTCCAGGTGCCGTGATCTCCCGAGTGGTAGATCGTCAGCCCCCCCGAACGGACCAGGAAGAACCCCTCGGGGATTCCGTCGAACTCGTGGTGCAGCGCGAGCACCTCGGCACCGGACACGTCCGTCCACTCACCGTCGTCTGGGACGACGACCTCACCGGAGCCCGGCTCGCTCCAGCCCATCACCACGGTCAGGTCGGCGACCGCCTCGCGCAGGCTCAGTGCACGCCGGTCGAAGTGGTCCCCGTGGGCGTGAGAGATGAACATCAACACCCGGCAGCCGCCCAGCTCGTTCGGCGACAGGGCGCCCCCCTCCAGCTTGCCGCTCTCCGTAGGACCGGTGTAGTCGAAGACCAGACAGTGCTCCGCGGTCAGTACCAGCCAGCCGGCGTGACCCAGGTACCATATCCGCGCTTCGCCGTCGTCGAGCGAGTCGGCGAGATCGACTCCCCCAACCGCCGTGATCGAGATCAGGATCAAGACTCCGCTTGCTAATGTGAAGCGCATCGTCCTTTCCCTGGCCTCTTGGGAGCTGACCAGCACCGAGCAACCTTCGAGGCCTCGACCTCAACCCTACCGCAAGCGTCCCAGGGCGATTCTCCGATCCCTCCCCCGCGCCTTCGGGTGGGGCGCCGCGAGCCGTCCACGGCCTAGCCTGCCCCCCGTGCCCTGCCTCGACAACCCGCTGCGGAATCTGCTGCCCGCGAGCGGCCCGAACCCCGGCTCCCCCGAGACCCATGATCGGTAGGCGGCGGCCGCCGGCCGACAAAGCCAGCTGGGAGCATTTCGAACGGCTCAGGAAGATCACTCTCGTCCTGTGGGCTTCGTGGTTCCCGTTCGTCTTCCTCTTGGCCTGGTGGATGAGGGGCCGCTGGGAGCGCTTCCCGTTGCCGATCGTGGTCTTCATGGTGCTCTGGTTCGTCGTCCTCAGTGTGATCGGGCTGCGGGTCGGCTTCTGGCCCTGTCCGCGCTGCGGGAAGGCGTTCTTCCTGCGCTACGGACTGTTCAAGACTCGCGGCAAGGAATGTCCGCACTGCAAGCTTCCCTACGGTCACCCGGGCTGACGCGGGCTGTCCGACCCACACCGGCGCCTGCTACGATCTCGACCTTGCTCTCCAGAGGAGATCCTGTGACGACCAGAGCGTTCGTTTCGGGCGCCGCCAGACACCTCGCGACGCTGCTGCTGTTGACGCTCAACGCCTCGTGCGCGCCACGAACTGAGGGGGCCGCCTCTTTGGTGATCACCGGCGCCAGGGTGTGGACCGGCAATCCCGAACAGCCTTGGGCCGAGGCCGTCGCCGTCGACGGCGAGAAGATCACCGCCGTAGGGTCGGCGGCCGAGGTCGAACCCCTGATCGGCGACAACACCGAGGTCATGTCGGTCGGCGGCGGCATGCTCGTCCCGGGCTTCATCGACAGTCACCTGCACTTCCTCGCCGGCGGGGGCGCCTTGGCCTCGGTGCAGCTGCGGGACGCCGAGACACCGGAAGAGCTCGTCAGCCGAGTCGCCGAGTTCGCCCAGACGATCGAAGCCGGTGAGTGGATTCTCAACGGCGCTTGGGACCACAAGAACTGGGGCGGCGAGCTGCCGGCTCGCGAGTGGATCGATGCCGTGACGCCGGACAATCCCGTGTGGATCCTCCGGCTCGACGGTCACATGGGGCTTGCCAACTCCTTGGCCCTCGAGCGGGCCGGGGTCAGCTCGGACACCCCGGAGATCGACGGCGGAACGATCGTGCGCGATGCTTCGGGCAACCCTACGGGGGTGCTCAAGGACAACGCGATGCGGCTGGTGTTCGCCGTCGTGCCGGAGCCGAGCGAAGCGCAGCTCGATCGTTTCCTCGAGGCGGCCATGCGGTACGTCGCCGCCAACGGCGTCACCACCGTCCACGACGTCTTTGCCGATGACATGGACAGCTGGACCAGCCTCGCCACCTATCGACGGGCCGAGCGGAGAGGAGGGCTGTCGACTCGCATCTACTCGGCCCCCCCACTGTCCGACTGGCGGCGGGTGAGCGACGACATCGCGGCCAACGGCCGCGGCAGCGATTGGCTGAAGATCGGCGGCGTCAAGGGCTTCATGGACGGCTCTCTCGGTTCCCACACGGCCGCCTTCCTCGAGCCCTTCACTGACACACCCGACGACCGCGGGTTCCTGATCAACTCGAACGACGACATGCGCAGCTGGATCGCGGCGGCCGATGGGGCCGGCCTGCAGGTCATGGTGCATGCGATCGGCGATCGCGCGATTCGGGAGTTGCTCGACATCTACTCCGACGTCGCGAACGCCGACCCCGACCGCGAGCGGCGCTTCCGCATGGAGCACGCCCAACATATCCACCCGGACGACCTGGAGCGTTTCGCGAGCCAGCACGTCATCGCCAGCATGCAGCCGTATCACGCGATCGATGATGGCCGGTGGGCGGACGATGTGATCGGGCCCGAACGGGCCACGACCACCTACGCGTTCAGGTCGCTGATCGACAGCGGAGCCCATGTGGCTTTCGGCAGCGACTGGTACGTCGCGCCGGCGACGCCGCTCGAGGGCATCTACGCCGCCGTGACTCGCCGCACGCTCGACGGCGGCAACCCGCGTGGCTGGGTTCCCGAGCAGAAGATCACGGTCGAGGAGGCGCTGGGGGCGTACACTCTCGAAGGCGCCTACGCTTCGTTCGAGGAGACGACGAAGGGAACGATCGAGGTGGGGATGCTCGCCGACCTCGTGCTGCTCGATCGCGACCTCACGGCGATCGCCCCAGAAACGATCCGTGACACCCGGGTATTGAAGACGGTGGTCGGCGGCCGCGTGGTCTTTTCCCTGGCGGAAGAGTGAAGGGCCGCTACAGTAGGCAGAACCCGAGCCCGCAACGGGATCTCCGGGTCATTCCGATGATCATGCAGCTCATCCCGCTCGATCTCGGCCGCGCCGCCAGAGGTCCGATCGCCCTGGCAATGGGCTTGCTGCTCACTGGATGTGACGCGGGGACGAACGAGGAGCTTCAACCGTTACGTCTGGCGACGACGACCAGCACCGTGGAGTCGGGGCTTTTCGACGCACTGCGGCCGGCGTTCGAGGAGCGCTCGGAGATCTCGCTGGAGGTCTCGGCCACGGGCACCGGAGCCGCCCTGCAACTGGCGAGGGAGGGCCAAGCCGACATCGTCTTGGTCAATGCGCGCTCGGCCGAGGACGAGTTTCTCGAAGAGGGCTTCGGGATCAACCGCCGGATCGTGATGTACAACGACTTCCTCTTGGTGGGGCCGCCTGACGGCGCCCTGCGGGACGAACATGGCGGGAGCGACGTTCTCGAATTCATGAGTCGAGTAGGAGAACTACAGGCGCCCTTTCTCTCGAGAGACGACAACTCCGGCACCCAGTCGCGGGAGCTCGATCTATGGTCGCTGCTCGGGATCCAACCCGACGGCGACTGGTACGCGCTGGCGGACGCCGGCATGCTCGAAACCCTGCAGCGCGCTTCACGCGAGAAGCGCTATACGTTGGTGGATCGCGCCACGTTCATGTCCAATCGCGACTCGCTCGAGCTGGTGATCATCGTCGAAGGCGATCGGCGGCTCTTCAACCCCTACGGGATCATCGCCGTCAATCCGACGACGAACCCCCAGACACGTTACCGGCAGAGCATGGCCTTCATCGACTTCGTGACCGGCCCCGAAGGTCAGAGCATCATCGCGCACTTCGGGTCCGATCGCTTCAAAGTGCCCCTGTTCAACCCGATAGTCATTTCCATCGAACAGCTCCAGGACGATGCTCAAGAATAGGCTCCAGCTGCTCTTTCTCGGGGCAATCCTGGCCCCGCTGTTGATCGCCTTCCTGGTCGGCTACCAGGTTCTCAGCGGCGAGCTCGAGAAATCGCAGCAGCGTTCCCTAGCTACCACCAGCGCGGCGATCCTGCAGGACCTGGAAGGCCAACGGCTGCAACTGTTGGCTCGCGCCCGCGAAACGGCCAACGACCCCGAACTGCTCGCCGCCGTGCGCAACGGCAACCGCCAAGGGCTTCTCTCGCGGCTGACCTCGCTGATGATCCTGACCGGAGTGGGGCAGGCCACCTTCCTCGACGCCGAGGGGAGAGTCGTGGCGAGAGGGCACAGCCCGGGCAAGTACGGCGAGCTCGAGGCCACCGCAACTCGTTGGATGGTGCTGCAGGACCCTCGACCTCGAAGCGGTTTCGCCGCTCAAAGGACCGGCATCGAGCTGGAAGCCCTGGTGCCGCTCTTTGACGGCGACGGCTTCCGCGGTGTGCTCGATCTCTCCGTGAAGCTCGACCACGCCATGCTGGCAACGCTGCGGGAGAAGTACGGCGTCGAACTGTCGGTCTTCAGGCGTGACCGCCTACAGAGCACGACGCTGCACGATCCGTCCGTGCTCCGGCTCGCCGCCAGCGGAGAACCGTCAGGTCCGCTGGAGGTGACGATCGATGGTGAGGCGCATTCTCTTCTCGAAGTCCCCCTCGAAGGCCGAGACGACGTTCGCCTCGGGACCCTGCAGGTCTTCCTTTCCCACCGCCGGATCGACCGCCTGCAGTCGACCTTGCTGGCCGTTCTTCTGAGCCTTATCGCGACCCTCTTGTTGGCGGTCGCCTGGCTGGCGCGACGTACCTCGCGCAGTATCGTCGAGCCCCTCGGGCGCCTCGCCGATCAGGCGGACAAGCTCGCAGAGGGCGACTGCACGGTTCAGGTGCCTGACGACGGGCCGGGGGAGATCGCGCAGCTGGCGCGCGCCTTCAACCGCATGGTCTCGAGACTGCGATCTTCGACCACCTCCATCGACCAGCTCCACAGGGAGATGGAAGAGCGGCAGAGAGCAGAGACGGCACTGCGCACCAGCCGCGAGGACCTGCGCATCACTCTCAATTCCATCGGCGATGCGGTGCTGGCCACCGACCGCAAGGGGCGGGTCACGTCGATGAACCCGGCCGCCGTAGCGCTCACCGGCTGGACCGAGGACGACGCTTTGGGCCGCGAGTTGCAGGAAGTCGTCACCCTCGTCGACGCCGCGAGCCGGGCGCCGAAGCCGAGTCCCGTGGATCAGGTGCTCAGCGACGGCGAGGTGACCAGCCTGGTCGACGACACGCTGCTGATCGCCAGGGACGGAACCGAACGGCGGATCGCCGAGAGCGGTTCGCCCATCCATGACGGCGACGGCGAGGTGGTAGGGGTCGTCTTGGCGATCCGCGACATGACCAAGCGCTTCGAGCTGGAGGCCAGCTTGCGGCAAGCGCAGAAGATGGAGACCATCGGACAGCTCGCCGGCGGGGTGGCCCATGACTTCAACAACATGCTCATGGGGATCACCGGCTCCGCCGAACTGCTCGAGGACACACTGCCGGCGTCGGCCGAGGCCGCCCGTACCCATATCGAGACGATTCTCGAGATGGCCGGGCGCGCCTCGGAGCTGACCACCAAGCTGCTCGCTTTCTCGCGCCAAGGCCAGATGATCTCGGCCGTCGTCGACATGGATGCGATCGTCGGCGAGACGATCGCTATTCTCGGGCGCAGCATCGACAAGCGAATCGAGCTGCGGTCCGAGCTCGAGGCGGAGCACTCTAGCGTCGACGGCGACCCGACTCAGCTCCAGGGGGTGCTGCTCAATCTCTGCATCAACGCCCGCGACGCGATGCCCGTCGGCGGCCGGTTGACGATCTGCGCTCGCAACGAGCGGCTGGACGACAAGCACATCGCCTTGGATCTCTCGCCCGGGCTCTACCTGACCCTCGAGGTCAAGGACACCGGTTTCGGCATGGACGCACTCACCGTCGAGAGGATCTTCGAGCCCTTTTACACCACCAAGGAGTCGGGCAAGGGCTCCGGGCTGGGACTGTCGGCGGCCTACGGCGTCGTCCGCAGTCACCACGGCATGATCGAGTGTGAGAGCGAGCCGGGGTCGGGCACGACCTTCACCGTGCGCCTTCCGGTCAGCCTCGAGACCGTGCCGGAAGAAGTCCAGGGTGCCGCGGCCGTGGCCCCCGGACGAGGCACCGTCCTGCTGGTCGACGACGAAGAGGCTCTCTGCCGCGTCGGCGCCGCCATGCTCGCCAACCTCGGCTACGAAGCCACCGCCATCAGCGACCCCGGCGATGCCCTCGAGCTCTTTGCCAACGAAGCGGACAGCTTCGACCTCGTCATGCTGGACATGGTGATGCCGAAGATGAACGGCGTGCAGTTGTACCAGGCGATGATGAAGATCCGGCCCGAGACCCGAGTCGTCTTCGCCTCCGGATATGCCGACGATCCCGAGATAGGGAGACTGCTCGACGACCCCAGCGTCGTCGGCTTCCTGCGCAAACCGTATGGGCGGCGTGAGCTCGCCCGCCTGCTCGCCCAGGCGCTTGGGCCGAGTGGCACCGGGCGACCGTCGCTTCACTGAGCCCCCTTCGCTGAGCCTCCTTCGCCGGGTCCCTTTCACTGGGGCTGCTGCCACTGGCCGCCCCAGGGGGTGGCGCGCGGACTCGTCCTGATGCCGCATCATGAAGAGGCGGCAAGAATCCCTTAGGGGAACTCTCCATGGCTCGCCTGCGACTCGGAATCGACCTGGGATCGGTCGCCGTCCATCTCGCGGTCGCCGGTCCCGGATGCGAAGTCCTGTGCGAACAGAGCCTCGGGCGGCCGGTACGGGTCCACCCTTGGAACCCCTGGCCACGACGACGAACCGGTGCGGGATCCCGACACCGCGGTCGGCATCCCCCGCGCCGGACTCGCGTTCGCCTGGCTGCCGGCGTGGGCCGGGGCAGCTAGCTCTCGACGTGGCTCGCGATCGAGATCTTGAAGCCGTCCGGATCGACGACCGAGAAATCGCGCGAGCCCCACGGCTGGTCGGTGGGCTCCTGCGCCAGCTCCCCGCCGCGAGCCACGAACCCGGCCGCGAGGTCGTCGACGTTCTGCCGGGTCGTGCAATAGAGGCGGAATCCCACCCCCTTCTCGCGGTCCCGGCCCTGGGCCCAGTCGTCCTGCAGGAGCATGAGAGAGACGTCGCCGGCGGCGACCGAGGCACCGAACAGCTTGCCCTCGTGCTCCCAGCGGTCCACCACCGTGAAGCCGAGAACACCCTCGTAGTACGCGAGCGAAGCTTCGATGTCGCCCACCGTGAGGCTCGGCATGATCTGCGCGAGCTCTACGTTGCCGCCGCTGCCGCCTTCACCCATTCTCTACTCACTTCCACCGAGGCGGACAAGCGAGGTCACCTGCCCGCCGCGGCAGACGATAGCAAGAACAGCGAAGGACCCTCAGCGGGCGCGGGTGAGCCGCAGGACTGTTCGGCAGGCATCGCAGAACCGGAAGCCGCGGGCGTCGATCACCGAGCGCTTGTAACTGCGCTCTCCGTGACGGTTGTAGTCGTCTTTGGCCATCACGCAGTAGCCGCCGTCCGAGGCCGGCTGGAGCGAATAGTGATGGACGAGCCCGAAGTTGTGGCCCAACTCGTGGAGCCCGACCTTGAGCAGACGCGCGATCGAGCGCCCGGGATCGGGGCTCGCGATGCGGCGCGTCGAGACGACGGCCACGTCGTTGCGGTTGTCCTTACACCCGAACATTCCTTTGAAGAACTCGCCGGCGCCGCGATCGAGAAGATCGACGTCGGTGATGCCGAGGATATGGCCCCCCACCTCCTGATCGAGCGCCTGAGTCAGCAGGTCCGCTTCGATACGATCGATCTTCGGTGGCTCGTAGTCGACCGTCTGAATCGAGTCGAGCTGACCGGGGAACGCCTCGCCGATTCGTGCAGCCAGCGCCTGGAGGTCGACGCGGCTGACCGGTCGTCCGATCCTCACGAGCTTCAACTTCGACAACCGCCGGCTTTCGAGCATCGAGTACCTCCGCGGGGGAGTCCCCCGCCAACCTAGCGCAATCTGCTGACCGGGCAAAGTCAGCAGCAGTGTCGGACTGCGAGTGCCAAACTCGCGGCTGGCTATCATGTCGCCGTGCACCCTCTCCGTGTGCTCCTCGTCGCCGACACCCATCTCGGTTTCGATCTGCCGCTGCGGCCTCGGGTCGAGCGGCGGCGGCGCGGGCCCGATTTCTTCGCCAACTTCGAGCGTGCCTTGGCGCCGGCGCGTCGGGGCGAGGTCGATCTCGTGGTCCACGGCGGCGACCTGCTCTTTCGCAGCCGGGTGCGGCGTGAACTCGTCTACCGAGCCTTCGAACCGCTGATCGAGGTCGCCGGTGGCGGCACTCCGGTGATCGTCGTGCCCGGCAACCACGAGCGCTCGGCGATCCCGTTCCCGCTTCTAGCAGCGCACCGGCGGGTGCACATCCTCGACCGTCCGCGCACGGTCCTTCTCCGAGCCAGCGGCCATCACGTCGCGGTCGCGGGCTTTCCCTTCCAGCGCGAAGACGTGAGGGCCCGCTTCCCGCAGCTGGTGGAAGCGACCGGCTGGCGCGCGCAACCGACGGCGATCCGCCTGCTCTGCCTGCACCAGACGGTCGCCGGAGCCCGAGTCGGCCCGACCGGCTACACCTTCCGGCGCGGAGCCGACGTCGTGCGCGGGCGTGACATCCCGGCGGGCTTCGCCGCCGTTCTCGCCGGCCACATCCACCGGAGACAGGTGCTCACCGCCGACCTCGACGGCCGCCCCCTCGCCGCCCCGGTCCTCTACCCCGGCTCGATCGAGCGCACCAGCGCCGCCGAGCGCCACGAGTCCAAGGGCTACATGACTCTCGATCTCCACCCGAATGACGCGGGCGGCCGGCTCGCGGGCTGGGCCTTTCACGAGCTCCCCAGCCGGCCGATGATCGATCTCGAGATTCCAGCCGACGAGCTGAGCTGTCTGAGCCTGCGTCGCCTCCTGGCATCCGTCGACCCCGACGCGGTCGTCCGGCTCGAAGTTCTTGGTGACCCCGAGCCGCGAGCGGCAGGTATCCTAAGAGCGGAAAGCCTGCGCGCCCTGGCGCCGACCACCATGACCCTCACCCTACGCCGCTCCCGCCGGGCCAGAGACGCCTCGTAAGCTCCCCTGCGGGCTTCGCCCGAAACGCGCGACGAAGCGAACCCTGATCATGATCGACACCTCTGCGACCGCTGCTCTCCCAACATCACCAGCTCCGATCATAGAGCTCCAAGCTGTCTCCAAGAGCTATCGCGAAGCAGGACGGAGCCACGTCGTCCTCGACCGGATCGACCTGCGTGTCGAGCGGGGAGAGCTGGTGGTGCTGCTCGGCAAGAGCGGTTCCGGCAAGTCGACCCTGCTCAATCTCCTGGCCGGAATCGACCATCCGGACTCCGGGAGCGTGGCCGTCGCCGGAACCGAGATCACTGGCTTGAGCGAGCGCGAGCGCACGATCTTTCGCCGGCGGCATATCGGCTTTGTCTTCCAGTTCTTCAACCTGCTGCCGACCTTGACGGTCCTCGAGAACCTCCTTCTTCCCCTCGAGCTCGAGGGTCGCATCGGAGGCCGTGACAGAAACCGCTGTCTCGAGATGCTGGCGGCGGTCGGTCTCGCCGAGCGGGCGGCTTCGTTTCCCGATCGGCTTTCGGGCGGCGAGCGGCAGCGGATCGCGGTGGCCAGGAGTCTCGTCCACCAGCCGAAGCTCATCGTCGCCGACGAGCCCACCGGCAACCTCGACGTCGACACCGGCCGAGAGGTCATCGAGCTGCTCGACCGGCTGACCCGACAGACCGGGCGAACCCTGTTCATGGCCACCCACAGTCGGGAGGTCATCGGAGTCGCCGACCGAATCATCACCATCGAGCACGGCGGGCTCGTCGAGCTGGAGCGAGCCGAGTCCCCGTGACGAGTCTGCTCTGGAAGGCCAGCTTCCGGCACCTCCTGCGCCACCCCTGGCAGCTTGCGCTCGCGGTCCTGGGAGTTGCCCTGGGAGTCGCCGTCGTGGTCGGCATCGACGTTGCCAACGGCAGCGCACAGAGAGCTTTCGAGCTGTCGTCGGAGGCGCTCTCCGGCCGGACGACCCATCAGATCGTCGGCTCCGGCGGCGAGCTACCCGAAGACCTCTATCGGAAGCTCCGCGCCGATCTCGGCCTGAACCTGACCGCGCCGGTGGTCGAGGGTCACGTCGGGCACGTCGATTCGGGCGGCGAGGTTCTTCTGATGCTCGGCGTCGATCCTTTCGCGGAGGCGCCGTTTCGCGACTTCGTCGCCACCGGGCCGCTGACCGAGGTCGATCTGGGCCGCTTCCTGACCCTCCCCGGTGCCACTCTCCTCTCGCCGGACACCGCCGAGCGCCTCTCCGTTGTGCCCGGCGAACGCTTCGAGGTCGATATCGGCGGCGCCATTCGATCCCTGGAGCTGGTGGGCTCTCTCCAACCGAGCGATGAATCTCAGCGAGCGGCGCTGAGCGACCTCGTCATCGTCGACATCGCGACCGCTCAGGAGGTTCTCGGCCTCACCGGACGACTGTCCCGCATCGACCTGATCCGTCCGCCGGAGATGACCGAGGGTGAGCTCACCTCTCTCGTCGAGCCCCTTCTGCCGCCCGGCGCCGAGCTCATGGCCATCCGATCCGACAGCTCGACCGTCGAGCAGATGACGCGCGCATTTCGCCTCAATCTTCAGGCGTTGAGCCTGCTGGCGCTGCTCTGCGGCGGATTCCTCATCTACAACACGATGACTTTTGCCGTCGTGCAGCGGCGTCCCCTGCTGGCGATCTTGAGGGCTCTCGGCACCACCCGTCGGCAGGTTTTCCGGCTGATGCTGGGGGAGGCTCTCTTGATCGGGATCGTGGGCACGATCGTCGGCGAGCTCGCGGGGCTGTTGCTCGGTCAGAGCCTGACGGAACGGGTCACCCAGACGATCAACGACCTCTACTTCGTTGTCAACGTCAGGCAGGTGTCGGTGGCACCCTGGACGCTGGTCAAGGGGGGGATCCTCGGGTTGGCGGCTACGGCGGCCGCCGCGATCACCCCCTCCCTCGAGGCGACGAACACGGAGCCGAGGGAAGCGCTCGTGCGATCCGAGCTCGAGGCCCGCGTTCATCGCGCGATCCCCCTGCTCTCCCGGCTCGGCGCACTGCTGCTCGCCACCGGTGGCGCCCTGCTGGCGCTGCCCGGCAAGAGCCTTTGGCTCGGTTTCTTTGGCCTCTTTGCCGTGCTGGTGGGGTTTTCCCTGTTGACCCCCCTCTTCACCAAGGCACTGATGGCGGCGGCCTTTGAACTGGAAGCGGCCCACACCGCAGCGGTCGGGGATTAGAGCCTTTGATGACCATCCTCGTCGCCGTCAGCGGTTGGGAGGCCGGGCCGTGGGTGCGGCGTCTGCAGGCGCTGGCGCCGGAGCGGCGCATCCTGGAAACCGGTATTGACGGCGTCTTCGCCGGCAATGCCGATGACCTTGAAGACGTGCGCTACGTTTTGGCGTGGAAACCGCACCCGGAACTCCTTGCCAGCCTGACCAATCTTCAGGTGC